>CAMZIK010000128.1 GCA_947307175.1 uncultured Clostridia bacterium
ATCGGCGGTCAGGACATCAAGTGCTTCAAGATAAAGAACAACGCTATCGACAGCATCATGCTCAACGAAGCCTGCTCATCTGGCTGCGGCTCGTTCATTCAGACGTTTGCGCAGGCTATGGGCTATGACATCTCGGAATTTGCAAGGCTCGGACTTTTCGCAAAAGCTCCCGTCGAGCTTGGCTCAAGATGCACCGTGTTCATGAACTCATCTGTAAAGCAGGCACAGAAAGACGGCGCAACGGTAGAGGACATCTCCGCAGGTCTTTCGTCTTCGATAATCAAGAATGCAGTTTATAAGGTAATCAGAGCAAAGACTATCGAGGAGCTTGGAAAGAACATCGTCGTTCAGGGCGGTACGTTCCTCAACGATGCAGTGCTGCGCTCATTTGAGATAGAGCTCGGCAGGAACGTTATAAGACCCGCTATCGCAGGGCTTATGGGTGCTTTCGGGTGTGCGCTTTTCGCTATGGAAAAGACAAAGAATCAGGACTGCACATCAAAGATACTTACGCTGGAGCAGCTCAAGGAGTTCGCTTACAACTCGACAGCTGTTCAATGCAAGGGCTGCGGTGCGCACTGCAACCTTACGATAATAAAGTTCAACGACGGTCACAGATTCGTTTCGGGCAACCGCTGCGAAAAGGGCGCAGGAATAAAAGTCGCTGACCGTGCAGAGAATATGATAGAATACAAATACAAGCTAATCAAGGACTATGAGCTGACAAAGCCCAAGGGCAAACCAAAGGCAAGAGTCGGCTTCCCTCTTGCACTCTCATTCTATGACCTTATGCCTTATTTCCACACGCTGTTCACTGAACTTGGCTTTGAGGTCGTTCTCTCCGAGGAATCCACAAGGGAGACATACTATAAAGGTCAGCAGACTATCGCTTCGGACACGGTGTGCTATCCTGCAAAGCTGTGCCACGGTCACATTGAGAGCCTGCTGGATAAGAAAGTTGATTTCATCTTCTATCCCTGCATGAGCTACAATATCGATGAGGGAGATTCCGATAACCACTATAACTGCCCCGTCGTTGCATACTATCCTGAGCTTTTAAAAGCAAACAACGACAAGCTTACAGATAAGAATTTCATGGCTCCGTATCTTGACATCAACATGAAAAAGCACGTTGCCCACGTCGTTGCAAAGTGCCTTACAAGATACAGGATAACCGAAAAGCAGGTGCTTGGCGTTCTGAATATGGCTTACACCGCACAGCTCAGATACAGAAGAAACATCGAGAAGAAAGCCAAAGAGATAATCGCAGATGCAAGGAGCAAAGGACAGAAGATAATCGTTGTGGCAGGCCGTCCTTACCACATCGACCCTGAGATAAACCACGGCATACACAAGCTTATCGCTTCGCTTGGCTTTGCGGTAGTGACCGAGGACAGCGTTTCGGGTCTTGTAAGCACGCCGAGCGTTGACGTTCTCAACCAGTGGACTTATCATTCAAGACTTTACAGGGCTGCGGAATATGTCTGCAAGAATGCGGATATGCAGCTGGTCCAGCTGGTATCCTTCGGCTGCGGGATCGATGCGGTCACAACGGACGAGGTAAGAGCTATACTCGAAGAAAAGGGCAAGCTGTATACACAGCTGAAGATCGACGAGATAACAAATCTCGGTGCTGCAAAGATAAGACTGCGCTCGCTCGCTGCGGCTCTTGAAGAAAAGGAGGAAAGCAAAAATGCCGGATAAGAAAAAGCTCGCTCCAAAAGAGCCTTCGACAAGAGTTCAGAAGACTATCTTCACCGAGGACATGAAAAAGGACTACACGATACTTGTCCCGGATATGCTGCCGATACATTTCAAGCTGATAATCAAGATATATGAAAAGTACGGTTATAAAATGGAGCTGCTCACCAACACCTCCAGAAACGTCATCGACGAGGGACTTAAAAACACTCACAACGATACCTGCTACCCTGCTCTTATCGTTATCGGTCAGTTCATGGACGCCCTCAAAAGCGGAAAGTACGACCTTGACAAAGTAGCTCTGATAATGTCACAGACGGGCGGCGGCTGCCGTGCATCGAACTATATACACCTTATAAGAAAGGCTGTTTCCAGCCAGTTCCCGCAGGTGCCTGTTATCTCGCTTAATTTCAGCGGACTTGAAAAGAACCCTGCTTTCCCGATGACGCCTGCTATCGCACTGCGCCTTATCTATGCGGTGCTATACGGCGATATGCTGATGCTGCTTTACAACCAGTGCAAGCCTTATGAAGTGGTCAAAGGCTCAACGGACAGGCTGCTTGCACGCTGGCAGCACAGAATGGGAAAGCTGTTCGATACAAAGACGGGATACACTCACACAAAGAGGATCTACAAGGCAATGCTGCGTGACTTTGCGGCGCTTGAAAGAACGAGTGAGAAAAAGCCTAAGGTCGGCATCGTCGGTGAAATCTATGTTAAATACTCACCGCTTGCAAACAACCACCTCAACGAGTTCCTGCTCGAAGAAGGCTGCGAGCCGAACGTTCCGGGTCTTTTGGATTTTGTTCTCTACTGTGCTTCAGACCCGATAAACGACCGCCTGCTCTACGGCATCTTTGATAAGTCTACGGTGCTTTATACTATCGGCTATGATATTCTTTACAAGTTCCAGAAGCAGCAGATAAAGGTCATTGAGGAACACGGCGTTTTCCAGCCGCCGCATGACTTTGAGCATCTGCGCAAGTGCGCCGACAAGTATATACATCAGGGCGTTAAAATGGGAGAAGGCTGGCTCATCACCGCTGAAATGGCTGCTCTCGCCGAAACAGGAACACAGAATATCATCTGTACCCAGCCTTTCGGCTGCCTGCCGAACCATATCGTTGCAAAGGGCAGCGCAAGAGTTATAAAACAGGCATACCCTGACGCCAACATCGTTGCTATCGACTACGACCCAGGCGCTACAAAGGTAAATCAGGAAAACCGTATCAAGCTTATGCTCGCTAACGCAAAGCTCTGATCTGATAAAGAACAAGGCTTGTGCATATTGCGATCAGAAGCAGGGCGATATTGCCTGTCAGACTTGCTTAGGCATATCACCCTATAAATTTCCGACATTATACGGTAAATTTCCGTATACACATCGGCTGTTAACATTTTATTTATTGACTTTAAACTGTTATTGTGCTAAATTACAATTAAGCAATGGAGCTGTTTCACTACGGGCGTAGTGTAACGGCTCAATTTTTTTTGGGAGGTACAGGCTATGATGTACAGGATCACTGTTGTAGACAGCTCTAATTACGACATCAGACATTACAGCAGTATGCCCGTGTTTTCAGAATGCGGCTTTGAGATAGTTTCACATACCTGCGAACCTGAAAAAGCATTGCATGAAGCTGCGGCACAGGAATGTGATATGCTGCTGTGCATAAACCGTCCCGATGCGGTTTTTGCAGTGGAGCTGCTAAAAAGGAGCGCTCGTGCGGGCATCAATATACCGACTATCGTTATCAGCCGTGTAAATGCAGCAGGAGATATGCGTGAATGTTTCCTTCACGGGGCGGTGGATTACCTCACAGAGCCTACCTTAGAAGAGGATATACGTTCTGCTCTCATGCGTGCGGCAAAGGCTATCGGCAAAAAACTGATGGTGACAGAATACTCAAAAGCAATGAACCAGGTAATGTCAAAGCTTGAGATCACCAAGGAAAACGAATCGTTTATAGACAAGCTGAGAGAGCTTCTGATAAAAACTCACGGCTGTGCTATAACAGTTGAGGCTGCCGCCGACTTCTTCGGATACAACGCCGACTATTTCGGGCGCTATTTCAAGGCGAAGATAGGTATGCCGTTCAGTGAGTTTTATAAAGGTCTGACTATGAGCTATGCAAAGCTGCTGCTCGAATCAGGTCATTATAAGGTAAACGAAGTCAGCGATATGCTCGGCTTCGCTTCAGCGGACTATTTTACCCGTGTATTCAAGAAGATAACGGGGGAACTTCCGTCACAATATAAAAAATAACCGTTATATACCAGCTTTATTTGCAGTAAATAAATGCACTCACTATAAAGCTCCGCAAATAAATGTCTGATTTTTACCGGTTTATGTAGAAAAATATACGGTACTCATACATTGACTAATCCGAGCATTTCGGAGTATCATTGATATGTGAGTGCACACAAACAGGAGGAAAAAGTATATGTCATATGTAGATGAAATAATCCAGCAGGTAACAGAAAAAAATCCGGGTGAGCCCGAATTTCATCAGGCAGTACGTGAAGTGCTTGATTCCATTCGTCCTATCGTTGATGCTAACGAAGAAAAGTTCAGACGTGACGCAGTGCTTGAAAGACTCGTAAATCCAGAGCGTCAGATCAAGTTCCGTGTGCCATGGATCGATGATCAGGGCAACGCACATGTAAACACAGGCTACCGTGTACAGTTCAACTCAGCTATCGGTCCTTACAAGGGCGGTCTGAGACTTCACCCATCAGTAAACGTAGGTATCATCAAGTTCCTCGGATTTGAGCAGATCTTCAAGAACAGCCTTACAGGCCTTCCTATCGGCGGCGGCAAGGGCGGTTCCGACTTCGATCCTAAGGGCAAGAGCGACCGTGAGATCATGAATTTCTGCCAGAGCTTCATGACAGAGCTTTGCAAGTACATAGGCGCAGACACTGACGTTCCAGCAGGTGACATCGGTACAGGCGCTCGTGAGATCGGCTATATGTTCGGTCAGTACAAGAGGATCAGAGGCGTGTTTGAGGGCGTTCTGACAGGAAAGGGACTTACTTTCGGCGGATCACTCGCAAGAACAGAAGCAACAGGCTACGGTCTGCTTTATCTCACAGATGAGCTTCTGCGTTCACATGCATATACTATAAAAGATAAGACAGTTGTAGTTTCCGGCGCAGGAAATGTTGCAATTTACGCTATCCAGAAGGCTCAGCAGCTCGGCGCTAAGGTCGTTACATGCTCAGATTCAACAGGCTGGGTATACGATCCGGACGGAATCGACGTTGCAGCTCTCAAGGAGATCAAGGAAGTTAAGCGTGCAAGACTTACAGAGTATAAGTCATACCGTCCGAATTCCGAGTATCATGAGGGCAGAGGCGTTTGGACCATCAAGTGCGACATCGCTCTTCCTTGCGCAACTCAGAACGAGCTTGACATCGAGGACGCTAAGGCACTCGTTAAGAACGGTGTACTTGCTGTCTGCGAAGGTGCAAATATGCCTACAACAGAGGAAGCAACAAAGTACTTCCAGGACAACAATGTATTCTTTGTTCCTGGTAAGGCTGCAAATGCAGGCGGCGTTGCTACATCTGCTCTTGAGATGTCACAGAACAGCGAGCGTATGAGCTGGACATTCGAGGAAGTTGATTCCAAGCTCAAGAAGATAATGGAAAACCTCTATCACAATATTGATGATGCAGCTAAGAAGTATGGCTTTGAGGGCAACTACGTTGCAGGTGCAAACCTCGCAGGCTTTGAGAAGGTCCTCAATGCTATGAACGCACAGGGTATCGTTTGATAGACCCTCGATACGTACAGGTCCACATCTGATCACGAACAAAGAGGTCTTACGCAAAACAAAACAGGTATGTTTCCTGGCTTTGTATCTAAGACCTGCCTGAAGCAAACGCTGCTCAGGCTATCAGAACGTGATAAATTTATTGACGCAGTTTAATACTGCGATCATACAGACAATACCGAGACCTACGATTGATTTTGGTTCTGGCAGCATATCGGCAGCACCGCATGTAAGCAGTGCTGCTTTGTGCTGTTTTTTCGGGTATCGGACATTTTCAGAAGTATCCCATTGCCGAAAGGAGTAAAATGATAGATGAAAAGAATTCTGGTCTGTAAGGAGACCGACCCACGAGAGACACGCACACCGCTTATCCCTGATGATGTGAAAAAGCTTATTTCTATGGGCTTTGAGATCAAGGTCGTTAAAGGCACGGGCGCAAAAAGCGGCTTTGCGGATGAGGCTTACGAAAAGGCAGGTGCTGTACTTGTTTCCTCAAACGAGGAAGGCTACAAGGGTAGCGAGATAGTTCTGCGAATCATGAAACCAGAAAAGATCGACGGTATTGAGAAGGATGCTATGCATCTGAGCTATCTCGATCCGTTCAACGAGAAGGAACTGCTGAACAATATGGCTTCGGCAGGCATCTGTGCTGTTTCTCTTGAGATGATCCCAAGAACGACACTTGCACAGAAAATGGATGTTCAGTCATCACAGACCTCACTTGCAGGTTACTGTGCAGTTATCAATGCTGCTGCAAAGCTCCCGAAGATACTTCCTATGATGGTAACTCCGTCAGGTACTATCAACCCTGCAAGAGTGTTCATCATCGGTGTCGGCGTTGCCGGTCTTCAGGCAATAGCTACCGCTAAGCGTCTGGGCGCAAGAGTTGATGCTTTTGATACCCGTCCTGTCGTTGAGGAGCAGGTAAAGAGCCTCGGCGCAAGCTTTGTAAAGATCGACCTGGGTGAAATGGGTCAGACCGATCAGGGTTATGCCAAAGAGCTTACACCAGAGCAGATCGCTAAACAGCAGGAAGCTCAGGCAAAGGTCTGCGAAAGATCAAATATTGTTATCACCACCGCTAAGGTGTTCGGAAGAAAAGCCCCTGTTCTTATCAAGAAGGACGTTCTTGACCGTATGATGCCAGGTTCTGTTGTAGTGGATATGGCTGTATCCACAGGCGGAAACGTTGAAGGCTCAAAGCTGTTTGAGAACGTTGTTACCGAAAACGGCGTTACGATCATGTCGGGCGACCTGCTTGAAAGACAGGTACCGTTTGATGCATCAAAAATGCTTTCTGGTAACTTCACCGCTTTCCTTTCACACTTCTACAACAAGGAGAGCAAAGAGTTTGAGATCAGACTCGAAGATGAGATCATGAAAGGCTGCCTGCTTACCAAGGGCGGCGAAATAATCCACGAAAGATTCAAGTAAGGAGAGAGTAAAATGGCGATAGGTGAAATACTTCTTCTCGTTTTCGTATTTGTTATCGCAGGCTTCCTGGGCGTTGAGCTTATCTCGAAAGTTCCTTCCCAGCTGCACACACCGCTTATGTCAGGTACAAATGCGATCTCGGGAATCACAATAGTCGGCGCTATCAGCGCTACGGCAGTTGCACTTCATACCGACGGTATGGTAAGCAATATCTGCGGCTTCGTTGCTATCATTCTTGCAACGATAAACGTTGTCGGCGGATACCTCGTTACCGATAGAATGCTCGGTATGTTCAAGAAGAAGGGGGACGACAAGAAGTGAATTGGGCTGATGTAAGCGTTGTCCTCACAACGATACTTTATATGATATCAGCAGTGCTTTTTATCAGAGGCATCAAGCTTCTGGGTAAAGCAGACACTGCAAGAAAAGGTAATCTGATGTCCTCAGTCGGTATGCTCATCGCAGTTGTTACCGTTCTGCTGGAAAAGAAAGTTACCGATACACTCACCGCAGAGCCTATGAAGAATGCATATCTCTGGGCGCTCGCTGCAATTGTTATCGGCGGAATCATCGGTGCTATATGGTCCAAGAAGGTCGAAATGACAGGTATGCCTCAGCTCGTTGCTCTGTTCAACGGCTTCGGCGGTCTTTCTTCCCTTCTCGTTGCTCTGACACAGTATATGACTGACGGCAGCATCAACGTTTTCTCGTCTGTTGCACTCGGTCTTACAATAGCTATCGGTGCTATCGCATTCACAGGTTCTGTTGTTGCCTGGGGCAAGCTTTCAGGCAAGATGTTCAAGAAGAACATCTCTATCCCAGGTAAAAACGCTATCAACGCTATCCTTGCAGTTGTTGGTCTCGGCGGCGTTGTAATGTATGCGCTTTCTATCGCAGGCGTTGTTGATAAGAACATCGGCGACATCGGTATCATCATCGTAACTGCTGCATATCTTATCCTTGGTCTTACAATGGTCATCGCTATCGGCGGCGGCGATATGCCTGTTATCATCTCCCTGCTCAACGCTTTCTCGGGTCTTGCAGCTGCATTCGCAGGTCTTGCAATGAGCAACTCGGTTCTCGTTGTTTCAGGTTGTCTGGTTGGTACAAGCGGACTTATCCTTACACTTATCATGTGCAAGGCTATGAACAGAAAGCTCGGCGCACTGCTGTTCTCATCTTTCGGCGGCTCTGCAAAGAAGGGCGCTGCCGGCGAGCAGAAAGAGCCTGTTTCAATGTCTGTTGAGGACGCATATCTTATCCTTGAAGCAGCAAGCTCAGTTGTATTTATCCCAGGTTACGGTATGGCTGTTGCACAGGCACAGCACGCTGTCAAGGAGCTTTGCGATAAGCTTGAAGAAAACGGCGCAGAGGTAAGCTTTGCTATCCATCCTGTTGCAGGCCGTATGCCTGGTCATATGAACGTGCTTCTTGCTGAGGCTAACGTTCCTTATGAGCAGCTCAAGACTGCTGATGAAATGAATCCTCAGATGGCTAACACAGACGTTGCTATCGTTATCGGTGCTAACGACGTTGTTAACCCGTCGGCTATCAACGATGAAAGCTCACCTCTTTACGGAATGCCTATCATCAATGCATTCGAGGCAAGAACGGTATTCGTTCTCAAGCGTGGTAAGGGTACAGGATTCTCAGGTATCGAGAACCC
>CAMZIK010000129.1 GCA_947307175.1 uncultured Clostridia bacterium
AGGAAGGCGGACAGCCACCACAGCAGGAGGTCGTACAGCCCCAACAGCAGCAGGAAAACATCCAGCAGCCTGCGAATGATGGCGGAGGCGGACAACAGCAGGAAGCCGTACAGCCACCACAGCAGGAAGGCGGACAGCCACCACAGCAGGAGGTCGTACAGCCCCAACAGCAGCAGGATAACGTCCAGCAGCCTGCGAATGATGGCGGAGGCGGACAGCAGCAGGGCGGACAGCCCCAACAACAGCAAGATGCAAATGCACAGCAGCCGCAGCAAGCTGCAGCTCCCGAAGTACCGCCTAATCCTTTTGCCCGTGAAGCTGGCTATACTGAAAAAGACCGTGCAAATGCCCTCAAGGCTGTCCTTGTAACTAAATATAAGGATAAGAAAGAAAATGATGATATGAAGTGGGCCGATAAGCAAGACAGCGAGATGCCGCACAACGATGGACTGCAGAAAAGCAATGATAAGGACAAGTGGGCGAATTATGTTTTTTATGGGTCTGCAGCAGGTGCTGCGCCGGCGGGTGCAGCAGCAGGTATAAATTTCGGAATGGGTATATTATCCCCGAACAACCTTGGTCCGAAAACTAACGATTTTGTCAACAAAAACAAAACTCAGGATGTGCTGAACGGAATATCAGCGGCAGGAAATGCATTGGGAACTGCTTACGGTGTGATGAAATATCGTGCTAACCGTTACAGAGCAAGTCACGATAAGAACGCAAACCACCGTAAGGTCGCAAAGCTAAGACAGAAAGCAGGTTTCTTCAATGCGTTCAACGCTGCTTCAGGTCTCGCAGGTAACCTGACCAATATGGGCATTTTTGGCAGCCGACCCGTTTATAACGGCAAGCCTAATGAAGGCTCACTCGTCCAGAAAGGCTCGGGCTTGTTTGATGCCATAAGCGGAGTAACAGGCTTTGTTGCAAAGGCTTTTGATTTTGCGGCTACAAGAAAAAGACAGTCGCTGCATAAGCAAACAGCGCAAAACGTAAGGGATGTCAAAGAAGGCTTAGGCGCAACATCCGACAAGCGTATAGAGGATATAAATAAAAGGTTACATGACCTTGGCAAACTCGGAGGAGTAGATAAAAATGCAGAGATAAAGTCCCTGCGAGAGCGTCGTCATACTGCAAAGGCTCAGAAATACGCTATGGAAATGGCTGAAAAGCTGCATGAAAGGAAGTCAACGGGTACTACTAAGGACTGGACAGGACTTATAAGCACGGGCATTGGTATGGTAGGCTCTCTTATGACGGCAGGAGCAAAGTTTGCAGGTGCTGCGGGCGGCTTGATCGGTACGATCGGCAGTGCGCTGGGCGGAATTGGTTCTGTTGGTGCCCTGGCTGGAAATGTCGGCGTTGATAAGATGGCGGCAGGATACAGACGAGGCAAAAAGTACAAAGCTGATAAAAAGCAGCTCGTTGATGAGTATCTGAACAAAAAAGCCGAAAAGATCAAGAGACAGTCGAGAGATGCCATTTTTTCCGTAAGACAGGAGGCTGCTTTGGGTCAGAACGGACATGAGCTTTCCGACCACGAAGCGAAGATGATCGCTGCTATGCGTCTGGGACAGGATCCGAAGTACAAAGAGGCTTCTTTGTGGGAGAAGATCAGACATAAGACTCCTGCAGATGAGTTTACTGATGAAATATATGACGGCGTGTTTGATGTCCTGCTTCAGAAGCGTGCAAACAACATCATGCAGTCAAGCAAGGAATCAAAAGAGATGATGCTCGAGGCACTTGGACTCGATCTTGATGCAAGCATGGAAGATGTCAAGGCTGCACTCAATCCTGACGATGACCTTTAATACTTATCAGTATAAAAAAGCACTCAAAGCTTTAAAGCTTCGGGTGCTTTTGTGCTGTCAGGCAGAATTATCAAAAAAATCAAAAATCCTATTGCATTAAAACTGTTTCGGTGATACAATGAGAAAGAAGAAATGAGAGATCGGGCTGACAGTGCGGCAGGCGCATCAGCTTTACAGATCGGAGGATCACCAATGACCATAATCTGTGTCGATGATGAAAAGCAGACAGTAATGCGCACGGCAGAGGTATGCAGCAGACTTGAACATGTTGATGAGGCGATCAGCTTCACAAATGCAAAAGAGGCACTTGAATACTTTGATGAGCATAATGTCGATATAGCGATACTTGATATTGTGATGCCGCAGATGACGGGAATAAAGCTTGCGTCACTCATAAAGGAAAAAAGCCCTCAGACAGCGATAATCTTCCTGACGACTTTTCCGCAGTATGCCATGGACGCATTCACGGTACACGCAACGGGATATATGCTAAAGCCGCTTGACGAGAAAAAACTGCTTGAGGAGATAAGGTATGCTCTTTCGGTCAGATATCTGGATCGATCCAAACGCATCGTAGTACAGACATTCGGCGGATTTGATGTTTTTGTTGACGGAAAGATAGTTGCTTTCAAGCAGAAAAAATGCAAGGAACTTCTGGCTTTGCTTGTGGACAGACGGGGAAACAGCATTACCCGTGCAGAAGCATACGGTGTGCTGTATGAGGACAGCTACTATGACCGCCCTGCACAGAAAAAGCTTGATTCGATAATCCGTTCAATGCGTGAAACACTAAGAGAGTATGGCATTGAAGAGATCTTTGAGATGAAAAATGCATTTATGCGCATAATCCCTAAGACAGTCTCCTGCGATATGTACCGCTTTTATGACGGAGACGTAAAGGCATTCAACTCTTACCGTGGAGTATACATGAATTCATACTCCTGGGCAAATATGACGGAGGGTATTCTCACCAGAAAAATGGAAGAGAGCAAGTAGGAGCGCTGTTAAAGTAATATGGATATACAAAGCAAAACAGGCGTGGGGTATATATACCTCATGCCTGTTCTTTTATATCAGATATTCTATGTGCTGTTTTAAGCAAACTTATATCCGGCATTCTTGTAATTCTTACAAAGCTCCGCCACGGCTTCGTCGGCGGTGTTTTTTCCGAACAGCAGCAGGTTGCAGGCATCAATGAATGAGTTGTACATCTTGCTGTCCTCAACGAGCGAATCCATCTGGCTTATCTTACTGTTGTTTTCCATAACGAGTGATGCTTCATACTGCAGGCCTGAGAGTTTGTTGTTGCTGTCAAGATATGATCTTGCTGCTTTGCTGACAGGTATGCCTTTATCCAATCCCTGCAGTTCAGTCCATTGTGAACTGTTGAGCATAAAATCCAGCAGCACTGCAGCTTCTTTCGGATGCTGTGTATTCTTGCTTATCGCATACAGCGTGGCAGGCTTTGCATACCAGCCTTCACCGCTTTGCTTGCCTGAAATGGTCGTATAATCGGCAGCGATGATATTCTGACCTTTTTTTAACGGTTCCTCGAAATAATTCATGGCATCGCTCACCCATGCAACTACACCTGCATAGGTCCCGTTGTCGATATTTAACCTCTGGAAATCTTCGACCTTGGGAATGACGCTTTCTTTGACAAGCTTGTTATAGAACTCGATCATTAATTTAAAATCGTCGGAATTGAAGGAGAGCTTGCTGTCATCGGTGAGTATCTTTTTGCCGGTGACCTGCTCGGCATATGCGATGAGGTACAGCCAGATGCTCTTTGCTGCTCCTGCAAGGGGATATACGCCGTCCTTTTTCATGACCTTGGCGGCGCTGAACAGATCGTCCCAGGTCTTTGGCACGGACAGACCGTACTTATCATAGATGGAACAGTTGATGTATATGGTTTCAGCGTTCATGGCGATGGGGATCGCATTCAGCACGCCGCTGCGCCGACCGTAAGAAATCATCTCATCTGAAAAGTTGGTAAGGTCAACTGTATCTGAGAGCAGTTCTATATCATAATAGCCTTTTCCGTCGGCGGAATACTGGGAGAGCCAGCCGACATTGATCTGCATAACATCGGTCTCTGTACCTGAGATCATCCGCACCTGATTTCTTGCTTCATAACCCGACCATTCGGAATAGCTGCACTTAACTTTTATATCAGGATGCAGCTCCTCGAATTTCTTTACTGCTTCAAGCGTATACTCGTTTCGGGTGTCGTTTCCCCACCATGAAAGCGTTATCTGAGTCTGAGCCTTTTGCTCGACGACTACGCCCTTATCTGAACAGGAGCTGAGGAAGAGAATTGTTGCTGCGGTAAGCAGTGCTAACAGTTTTCTTTTCATTTTTCTCCCTCGCTTTCCATATCGGGCTTATAGAACGAATATCTGTTTTTGCCTTTGCTCTTGGAGAAGTAGAGAGCTTTGTCGCAGGCTTTATAAAGCTCGCTGAAATTGCTTCCGTTCTCTGGGAAGAGAGCAATGCCGATACTTGAGGTCACACTTACATCTTTTTCAGTTGTGAGATCGCAGCTGTGCAGCCTTACTTCAAATTCAACGCATTTGTCTGTGACATATTCCTGAAGTTCCTCGGTGCTGCTGAGCTTGGTGTTTACGAGAACGCAGAACTCGTCTCCGCCGATACGGCCTATGTAATCGTCCTGTGAGAACACGGTCTTGAGTATATCGCCGGTTTCTTTGAGCAGCTTATCGCCTGCGGCGTGACCGTAATTGTCGTTTACAGATTTGAAGTCGTCTATATCCAGAATGATAAGTGCTTTATGCTCCCGCTGAGGAGTATTATCGATGCAGCTGCCTGAAAGCTCTTCAAAGGCGAGCTTATTGTTTATACCTGTCAGGCGGTCTGTGCTTGCTTTGTTTTCAAGGTCGTTGACGAGTATCTTAACAGGCTTTATCAGCAGATAGCTGAGATATGAACCGACTGCGATAGCGACAAGTGCGGCGATCGCACCTGTAAGATACAGATAGCGGGTTATGTCGTTTTTTTCGTTGAGTATTATCTTGGTCGGTATAGAGCAAACAACATACCAGTTCCCGCATTTGTTTACAGACACCAGATAGTCGTTATCTATAAGTGATGCTGAATAGTGTCCCTCTATACGTGATCTGATTTCCTCGGGCAGAGGTTCGCCTGCCTCGGAACTGTTCTTGGAGTATATGGTGTTGTAATTCTGGTCGAGAAGCCTTATCTCCATATCGGAGAGAGTCTCGGGGTTATCAAAGACATCGTTGAGTTCGTATGAATAGAACGATATTAAAAGCAAGGCATTATCATGCACGGACTTGACATAATAGATGCGCTTGAAATTGTTGTTATAGCCTGTGAACCAGCCGTCTTTGTTGTGCGAATTGTTTATCATCTTGCCAAGCTCGGTGAACAGCTTATCTCCGAAGAGGGAGGAGGTCGCATTCGAGATTTTCCCGACGGTACGGTTGTTGCGGTAAACTATTCCGTAATCTACGAAGTTCTCCATTATGCACAGGCTGAACAGCTTATCGGTAAGAGCTTTTTCGGTGTTGATAGATTCGTATTCATCGTTGTTCGGGTCTGTGGCATCGTATTTATAAGCAAGTTCGTCTCCGAATGCAAGGGTTGCGATAGTCTCCATACGGGACATATAGCTTTGGAGGTTAAGTTTCATCTGGACATTCAGCGATGATGTAAGTGTGGTGACCTTGTTTTTCATAACAGAATCGGTTTTCTTCAGTGCCAGTGTTGTGATTATAAAAGAAGTTATGACAACGATAAGAGCATAGCCAAGTATCATGGATACCTGTATGATACGAATGTTTTTGATACTCTTTTTCTGATCCATTCAAGGTTACCTCCTTCCACATTCCGTCAAGTCTCAGTGACTGCGGCAACTCAGATGATTAATAAATTGTTTATTTGTTATGGAAATTATACCACGATAATTGATTCTTGTCAATACTAAAATTAACGTGGAAGCATCTACGCCATTTCTGCACTGGGAAAAGAGAAAAGCCCGCATTTGCGAGCCTTTTCGTTTTTCATCTTATATTTTTGTTTTGCAGTGAGTTTGTGTTCTCGTTTCTATAAAGCTGAGGCAGATTCCCACTGAAACTGCGCTGACGACTGCGGCTGCTGAGAATATTACTATTAAAGTCAGCATTTTTGTCTCCTTTCGGTTTGTATTAATGGTCAACGCCATATCTTTTGAAGCCCATATCTGATGGTGCAACGTAGGGCACAAGGTCGTTCTTGTTGATGACATTGTGGATACAGGTGTAGTTGCGGTCTGCCTGTTCTTCGCTTGCAATGCCGCCCTGCGGAGCTTCAAGTGTGTATGCATAAACCTTGTCGCCGCCTTGCTGATATTTGTCGATAAGTCGCTTTGCTGTGAGGTTGGCAACGGCGCCGCCTCTTGAGAAGCCCTGGAGCCAGAAGGAAGCCTTGCCGCTGCTGACTGCTTTTTCAAGCTTTTTGTGCTGGGTGAGATATTCATTCAGATAATCTACTACTTTGTCGGCGGAATCAGCAAAGCCTTTAGCCTCGCCTGTTTAGCCGAGAGTGACGTTTGAAGCCCATTCTGAATCGTAGGAGGCACTTCTTACGGTGATGGAGATAACGGTGGTATCGCCGCTGTCGGTATCAACTTCCTTGCTGCCGAAAGCGCAGGAGTTTGGATACCTTTCCGATGCGATTGCGGATTTTGCCATAGATATTGACCTATACAACCGTGAGAATACACGCATAGCCGTAGAAAAGGAACGCACCGAGAAGGAACTGTACGAGGCAAAGGTCTCGGTAATGGTATCGCAGATCCGTCCTCACTTTATGTATAACGCCCTGACTTCCATATCTATGATGTGTACGATCGATCCTGAGACTGCACAGGAAGCTACGGACATTTTCGCAAAATATCTGCGTGAAAACATGGATTCGCTTAAGCAGACCAAACCAGTGCCTTTTGAGATCGAGCTGGGGCATCTGAAAAAATATCTTTACATCGAAAAGCTCCGCTTCGGAAAGAAGCTGAACGTGGAGTAAGACATTGAGGCAACAGATTTCAAGCTGCCGATGCTGTCCGTTCAGCCTCTTGCCGAGAACGCCGTAAAGCACGGTGTGGGCATGAAGAAAAAGGGCGGTACGGTAAAGATCATTTCCCGTGAGACCGAAACTGCCTTTGAGGTCATTGTGTCCGATGACGGCGTGGGATTTGACACATCTGCACCGAAGCCTGATGACGGACGTTCTCATGTGGGAATGGATAACACCCGCACCCGACTGAAAGAGATGTGCGGCGGCGAGGTGATCATAGATAGTACTGTAGGCGAAGGCACTACTGCGAGAATAATAATTCCGAAGGAGGGACAGAACCATGAGGATACTGTGTCTTGATGATGAAGAGCTTGCTTTGCAGAAACTTGAAATGTGCGTGAAGAAGGCCAAGCCCGACGCTGAGGTCTGGTCATTTGACGATCAGGATGCTCTGCTGGAGGACGCAGAGGACTCAGGCTGTGATGTGGCGTTCCTCGATATCCACATGAGAGGCATGAACGGTGTTGAGGTGGCAAAGCGACTCAAGGAAATCAACCGTAAAATGAATATCATCTTTGTTACGGGCTTCTCGGAATACAAGGCGGATATGAAGGCCGGCGGCTACATAATGAAGCCCGTGACCGTTGACGATGTAAAAGAGGAGCTTGAAAACCTCCGCTTCCAGATAGGTATGGTGCCAAAAAGCGATGCGCTTCTGAGGGTACAGTGTTTCGGCAACTTCGATGTGTTCACGCCAAATGGCGATCATGTACACTTTGAACGCAGCAAGTCAAAGGAAGTATTTGCATATCTTGTCCACAAACACGGCAGCTCATGCTCCACTAAAGAGATCGCAGCTGCGCTGTTTGAGGATGCTCCCTACGATGAAAAGCAGCAGAACTATGTTCAGAAGCTGATACAGGGAATGGTCAAGAGCCTCAAAGCAGTGGGCGCAGAGGCGGCGATAGTGCGCAGCTACAATGCTCTTTCGGTCGATCCCAAGGTGCTTGACTGCGATTACTACCGTTTCAAAGAGCTGGACGCAGGTGCTGTCAACGCCTATGAGTGCGAGTATATGATCCAGTACCCCTGGGCAGAGTTCTTGTATTACTAAGTACACTTAGCACATAACTAAGAAACTCGGAAATAACGTTCCTGCGTGGTTTGCATTAAGAAGGATCGAGTTCGTTTCAGCTTTTTTGAAATAAGGACAAAACGAGGACCAAGAAAAGCCGTGACTAAAGTAAGTCACAAGATCAATAACCACAACGACAGCGAGCCTGCAAGCGTTGAGGTAACAATGGCCGCAGCACCCGCAGACGACATCTCCAAACCCGACAACTCAGGCAACGATCCCGCTCAGCCGCAGGAATGAGCGCACTTGTGATCGCTGAAGCTGCTGCTATGATCACTAAGAAGAAAAAAGAAGATAAAAACCAAGCAATCCGATCAGACCGTCTGAAAAGGCGGTCTGATTTTTTCGTTCTTGCAAGCGAAAGTAGAATTATTACACAAACGGTGTTGATTCTTATGCAAATATATGGTACAATATACACAAGCTAAGGGCAACTGTAAGAGAACTTAAATACTGCTAAAAAGAACACCGCAGTATAAACGGTCAATGGGGTGGTTTATCATGAAAGGATTCTGTGAAAAGAAATTCAGGTCTATGCTTATATCAGGCACGTTCACCA
>CAMZIK010000130.1 GCA_947307175.1 uncultured Clostridia bacterium
ATGATGTTAAAAAAGCAAATGTGAATGATAGAAGTTTCCGATTTTTCTGTTACGATTATTCATATCATTCACCTGCCTTTCTGAAATTTGATGCGGGTGACAGGACTTGAACCTGCACTCCTCTCGGAAGCAGCACCTAATGGCAGCATAACTACATTGGTATAAATTATTCGCCGTAGATACGCCGTTTTCGTGGTCTTATTATAACTCACAAGAGTGAAAAAGTCAAGTGGTTTTCGCATCAGAAATAAGAATCCGGATTTGTGTTCAGATTTTTTCTGATATCTGTTTGATGGATACTATACATAGTTTCACCAACTTCATCTTGCATATTTCTCGATATCCTCATCGCTTATGCTCTGCCCGATGTCCCAGTTCATCTTGTATGCCAGCATATCGGGTATCCTGACTTCCCTGCCGTCATCAAGTTTGAGGGTGACCAAAGGCTCTTCCCCGGGCATAAAGCCCTCGCAGCCATTGTCAGGCTCGGTAAGGTCAACTATTTTTCTAAGCATAGTGATGCCCCTCCAATTATTCAACTAATTGTTTTTCATCATTATATCATACCTTTCTGATTTTGTCATCTGTTTTTGCTGAGAAATAATCGGAAAGTGCTTACAAACGCTCTTTCGGCAGTTCACTGCTATAACAAAAAAGCGCCTGCATTATTCGCAGACGCTCTTATTCTGTTATGCTGCTCTGCTGGCTGTTACCGGTTCATATCGATGCTGCGCTGCAGGAAATCGGTATTCATAAAATACCAGTCCGAAAATTGGCCTTTTTCGTCTCTTATGCGGTGGTCGCTGTTAGCGCTGACAGACTGATAGCTCGCATCGAATGATGCTGTATGATACGGCTTGATGGAATAGCCTTTCATATTCAGAATGTATTTGCAATTTACAGGTACGAACAACTCCATCTTTTCTTCTGTCGCATAAGAATAGTAGCCTACGGCGATACCGTCGGCACAGCTGTTGACAGTGCTCTTCTGAGCCTTTGCTCCGCTGACGTTGACAAGATTTTCACTGCCGCTTTCATCAAGCAGTCCGATATCGTTATAATCCTTGAGCGAGATACGTCCGAAATCTGCACAGTCTCTTAATTCAACAACCGGCATTTGAGTCTGGTGACTGAGATTATAAGAGTCCACATAATAGCTGTCCTGAGCTTCCAGATGAGCAATGTTTACCTGGTTATCATGATTCTGGAATATCTCTGAGATATAAAGTCCTATGGAGATCAGTTCATTCGGGCACTCCCAGTAAACTTTGGAGATGACTCCCAGCAGCGGGCTGATCGAATCAATGATCTTGTCGATGTCGATACTTTCCGGCATTGCATCTTTGATGATTTTCTCCGGCAGGTAATCCATACCCGGTAACGAGAAGACAGTTGCACACAGCAGAAGCTTGCTCAAGATACAGTACAATTCACTTTCTCTCATTGCACCTACATCGTTCATCAGTACAAGCAGGAAATTGGATACTCCGCTCTGATACTTGCTGCAGTAATCGTCACGGCTGCCTATATTCTTTGTAATCTCCTCAAGCAGAAGATATGTTGAGATGTTTGCATCATAATTTGCTTTTGTATTGTACTTTTCTAAGGCAGGGATCTTACCGTCATGGATCTGGCTGATGATATCCGCTGCTCCGACGGGGAATATAGTTACCAGTTCTGCAACAAGCGCAGCGACGTTTTTGAGCGGAGTTCCGTACATCTCAAAGTTATCCGCTTTATAGTCGTTTACAGGCTGACTGTTGGCTGCATACATGGCTTTGAAAACTTCCCTGTTAGACTCAAAATTCTTGGGATCGTAAAACTTTGTTGTGATGAATTTGTCTGTGCCGAATCTTGTGAAGCCGTACTCTCTCATAGCGACCTTGGGTACAAGATCGTTAGGATTTACGACGTTCCAGATGTTGTTGTAGATCGGATCTCCGGGCAGCTTGACTGTCTTGGAATTGTAATTTGCGCCCTGGGGAGCTTCAAAGGTATAGGCATACAAGTCGTCACGGGTAAGGGTCGTTTCGTCCGAAAGGACCTTTGCATTATTCTCTAATGCGTTATCCAGCAGACCTGCTGTGAGGTTTGCTGTTGCTCCGCCTCGGGAGAATCCTGCGATCCAGACTTTGATCTTTCCGGTGATCTCCTTGGAAGAGATATACTCCTTGAGAAATTCAATTGTCTTATTTGCGGCGTTATACCAACCCTCATGCATATAGTCGGACTTTGTTCCGTCGCCAAGCCAGACGTTGTTTGCCCATTCACGGAAGTATCCGCCTGAACGGATACCCACACCGATGACTGTGCAGTCATCAGCTTTCTTGCAGGCTGCTGCGACTCCGATGGTATCAAATGCGCTTCTTGACGTATAATCCTTGTTGCACTTGAAATCTTCAAAGCCGATGTTGTTAAAAAATCCTTGGAGCCTTTCGGGCTGGCTTTGATACCAATGCTCATCGTCAGTGCTTGAAGGATTATCAAGCGGTATGGAGTAATTGGTCATGATGCAGGAAAGCGTTGCAAGATGCGGATCATATTGCGTTGACGAATGTCTGAAATATTCATCGGAATAATAAATAGTATCTTCTTTGTATTTGGAAACTGATACTTCGCTCTGCTCGGCAGCAAAAGCGCTTGAAGCGGTAGCTGCTGATGTGGTGAAAATGGTGACTAAACAAAGCAATCCTGTAAAGATCCTGGTTTTGATCGTTTTTTTCATGTCCTTTTCTCCTTTTTTGGCTGCTGCGGTTATCACTCGGTTTTTTGCAAACCTTTTTATTCTCTTACAAAAGTATACTACCACGCTTCTGAGCTTATTTCAATAAATAAAAACTCCCTGATCTGTAGTATAAACTACACATCAGGGGATCTTTGTCGTATAAGCTACAAATGAGCTTGAAATTGTATAGATAAAAGCACGGATTTTGAAAATCAGATCAGCTGCTTGGTTTGCATGGCAATGCCCTTATTGAAAAAGGCTGGTGCAAATCAAACTGCATCAGCCTTGATTTTTTATGCGAGTATGGCGGTTCTGCGAATGCCATGGACTTGAGTATCAAACGCAGATACGCCGTTTTCGTGATTTCATCATAACTCACGAGAGTAAAAAGTCAATCGGTTTTTCATATTTTCAGAGTATGCCTGCATGGACTGCTGCCTTTGCTATTGTAATTACCTCCGTAAAGTATGACAGGTTTCGGTTTCAATGCCTGAATGATACAGCCCGTTTGTTTGAGCTTAGTTTGAGTTTTGTTGCAGTAATATTAAAATACCCTGATGTGACTTGAAACATTGGCTGGATTTTGGTATAATAGTACAAACATCGGCGTGATAGTGGATATTGTAAAGGCGTTATTGCAAAAGAATGGCTATCAGCTTGCGAACACGGTGCTTGCATAGTTCAAAAAACTGATGCCGCAAAACTGATATTTGCCATATTCAAGGACGCACCGAAACATCAAACAGGAGGAATTACAATGATACATATTTTAGTAGTTGATGATGACAAAGACCTGAACCGCCTTGTGTGCAGTTATCTGAATGACAGCGGATTTACAGCAAAGGGCTGTTTGTCGGTCAGCGAAGCCTACGACGAGATGTATGCCAATCTTTATGACCTTATCATTTCAGACATTATGATGCCGAAAATCGACGGCTTTGAGTTTGCTGAAACGATCCGCAAACTGAATGCGAATATCCCGATACTGTTTCTTTCGGCAAGGGACGATCTTTCCGCAAAGGAAAAGGGCTTCCGCCTGGGAATTGATGATTATATGGTAAAGCCTGTGGAGCTTGCAGAGCTGGAAATGCGTGTACGTGCGTTGCTTAGACGTGCCAATATTGCGGAATCCAAAAAGCTGACAGTAGGTGACCTGACATTGGACGGCGATGCCATGACAGGAACAGTGAACGGAGAGGAAATGCCGTTATCTACAAGGGAATTCAACATCCTGTTCAAGCTGCTGTCCTACCCGAACAAGACCTTTTCAAGGGCACAGCTCATGGATGAATTCTGGGGCATGGATTCCGATGCAAGTCTACGGTCGGTAGACGTATATATCACAAGGCTTCGTGACAAAACGTCAATCTGCTCAGGATTTGAGATCAAGACCATCCGGGGCATCGGCTACAAGGCGGTGCTGAAATGAAAAATCAGGATATAGCAAAGGCAGCGAGAAGCAGTCGTTTTCCGAAGTCAATTTTCTTCGGATATTTCGGTGCACTGTTGTTGCTGTCCGGTGTACATATCGCACTGCTGCTCGGTATGCAGCGGGCGCATTTCAATGAGATCCTACTGATCCATGTGATCCTGATTTTCTGGGCGCTGGTGGCAGGCGGTCTGACACTGTATACACGTCATCAGGTACGAAAGACCTATGAGCTGCCGATGCTGCGGCTTGCAGATGCAGCGGCAAAGATCGCAAAGGGTGACTTTTCGGTGCGTGTCGAGCCGATCAATGACCGTGAGAAATTTGACTATCTCGATTATATGATAGAGGATTTCAACAAAATGGCTGCTGAGCTTGGCAGTATCGAAACGCTCCGTGTGGACTTTTTTTCAAATGTTTCCCACGAAATTAAAACGCCCATCGCCGTTATCCAGAACTCTGCGGAAATGCTGAAAAAGCCTGACCTGTCCGAAAAAATCCGTCAGGAATATGTTGACACCATCACAAATGCTGCCAAGCGCCTGAACACACTCATCACGAATATCCTGAAGCTCAACAAGCTGGAAAAGCAGAGCATAACTCCTAATGTCAGTGAGTTTGATCTGTGCGATCAGCTTGTGCAGTCAGCACTTCTGTTTGAATCGGTTTGGGAGGAAAAGGGTATTGAATTTGAAGCAGACATTGCCGACGAGCGCAGACTCATCACCGCTGATGCGGAATTGCTCCCGCTTGTGTGGAACAATCTGCTGTCCAATTCTTTCAAGTTTACAGAGAAGGGCGGCACAGTCACACTTCGGGAATACTCCGGAAACGGCAAGGTAATTGTCGAGGTCCAGGACAGCGGATGCGGTATGGACAAGCAGACGAAAAAGCATATATTTGATAAATTCTATCAGGGAGACACCTCCCATTCCACCGAGGGAAACGGCTTGGGGCTTGCGCTTGCTTTGCGGGTGCTTCAGCTCACAGGCGGTGAGATAGATGTGCAAAGTGAACCGGGCAGGGGTACAAAGTTTATCGTGACAATGAATATTTAATATAAAGCTGTCGGCTAAGGTCGGCAGCTTTTTAATATAACTGAAACAAAACTGCATTGTTACTGCAACAAAAGAGATATAAAATTCAGACATACCAAACAAAACAGGAGGTTATCAGAATGAAAATGATTATTTCGCCGGAAAACATCTGTGTGACGGTTCGGAGGGATAAAAGATGAATGTGATAGAGGTAAACAAGCTGACAAAGGACTACGGTCACGGCAGAGGAATATTTGATGTGACCTTCGAGGTACATAAGGGTGAGACGCTCGGTTTCCTCGGTCCCAACGGCGCAGGAAAATCCACCACTATGCGCCACCTTATGGGATTTTCAAAGCCACTCAGCGGTACAGCAAATATCGGCGGACTTGACTGCACAGCAAAGCACCACGAGATACTCAGAAATGTCGGTTATCTGCCCGGCGAGGTAGCTCTCCCGGATGGCCTGACCGGCAGAGAGTTCATTTCAATGATGAAGAATATGCGCAGCACAAAAGGTGATGACAGGACCGATGAGCTGCTAAAGCTATTCGAGCTTGACCCGGACGGCGATGTAAAACGCATGAGCATCGGCGAAAAACGAAAACTGGCAGTTGTTACGGCTTTTATGTCAGATCCCGATATACTTCTTCTTGACGAGCCGTCTTGACCCCGTGATGCAAGAGGTCTTTATCGACTTTATCCGCAACGAGAAGAAGCGTGGCAAAACGATACTGCTTTCAAGTCATATCTTCAGTGAGGTCGAAGCTCTCTGTGACCGCATTGCGATCATCAAGGAAGGCAGACTGATCTCTACCGTAGCTGCCGCCGATGTCAAGCATGGGCTAAAAAATGAGTTCACAATAGAGTTTGAGACTACTGATGATTATGATAGATTCATTCATTCGGGGCTAAGTCCCGAAAAGGGCGATAAATCAGCTAAAAAGTGCGTCATCTCTGTTCCCGATAAAGTGACAAATCACTTTTTGGCGGCTCTTTCAAAGTGCAGTATCAGAAGTATTGACGAGCATTCCGTCAGTCTTGAGGAATTCTTTATGCACTTTTATAAGAATAATAAAAAATTCGGTGTGGGAGGTATACAAAATGCCTGAGATCATCAAAATCGAACACATGACCAAGGACTACGGCAATGGACGTGGAATTTTTGACTTCAATATCTCGATCAACGAAGGCGAGGTTTACGGGCTTGTGGGTACCAACGGCAGCGGCAAGACTACAACAATGCGCCACCTTATGGGCTTTCTTGCTCCCGACAGCGGAAGCTGTGAGATCGGCGGTATCAACTGCCGTAAGCATTCCGATCAGATAATGAAACGTGTAGGGTATGTACCCGGGCAGATAGACTTTCCCGATGTAGGAAGCGGAACGAATTTTCTTAATATTCAGGCTCAGTATCTTGGAATTTCCGATATGAGCTATACCGAAAAACTGATAGACCTGTTCAAGATAGATACTTCAGCACCGCTGAAAAGAATGAGCAAGGGCATGAAGCAAAAAATGGCACTTGTAGCTGCGTTCATGGCAAAGCCGGATATCCTCCTGCTTGACGAACCCTCTACAGGACTTGACCCTGTTATGCGTGATACCCTGATAGATCTTATCCTTGAGCAAAAAAAACGTGGAGCGACAGTTTTTATGTCCAGCCACATTTTCAAGGAGCTTGAGGATACCTGCGATAAGGTGACTTTTATTCATAATGGCAAGGTCATCAATACCGTAGGCCGTGATTTTTATAATGAGGATATGCCCAGGCTCTACCGTGTGGGATTTGCAGACGAAGGCCAGTATCTTGAGTTCAAAGATCACACCGGATTTCAGATCCAAAGCAGCAATGACACGTACAAACATCTTATGGCAGCTGTACCGATGAACGAGATGAACAGCTTTGTAAGGGAGCTTTCAAATTACGATATGCGGTATATGCGATATGTACCTTATTCACTTGAAATGTATTATAAGAACAATATCGAGACAGGAGGAAATGTATAATGTTCAGCTTACCTTTATTCAAGCAGTCGGTAAAATCAAACTGGGTGATGTGGGCTTCCATCACCGGTGTTATGTCTGTTCTGTGTGCACAGTTTTCAGCTCTTAAAATGACACAGCCTTTACTTTTCGTAATTTTCTACGGCATGATGACGACTATCCTGCCTGCCATATATGTTCTTGTTACGGCAAACAAGCTCATTGCAGGTCAGATCGACCGTGGCTCTATGGCTTATGTTTTGTCAACGCCTGTCAAACGCTCCACGGTCGTATTTACTCAGGGTGTTTTTCTTGTAGGCTCTCTTGTGGCTATGTTCGGCATAGAAACACTTGTGCACCTTGCGGTCAATGCAGCAAAGCCTATAACGCTTGCAACAGCACTTGGAAACAGCGATCTTGGGATACAAGGTGATCTGACCGCTAGTATGATAGTTCAGGTGAACCTGTCTGCACTTGTGGTCTGCATTGCGATAGCTGCTGTATGCTTTATGTTCTCGGGTATTTTTAACTCAACAAAATACTCTATCGGTCTGAGCGGAATATTTGTAGGTGTGAATATCCTTGCCAATATGCTCGCCATGTTCGGAAGCCTCGGGGTAAGCGGTCTGGACAAGTTCAAGTATCTGACCATCTGCTCCTTCTACGATTATAAGTCGGTGCTGTTTTCACACAATGACTGGATCACAAAAATGATTTTCCCTGCAGCGATCGCTGTCGCAGCTTTAACGATAGGCTCGGCGGTGTTCAAGAAAAAGGATTTGCCGCTGTGATGATATAAAAGATATGATAAAAGGTCTATACCTTCCATTCGGAGGACATAGACCTTTTTTAGTTTTGATATGGTGATCATTGAGTAAATCGTATTTCTTGTATTTCCTGCATCAGTGCCGACTCAGACTGAAAATGCACTTGTGGGCAACGTAGCGTTTGAGCAGAGCGTGACAAAGTATAATGACGAACAGGCATAAAAAGAAAGGCTGGTGCAGATCAAACTGCATCAGCCTTAATTGTTCTTCAATAATGGGCATCGCCCCGTCATCATAAGACATATTCCATTTGTACATCAAACGGCTCGTTTTCAGCAATTTCACGGTTTATCTCTTCTGCGTCAACACAACCCAGTTTGCGATATGCCGCCTGACTTTCCTTTGACGAATGTGCTGAAATATACAGTTTCTCAGCTCCTAAAAGTCTTGCTTCACGACAGATCGCTCTGAAAAGACCGGTGCCTATGCCCATTCTGCGAAACGGCTGTGAAACATGAAAAAGCACAAGCTCCAGGTACTGAGTATGTATGCTAAAATAAAACTGAGCCAAATATGGCATAAATGATAATAAAAAAGT
>CAMZIK010000131.1 GCA_947307175.1 uncultured Clostridia bacterium
CTGCTGCTTTACTGTGCAAACACCGATGACCCAGTAATTGCGATGCACACGCTCAACGATTACGGAAAAGAAGATTGAATCCATTTTTATAACTCCCGCTGTCAATGCGGTATACTGTTCACAAGGAGGTCGATGCTATGCTTGAAAAGGGACAAAAACTTAATATCGACAGCCGTGAATACACTGTGCTTGAACTGCTGGGACAGGGTGCGAACACGACAGCGTATCTTGCAAAGTGTGAGTCGGGCGGGCTTGTGACCAAGTGCATTCTAAAAGAATACACACCGCAGAGCAACGATAACTTTGATGCGGGCAAACAGCATTTTATCGACTCCGGCAGAACGCAAAACGAGATCAGACAGCATACTGTTCTGACCAATCAGACACCGCCCGTCAGCCATATTTTCGAGGCAAACGGAACAGCATTTATTGACGTTGCCTGCTTTGGCGGAACGACCCTTGACAAGCTCACGGGTATCAGCCTTTTGCAGTATATGCAGCTGTGCCTGACGATAACAAGGACGGCCGGGCAGTATCACGAGGCAGGGTATCTGTGCCTTGACCTGAAGCCCGAGAACATCTTTGTGATGCAAAATTCCCCCGATGACACCATTACGCAGCTTGTGGAGTTTATCGACTTTGACAGCATAAAAAAGATAAATGAGCTAAAAGAGCCGGGTATGTTTTCCTACACACGCTTATGGGCTGCACCCGAACAGCTCGATGCCTGCGGTGCATCAAAAATAGGCGTTCAGACGGACATCTTTACGCTGGGCGAGATAGTTTTCTTTTTGCTTTTTGGCAAGCACTCGACCGACAGCGAACACAGAGGATTTTCAAAATATCCGTTTGATAAATGCAAAAAAGAATACAAGCTGTTCACCGAGCGCCCCGAGGTGCAGAACCTTTTCACAAGGCTGTTCAGAGGCACTCTGCGCTCGTCACCGAGCAACAGGTTCAAAAGCACCGATGAGCTTGAAAAGCTGCTTGAAAAGCTGTGCGAGATGCTTTGTGAAAAGGATTTTGTTGTACCGCATCTTCCGCATATTTCGCCCAATTTTGTCGGGCGTGAGAGGGAGATGAAGGCGCTTTCGCAGTTGCTTGATGAGCAGCACACGGTGTTTGTTTTCGGCGTGGGCGGTATCGGCAAAAGCACGCTGGTGCGCAACTATATCCACCGCAAAAAGGCAGAGTACGATGTGATAGTTTACCTTGAATTTGACGGCGATATCAAGTCCACCTTTGCAAGCGATATGCAGCTTCAGATAAGCACAATGCGCAGGCTTGACGGCGAGAGCATCAAAGAGTATTTTGAACGTAAGCTGTCGCAGTTCAAGCGGATGTGTGCGCAAAAGAAAGTGCTGTTCGTGGTGGACAACTACAATGCGCTGATAAGCAGGGAGCTGTCGGCTATCTGCGAATGCGGATATGACACGATCATCGTTTCACGCAGACAGCCGCCGATAAACAGCTTTGCTTACCTTGAAATTCTTTCTATCGCCGACGGCGAAGTGCTGATGCAGCTTATCTCGCGCAATCTCGGAAGGCAGATCGCCAAAGACGAGCGTGAGCATTTTGAAAAGATAATAACCTGTGTGTTTGCTCACACGCTGGTGCTGGAGCTTATCGCACGGCAGATAGCCGTGGGAAAGCTTGATGCAAAAGGCGCCTGCGAGCTTATCCAGGACATCGGATTCACACGCTTTTCGGGTGAAAGGATCGATAATTTCAAGGACGGCGAACAGGTCTATGACACCCTTTCGGGCATTGTTTCCGTGCTGTTTGATGCTGGCTCGATGAGCGATGATGAAAAGAATATGCTCAAAATCCTGTCGCTTGCAGATGTGCGTGGGCTTGAAAGCGAGATGCTCTCGGATTTCTTTTCAAGCTATGCCTGCGACCTTGACGGTGCGCTGTCGGCACTTGAAGAACAAGGGTGGATCTATTTTGACGACTCTGACAGTACTTACTACGTTCACCCTGTTATTGCGGAGGCGGCGCAGAACTGGGAATGGGCTGACTCGTTTTCGGACGTTCTTGTAATGGACACATACAAGCTGCTTACGGATATATACGCAGGAATGGACGATGAGATACAGATAGAGCTTATCGTCAGGGACGCAGAGAGATTCAAGGACAAGCACCCTCGGCACTTTGTCAGGGCGATGTATCTTTCGCTGCTTGGCACCCTTTACGATGTACGCATCGGCGGCAGGTATGATCCGATAGATGACGAGGAAGAACAGCAGCTCGAGGAGTTTGCAAATCTTCTGCTTGATGCGGCAGACGAGATGGAGCAGTCCACAGATGAACACAAAACAAAATATCTGATACAGATGTATCTCGATGCGATAAGTGTGATAAGCCGCTGCTATCCCCAGTACAAACAAGAGGCTGCAAACCTTTTGCAAAAGGTATCGGATATGGTGCTCGATGCAAAATGTCAGAAGAATGACAAGGTCACCTGCTACTACTTTATGACTATGGCGTGGTTTTTTACCTTTGCAGAACCTGACTGGGATAATGCATACTATTTTGCATCCTGCGCATCACAGACAGCACAGGAATGTTTCGACTCCCCTCTTGAATTCATCGACAGCGTACTTATCCCCTCGGCAGAGTGCTTTTGCAATCACAAGCATTATGACAAGTCGGTGGAAGCGCTTATGGGCGGAATCAAGATCTGCAAAGAATATCCCAATGTTTATGCACATATTGACAAGCACGCTCATTTGCTGAGCTGTTTGGCTGATGTGTATTTTGAGATGGGCGAATTCGACAAATGCAGAGAGGTGATCGCCGAGTTTGACGAGCTGACAGAGAAAAACAAAGATAATAAAGTATTCAGGTTTATAAATCCATACTATCGGGAAACGCTTTTCCTCAATGACTGACAGCAGGTTCGCAAAGAGCCTGCTGTTTTCTTTTGGAATCCATTTTTATATTGCGGGTTCTGGGTGTGGTATACTGGTTTCAGGACAAAAAACACTATAACTATCAAACAGGAGGTAAGAAACATGAAAAAGAGATTTTTAACAATGTTGTTGGCGGCAGTTATGACTGTAAGCATTGCAGGGTGCAGCAATTCGGGCTCATCCTCTGATAGCTCATCTTCGGAGCTTACAGGATGGGGGGACGACGGCTACACTAAGGAAGTGAAAATAGATAATGTGACCCTTTGCCTGCCGGAAGATGCTGTTGAGTCAAATGGAGATAATAGCAGCGATAATCTGACTTGGTATAAAACAAGTTTCGGAAAAATTGCCTTACGAAAAGGTGATTTTTACACCGGTGACTGGCACAGTGATCTCACAGCGATCGTATTTGCCGATGGTGCAAAAAGCAAAGAAAAAATATTGATCGGTGACGAGAAAGCGTTGATGTATGTAGAGGATTTTAAATCACAGCCTGCTTATTGGCTGAATTTCAACAGCAGCGAGCACTGTATCAACATTATCATTCTCAGCAACACATCTGAGGAAAATGCAAAAGAGGAATACGAGAAATTCCTAAAACATATTTCCATAGATTCTTCTGTTCCCACAGTAACTACTACAACCACGGAAACAACCCCTTCAGCAAGGGACGAATTCAATAAAAAATATGGCAATCTTCCAACCTGGAAAGATGTAAAATATGATCCAATGTCATATATAGGCAAAAAGTTTACAATAACCGATGCTACATACGAATTGGACGATTATTACAATTATAATTACAGGGATACAGAAGCAAAATATTTTGTCTTCTCTGCTGATACTACCGGATCATATTCAGACAGATGGTATGTCTATGCAGACCGTAAGGAATTTGACTGGCTATTTAAACAGCTTAAAGAGAGAAATCTTAAAGGAAATATAGTCGTTAAGGCACAATTCAAAGACGGTACAAAGAACGGATTGGTAACACTTGTAGATACAGAATAACCGGATATAAATACGAAAGGAGCTTATCAATATGAAAATGACAAAAGAAGAAAAGAGATTGCTGGCAAAGCTTACAAGCGGTGTGCTTGATGGTTTGGTAGGCGATGAAAAGGTATACCCCGGATACAAAAAGGTGTACTGCGGAAAGTACATCAAGGACGGCGAGCCTGTTTCATACCGCGAAGGTGAGTCGACCCGTTGTTTTGACGGCAAGGAAAACGTGCGATGCCCCGGCAAGCGTTCTGAGGAGCATTACGATACCGATGAACGTAAGCTGGGATTTCTCCAAAAATACGGTTGGCTTATGGATGATAAGGATGCACGCAAATACAGTGCGAAGTTTAAACCGGTGAAATAAGCCGGCACATACGATTATTAAGGGGAATATATGAAAACAAGACTCAATCCAAAGGAAGCCATGCTGATCGTGCTTTATCAGGATCCCGAGCTGGCAATCCATAAAATGTGGAACTACAGTTTTCGATATTATCTGCTTTTTGCCACACATAACAGAAGTGAATACGATAATGATCCATACTACTTGGTCAACAAGTACTCGGGCATCATACGAAAGTATTCGTGCGGAGAAAGCCTGATGAAGTTCTTCAGAGTTACAGATAAAAAGCCACTTGCAGAACGTAGACACAATTGAAGACGACCAATGTTAAAACGCCCGGGAGTTTATGCTCTCGGGCGAAAGTTGTTTTGACTTGCCTTATCTTGACATTTTTCTATATTTGTTGTATAATTATTACAAAATAACCTGTAAAATGCGAGGGATTATTATGAAAAATACGCATAAAAGAGTGATTTCTTTCATATCTGCAGCTTTGATAATTGTGTTTGCTATGCCTATTTCTGCATTTATTGTTTCTGCAAATGATACAACAAAAGGTCTTGATGGTAAAGTATATGAGTTCAGCAAAAAGAACGATTACGAAGTCAGCGATGATAACTACAATGATAGAACCGAAAATTCAACTACCCTTGGTAAACTTAGGATCATAGGCGACATCAGTAACACCACAACTAAAAATAGTATCACTGCTTATGTAGCAGGTAATGATTCAACGCTGAAAATAGAATATGAGTGTAATAATAAGTTAGCAAATGCAGATGAAGATGAATGGCATCTGACGGATGATGATGACGATGAGGTCAATGGAATAGAACTGGATGATGATATAGACAAGGGCGCTATTATTCTTGAGACATCTATTGACTATAAGAATTGGCATGTTAACGATTCTTATGTAAATGTAATGAAGTCAGGCAAAGAATCCGTCACCAAGGATTTCAAGACAAATGAGGTCCAGCTTACCAATGGCTGCTACTATCGTGTAACAGTTGCGTATATGCTTGAAAAAGTTGTTGAGAAAAACAAAATACTCCCTGACAAGAAAGACTATAAAAGAATAGCTGAGGTTTACGAGTTTTATGCAAGTTATAAGGGGACCGATACATCTGCCATAGGACCAAATGAAAAGAAATACAACCTCGGTACACTTAAAAGAGCAGACGATAAATCAGATTACTCAAAGCTTAAAGATGTTGAGAGTGACGATATTCACAATGGCAAAACTCTTGGACAGTTCTTTATGACCGGATACACAGAAGATTTGGCAGATACGGATCCATCAGACAAGGCGGACAGAGTTTTTGTCAAAAATGTTGGAGATCGGGTCACTTTATGGTTTAATCTTCAGCAAAACATTGATAAGCTGTTCGGGAACAGCGATTATATGATCAATAACGATAAAGGTGTAACAGATGCGGCATTTGGTATTCCAAAGACTAATTTTAAAAGAGGGGCGCTGATAGTACAATATACAGATCGTAATAATCAGAAACATGATCCGATCATTTATACTGATTATCTGGCAGCACTTTGTTCACCTGATGCAAACACAAAGATCCAACTCTTTGAAGAAGGAGATTACAAAGTCGCTCTCGATTATCAGATCGATAATAAAGAATGGCTCGGATTAAATAAAAGCTACAGGATTTCTTTTAGCTTTAAAATACGCAACGGAGATTGCATGGTATTCCCGTTTGATGTCAAAACAAAATCGGAATTGACCGATGGTTCTGTAACAGAGAATGGGTTTTATCTGGATCTTGCCAAATCAAAATACTTAAAAACATATGTTAAGCGTTCACAATGGACAAAAACCAGTAATGGATACAGAGAAGATATAAGACGAAACGAAATAGCAAAAGATGGGGAACTGTACACCGATGAGGGAATATACACAATAACTGTTGTTAACCCAACAACCGATCCCAATGAACAAAATCCTACTAAAAAGCAGATCTATGTTGGAACGGATAGCATAATGAAAGCTGCCGTTAACCCCGGGAATAAGAAATACTCTATCGATGAGATCGCTGCTTTTGTGGATAAGGGTGCAACCATTGGTGCAGACGGAACAATATCATTCCCGAACGAGTCATCCGCTGTTGAATCATCAGTATCCACTACAAGCGAATCCAAACAAGACACCAACAGTTCTTCAACTGATGATGACAACGGTAGTAAAGACGATATGTTCAGCAAAATACTGCTATGGGGTGGCATCGGCGCAGGATGCCTGCTCATATTAATTGTTGTCATAGTTATTGCAAAGAAGCCGAAAGGAAATAAGAAATGACAAATAGAAAGAATATAGCTCATAGATTATTGGCATTGATTCTGTCTTGTGCATTGTTGCTGACAGGTTGTATGGGAAACAGCAGTTCAGATAATGCAACTGATGCATCAAGCAGTTCATCAGGAACGACTACAACTCAAGATACAACATCTAATACCATAGAATCTGAAACTGAAAAGCCATCATTTGATCAATTAAGCGATTCTGATCTTGCGCAGTACATCGAGGATGACATAAACGCCGAACTTGAGTCAAGATTTGCCAGCGACGATTATCATATCGATAATATTGCTTCGGTTTATGTATCCAAGGAATATATCGAAACAGTCGAGTATAATTCAAAAGAAAATATCTTCTTTGGGTATTCTCTCAAAGAACTTGATGAGCAGTTCAATGGGAAAAGGTATGTCTTTACACTTGGTGATGATGGGAAGACCGCAGTAAAGGAATTTGAAGAATATGATGATGCATACATAAAGATGCTTAAAGACGTAGCAATTGGTGCAGGTGTTATAGTCTTTTGTGTTACTGTATCCGTCGTGTCTGGAGGTACTGTAGCGGCAGTTTTTGCAGCTTCGGCAAAGTCTGCGGCAACTATGGCATTGTCAGGCGGTGCAATGGGCGGTCTGACAAGTGGAATAGTAACAGGAATACAAACCGGTGATATGGAACAAGCGTTAAAGGCCGCCGGAACAGCAGGAGCAGAAGGTTTTAAATTCGGAGCAATAACTGGTGCTATCGCTGGTGGCTCAGCTGAGACATTCAAACAGATTAAAACTGTCAAGGCTGGAAACAAAGTCAAAGATGCTGTTTCATCTGGAAGCGGGCCACAAATCGGTCAACAAAGCGAAGAATATGCACAAAAATTTTATCCAAAAAGTGAAGAACAAGTGAGCTTTTTTAAAGGCGAAAAAATACCGAAAGGAACAAGGTCTCCCAAAGGTTCAACGAGACCAGATTTTATAATTGAAAACCCTAAAGGTACTTTCAAGGCTATAGAAGTTAAAAATTATGATCTCTCCAAAAACCTTTCAAATCTCAAACACGAACTGAAGCGTCAGGTTTCTGAAAGAGTAACTAATCTTCCAGCAGGTTCAACACAAGAAATAGCTCTTGTTACTAAAGGCAGAAATTATGCTAAAGAGTTTGTAGATGGAGTGGTTAAAGAACTTCAAGATTACTTATCACCGTCATACGGAGGAACTATTCCGATTACAGTAATCTGATGTAGATAAATGATTGTAATTTAAATTACCATTAGATGTAGAAAATCACTAAAGCAACGCATAGATATATACTCTGTGAAAGCGAGGATGATCAAAAGTGTTACCATTAAAAAAGAAACATGACAAGCAAATCGATGAAACAGCTAAACAAATTAATACTGACGAAGATTACAGCCAATCTGCAATAGAAAAGGCAAAAGAGGCTGTTATCAAAGCATTAGATCAGAACGGAAACGGTCAGTTAGAGATCGAAGATCTTATCATTCTCGCTTTGAAAACGCCCGGTGTACATATCAACAGAGAGGAATTCCTCAGAAAAGAACTTTTCAAAAATCATACTGAAGAACAGATCAATAAAGCAATAGAAACCCGACCTGCAGAGGCTGGCATAGAAAGCAAAGAGATAGACAAGATAGCTGATGAGGTAATTAAGGCTGAAAGAATACGTGTCTCGGGAATATCAGCAGCTCTTGGTGCGCCGGGCGGCTGGGCTATGGCAGCGACACTGCCTGCTGATATTATACAATACTACGGCTGCACATTGAGAGTCGCCCAAGAA
>CAMZIK010000132.1 GCA_947307175.1 uncultured Clostridia bacterium
ACCGCCCCGGCATGATCGTCGATATCGGCGGTCAGGACAGCAAGATCATCTATCTTGACGCGAACTATTCCGTCAAGAATTTCAGCATGAACGACAAGTGTGCGGCAGGCACCGGCAAATTCATGGAGGTCATCGCGCAGATACTCGAAACGACGATAGACAAGGTCGGTCCGCTGTCGCTTGAAGCGACAAATCCGTGTGACATCAACAGCACCTGTGTCGTGTTCGCACAGTCCGAGGTCATCTCGCTCGTTGCGAGAAAATACGACCGGCGTGACATTCTTGCGGGAATGCACATCTCAATGGCAAGGCGCATCGTCAAGATGATGAAAAAATCGGAAAAGGACGGAGACATTCTGATGACCGGCGGTGGCTCGCTGAACATAGGGCTGCACAAGGCGTTTGAAGAAGAGCTTATGCGTGACGTTTATGTGGCTGCCTATCCGCAGTTCAACGGTGCGATAGGCGCTGCGCTCATAGCAAGCGAAAGAGGGTGACAGCGTGGGCATATCACTGTTTTTTGAGAGCATAACCACAGCGGCATCGGTCGGAATGGGCTGCGGAACCTGCTGCGGCTCGGGCATAAGTGCAGCGCTGTACGGCTACCTCACCACCCACACCAAAGATGTCAAACAATCCGTCAGAGCATTTGCCGATTTTTTCTTCGGGAAATTCCTTGCGGTGATACTTCTGTGCTGCACCGCTTCAATTCTCGGCACAAGATTGATTGACGACAGCGGGCGGGCTTTCGGTATAAAGATAGCTGTTATCGTTGACGCAGTAATGCTGCTTATGGGCATATGGTTCCTTATCGGCTGGATAAGGGAACGACTCGGCAAGCACAGCTGCAGGACCTGCAAAGCCTGCACAAAGGGCAAAGCCGAAAACCTTTCCAAAGAAAAAACTCATCACGGTGCACTTATCTCAATGGGCTTCGGCTACGGCATTTCGCCCTGTGCTCCGCTTTTGCTGATAACGGGCTATGCCGCTACCCTGCCGCTTGGATTTGCCGCAGTTCTCGGTGCGGTTTTCGTCATAGCAAGCACCGTTTCGCCCGCACTTTTTATGATGCTTCTCTCGGGCGTTCTCGCCAAAAGAATGCGAAAAGAGATACCGCAGTACATCACCTGGTTCAGACTCGGCTGCTATGTGCTGCTGATAGTTATATTTGCAGTCGCACTGATAAAGGAGGTCATCGCTTTATGAGAAAGAAAACTATTGCCGCTTTTGCAGCGGTATATATCACAATATGCCTGGCCTACGGTACGGTCAGCGGGCTCGCACTGTCTAAAGGCTCAGATAGCAGCACAGTAATAGCTGCGGAGGACAGCTCTCAGGTGCAGACGGCCGCCCCAGCCGATTCTCCCGTGACATCGGAGGCTCCCGCCGAAACACAGCAGCAGACCCAGACAGGCCGGAGCAGGAAGGGGAAACGCTCAAAGACAGCGTCCGATGAAACACAGACTGATACTGAAACAAGTATTCAGACGACCGTTCCCGAGCAGACACCCGATGAAAGCGAAACAGAAAAAAAGCAGGACGAAACACAGATAGAAGAGCAGACCCAAGCAGCCGACATACCGAGCCTTGAAGAGTATCTCGGCAAGCTGCGCTGCGGCGGCTGCGGACACAACTGCTCGCTTGCCAACCCAAGATGTATGAGAGGCGCAAGGAAGCAAAGCACAGCGAAAAGCGAATACAGCGAGTTGTACGGATAGTTTTTTGCTGCCGCCCCGTCACAATTTATATATAGAGAGATCGCCCCGCTGATCCCCGGCGGGGCGATCCTGCGTATAATGATATTTCACCCGCACCTTTCATCCCCCTACCTGACGAAAACACGGCGTTTCATATTGACTTATAGCTGCGATAACTGTATAATTGAGTTGATGATAATATCGCAGCAAAATAAAAAGGAGTGACGTACATGACAGACAGGATGAAATGGATAAGAGAGCCTGCGGAGTTTACCGTCAGCGATGAGCGTATAGAGATAGTTACCGAGCCGCATACAGACCTCTGGCAGAGGACATACTATCATTTTCGCAACGACAATGCCCCTGTCCTTCAGATCGAGACGGATGAAAAATACTTTTCCTTTGTTGTCAGGACAGATTTCTCCGACAGTCATCACCGCTTCGATCAGTGCGGGATAGTTATGTATCTCGACTCGGACAACTGGCTGAAAGCCTCTGTCGAATACGAAAACGAGAAGTTCCAGCATTTAGGGTCGGTAGTCACCAATCACGGTTTCTCCGACTGGGCAACGACGGCTGTCCCCTCCGATGTCAGGGTGATGTGGTACCGTTTCAGCCGCCGCGATGACGATTACTGCATCGAGTGCTCCTATGACGGAAAGGATTTCACCCAGATGCGCGTCTGTCATATGTGGGAAGGCAAAGGGACTATACGCTTCGGTGTCTATGCCTGCAGCCCTGAGAATTCCAGCTTCAAAGCTGTGTTTACAGATATGGAGCTCACGGAATGTGCATGGAAAGCCCACGACGGTCAGCAGCCTGACGGTAAGTAAGGCACACATACTCAAATGGGGAAACAAATGGAACTGCGTTTACTGGAATACTTCCTGACAGTAGTGCGTGAGGAGAATATATCAAGAGCCGCAGAGCTGCCTCTGTGTCATCTGACATAAGCATCCAAAGAACTGTATTTCATCGGCTGGACGGATGAGGAGCAGTCTCTCGTATGCAGGACAGAGGACACGCCGATACACACCCTTGAACGCGATGACGGCTGGCGGGGATTCCGTATACAGGGAGTCCTGGACTTTTCACTGATAGGTATCCTGTCAAAGCTGTCCTCGATACTTGCAGAACAGCAGAATACCGATAGTTCAACTTATTCATTATGCAATGCAATACATATTTGCTTTTGTGGTAACAATAATCGGACTCAAAACAGCCAATTTTGTCTACAAATGAACGCACCCCCAAAGCGTCAGCTTGGAGGTGCTCTCAGTCGTGTTCGGTTCGTGTGCTTCCTCACGCAGCTGCTTATTCGCTCACATGTGCGCGAGGATGCCCTGTGCGGTGTTTTTATAGCAGAAAAGAGAAATAACCCGTGCGAGATACAAAGTCTCACGCAGGCGTTTTCTCGGCGCACAAAGAGGCAGGGTCTGTTCATTCAAAAAAACAGTCCTTGTTGTCAAGATTATATCATCATCTCCAAGAGACTTGTATATCTTTCTGTGATAACATTATTGATCCAAATTATCAGATCATTTGCCTTAGACCTGCAAAAACAGCCGACCTCGTTATGAGATCGGCTGTTTTCAGCATATCATTGCCATAAAATCGTTATTCAAAGTCCAGAATATCTGTAAATCCTGTGATCTCAAAGACGTCCATAACTTCTTCGCTCACATTCTTTATGATCATTCCTTCCTTTCCCTCCATCTTCTGTCTTGCCGCCAGAAGCACTCTGAGACCTGCACTTGAGATGTATTCAAGTTCGGAAAGGTCGATAATGAGCTTTTGAACAACTTCATATTCAGGCTTGAGCATATCTTCAAGCTGCGGAGCTGTAAGTGTATCAAGTCTTCCTTTAGGATAAACAGTGATCTCCTTGTCGTTTTTTTTCATTGTTACTTCCATGTCGATTCCTCCGGTCAAATATTATAATAATGTAATTCCAAGCATAGTAAGATCATCAAACTGCGGTTCATCACCAACAAAATCATCAACTGCTCTGCGAACACTTTCAAGCAGTTCTTTCGGCGAAGCATCACGATGCTCGTTAAGCGTGCTGACAAGCCTGCTCACCTTGAACATTTCTTTGTCTGCCCTTGTAGCTTCCGGAACTCCATCGGTATAAACAAACAGCGTGCTGCCCTTTTGCAACGTGAACTCATACTGCTTATATTTTATCTTTTTAAGTCCGCCTACGACCAGTCCATGCTTATCCTTGAATATCTCAAACTCGCCGTTCGGCTGACGGATTATCGGGTATTCGTGTCCAGCATTTGCCGCAGTTACTTTACCTGTTGAGATCTCAAGCACTCCGAACCATACCGTAACGAACATCTGACGGTCGTTATTCTTCCATATCGATTCGTTTGTCCGTTCAAGCACCTCTGAAGGCGACAATCCCATCATAGCATTGTCGGTAATAAGGATCTTTGTCATCATCATAAACAGCGATGCAGGGATACCCTTGCCGGAAACATCGGCAATTACGAGTGCAAGATGGTCGTCATCTATAAAGAAGAAATCATAAAAATCTCCGCCGACTTCCTTTGCAGGAGTCATTGAAGCATAAATATCAAATTCTTTCCTGTCCGGGAATGCCGGGAAAATGCACGGCAGCTGACTTGCCTGTATCTCTCTTGCCATATCAAGCTCGGCAGCAACTCTTTCCTTTTCTCCCGCAAGCTTGATATTCTCAGCTGTAAATCTTTCTATTTCCCTTGCAAGATGAGCAATATTGTCTGACAGAATACCTATCTCATTATTCGTCTTGACGGTATTCATCATATTGGTGACCTTAACGCTGTCCTTTGTGTCGATGTATTCGCACACGCTTTTTTGTATCTTGCCGACAGGCTTGATAGCCATTCGGTAAAGCAGTACCAGAACGGCGACCATAACTATTATCATGCAGCCGATACCAAAAGCGAGCGTTTTCCAAAGGTTTTCCGTCATGATCTCGCTGAACTCATCCCAGTTATAAGAAACTCCAAGAACTGCTCTTACCTTTCCGTCAAAGACGACGGGCTTATAACCCAGGTATCTGTTTCCGTTTCCGATGAAATCCTCGGTCTTTTCATATACGATCTTATCGGAGCCGCTTTCACGAAGCTGTTCAAGCACGCTGTGATCGGAAATATCAAATTCAATTTTTTCACCAAGCTCCAGACCGTCACCGTTCTGATCGAACAAAAAGAATATAAAGCCCTCATTCGGTGAGTTTATGTCCATAAGGAACATATTCTCATATTTCTTTTTGGTCTCGTCAAGCGCCGGACCCATTACAGTCAGATAATAAGCGACATAAGCGGTGTATTTCTGTACTTCTTCAGGCTGATTCTTTATCTCATTCTTAAACTCTTTATTCTTGGTTATACCATTCTCCATAAGATCCTCCAGGATCTTTTTCTTCTCTTCTTCAGACAGGGCATCATTCTCCTCAAGGGTATCCGCAGGATGATCTTCCCAGAAATCCAGAAAATAGCTGTCATCAAAATCACAGGTTTTATCATAGAGTTCATCGAGAGTGTGGTCTATACTCTCGTTCTGAACCTTGAGAAAACCGTCAACAGTGCTTTTATACATAGCAACTGCGACAGCACCTATCATGATCAGAAACAGCGGGATTATCACCAAAGAGACCTGAAGCAATAGTCTGCGGCTTTTCTTTTCCTCTTTCATTGCTGTACCTCTGTATATACAGTTTGTTTTTTACTCAATGTGTTAATGATAACACATTTAACAGCGAAAGTCAATATTTATTACTTTACACGCCGTATCTTTCAACCGAACAAAGACTTGCAAGCCAGAACTTACAAGTCTTTGCATGATTTATTTATCCCTCGGTGTTGTCGGCGGTATCTTTCTCAGCTGGCTCTGTCTTTTCTTCTTTGACTCCAGTCAGAGAATAAACAAATACCTCCTTGGATTTACCTTTCAGCGGTATTGTTCCTATCGGCTCGACCTCAACTCTGTCCTTGACCTGTTCATAAACCTCTTCGCTGATAAGCACCTGACCTCTCTTTGCGTTTGCTTCAAGCCTTGCCGCAGTATTGACTGTATCGCCTATTGCAGTATAGTCCATTCTGAAGCTGCAGCCTATGTTGCCCACGACTGCTCTTCCGCAGTTGACACCAACGCCGAATCCGACAGAGCGTCCGTACTTTTCAAGGAACTTGCTCTCGATAGCGTCACCGCCTGCAACGATGTCAAGCGCTGTTTTGCATGCCTTGAAAATATAATCGTCAAGATCGAACGGTGCATTGAACACCGCCATAGTAGCGTCACCGATAAACTTATCGAGAGTACCGCCGTTATTGAATATGGAATTTGTCGTCAATTCAAGATAGCTGTTGAGAATATCTACGACCTGTTCAGGCTGAAGATTTTCCGACATCGGAGTAAATCCTCTTATGTCAACGAAGAGTACCGCAACATCCCTGCTCTCGCCTCCGAGACTGATGTTGTAACCTCCCGAACGGGTTATCTCCTCAACGACCTGAGGAGCAACATACTTTTTGAATGTTTCCGAGATCTTCTTTTTTTCGGTCGAAGCGGCAAGATAGCTGTGTACTATGCACAAAGCACACATTATCAGAACGCAAAGCGGGAAATAAATGAACGGAAGTATCGTACCTGCGTTATTTATCATTATCGCCGCAAAGGAGAATCCTGCAATTATCACGCAGGCAAGAGCTATCGACCAGCCCGGCTTGATATGTCTGAATATAACAAACACCACGCCAAGTATAAGTGCATAAACGATCGAAACATAGAGCCTGTTGACACTTACAGGATATTTGCCGTCCATGAGTGACTGAATGATATTTGCGTGTATCTCGCATCCGAACATCAGCTCGGAGCTGTTCGGAACAGCATACTGATCGTAAAGACCTGTTGAATATGCTCCCAGAATAACGATACAGTCGTTGAAGATCTTAGGATCGATCTCACCGTTGAGAATAGATGCAAGTGAAACTATCTCGTAGTTACCCGGTTTTCCGGCATACTGAATATTCATTCTCTCATTTTCCAGCAAAGGCTCGTTCTCAGTTATCCCCTGCTTTTCGCAGTACATTTTATAAGCTTTATACGAAAGGCTGTACTGCTTTCTGCCCTGATAGCTGCATGTCAGCATAGCCGATCTGAGAACGCCGTCAGAATCAGGAAGCGTATTGACAAAACCGCTTTCGCAGGCATCTCCCATTATCGGTTCGTCAATAGTCTCGATATTCAGATAATCTACAAACATCTTTCCGTCATTACCTGTTCTCATGACGCTGTTATAGTTTATGTACGAACCAACGAGTACGCTTTTGTTTTTTTCACAAGCTTCCGAAAGTGCTTTGTCGCCCTTTTCGTCCATCTTGCTGGAGATCATAAGATCAAGAACGATAACATCGGGGTGATCGCCCAGCGTATTGATAACATCGGCATAGACCTGCCTCGACCACGTTCCCATTGCGCCCAGTTCCCTGAGAGTCCTGTTGTCGATAGCGATTATCTTTATCTTGTTGTTTATTCCTCTCGGAGTCTGATAGAGCTTGTCGGTCATCAGCTTCTCAAAGGATTCAAAAACGTTGAAATAGCAGATCAGAAACGCAGCGATCATAATTATCAGCGTTTCGGCTGTCTTAACAACAACGCTCTTTTTATTCGTCGGTTTTAAGGTCTTGCTCATAGACACCATCACTTTCGGGTATATTGATATGCTTTTGTAAGTATACAACTCACTATTTGTTTTATTATAACACATTGAAATCATTTTGTCACTAATTTTTTTATAAATTATAACTTTCTAATTTGCAAAATATATTGACAAAAGAGCGCCTAAGTGCTATGATTATAAATAATAATGGTATGTATTATTGATGTCAATTTATGTAAATATAGTTGACAAAGTATATAACAAATAAGCAGTATCGTTACCTCTCTTCAGCGGGGAAACGGAGGAAAAGATCATGAAATTAGCTTCTTTGCTGCACAGTAAGCTATTCATCGCCATCAGCGCCGGTGTAGTAGCAACTACTGCGGCTGTAACAAGTTTTTTATTGCTGAACCGTACCGAAGAATACCGTGTTATCAAGGTGTTTGAAAAAACGGGGCAGGCTGTCGTTTCAAGGCCAAGTGCAGGAGACATAGACCCTTATGTCGGAATGAACCTTGAAAACGGAGATACCGTCAGCACTTTCAAGGAAAGTACGATGCGCATCACCCTTGATGATACAAAGTATCTGCTTATGGAACCCGAGACCAAGATAGATCTTGAAGCATCGGGAAATTCAGCAGACAATAAAACAAAAATAGTCCTCAAAAGCGGATCTGTACTGAACGAACTGAAAGAAAAGCTGTCTTCAAAGTCATCTTATGAAGTAACTGCTCCTAAGGCAACAATGGCAGTACAGGGAACAAGCTTCCGTATCTCGATAGAAAAAGACGAGAACGGTGACTACATTACCACGCTTTATGTTCTCGACGGTGTTGTTAAAACAACTCTGCTTGACAAGGACGGGAAACCGACAAGC
>CAMZIK010000133.1 GCA_947307175.1 uncultured Clostridia bacterium
CATCGGTTTCAAGATGGTCCGTAAACTGAAAGTGTATAAAGTGGATATGGATGAAAATGACCTTGCGGAGATTTGCAATAAGCTTTGCGCAATGGGGCCGAAGAAAATTGTTGTATCCGGTCTTGAGCGTGGAGACAATCTGGAGAACTTTATCTATGAGGGTGGCAAAGAGTGGCAGACGATACTAGAACATAAAGTCGGGTCGTTCCGCTCGGGTACTGGAGATGTATTTTCTACCATCATAGCAGCGGATACTGTGAATGGCGTAGGTTTTGCGGATTCTGTACGCCATGCGTCTTCTTTTGTTGCAAAGGTGTTGCGTAGAACGGTTGAACTCGACCTGCCAAAAACAGACGGTATCTGCTTCGAGGAGTTCCTAACGGAAATTTGATAGGAGTGTACATTGTGAAATACGAAAAAATCAAACTTATGTGTTTTGCGGGCATCTTTACTGCAATTGTATTTGTCTTTACGGCGTATCTACATATTCCAAGCCATACCGGTTATACCCACGTTGGTGATGCCTTTATTTATCTTGCTGCCAGTTTACTTCCATTACCTTACGCTATGTTTGTCGGTGCAGGGGGAGCACTTCTTGCGGACTGCCTCACAGGTTTTGCTATCTGGGCACCCGGCTCGATGATTATTAAGACGGCTACCGTGTTATTCTTCTCCCGCAAGAGCAAGAACATAATCTGCTTACGAAACATCCTTGCACTGATTCCTGCTTGGACCCTTTGTATTGGTGGGTACTATTTATATGAGGCACTAATAACCGGAAACTTTGTAGCTCCTACTGCCGGTATTCCCGGTTACATAATGCAGTCGGCTCTCAGTACCGTCCTTTATGTAATTGCAGGTATAGCTATGGATAAGCTGGATATAAAAACGAAACTTAACGGAGGTAGTGTTTTATGATGACAATTACATATCCTGTACATAACGGTATCTATGTGAATGTGACAAACCGTTGTCCCTGCGCTTGCACATTTTGCTTGCGTCAAAATGGGGAATCGGTATATGGTTCGGATTCCCTTTGGTTAGAAAGAGAACCCACCGTAAAAGAGGTGTGCGACAGCATTGATACATGGGATTTGAACAAATACAACGAGGTTGTTTTCTGCGGTTATGGAGAACCTACCGAGCGACTTGATGATCTTCTTGAGGTTGCAAAGTACATCAAGTCAAAGAGTGACATCAAAATCCGTATCAACACCAACGGCCTTGCGGATCTGATTTGGAATGAACCTACCGCACCTAAGCTGCAGGGATTGATTGATACCGTTTCCATCAGTTTAAATGCGACGAACAAGGAAGAGTATTTAAAGATTGTCCGCCCGAAATTCGGTATAGAATCCTATGAGGCTATGCTTAAATTCACAAAAGAGTGTACCAAATATGTTCCTTCAGTGGTAATGACAGTCGTTGATATAGTGGTGTCAAAGGAAGAACAGGAGATCTGTCGAAAAATTTGTGAATCTGTTGGTGCAACACTTCGCATTCGTCCTTACGAGGGATAATTTCAATTGTTCAAACTTTTTTCACCAAAAAGACTTGTATATTTTTACGAAGTGATGTATAATAAATAAAACAATTAAATAAACGGGAGCTTGTATTACGGGCTGAGAGGAAGGTGTGACCTTCGACCGAGAACCTGATTTGGATAATGCCAACGTAGGGATGCCTGATACAAGGATATTAGGAATAACGAAGTACATTAAGGAAGTTACCAAATCGGTAGCTTCTTTTTTTGTTGTTTTTGGAGGTGTTTTTATGGTAAAGATCAACGGCGAAGAACTGAATATTGCAGGTAAGACAGTAGCGGAATACCTTGCAACTACAAACTACGATCCCAAGCGAATCGCAGTAGAGCGAAACGGAGATATCGTTCCCAAATCGCAGTATGGCGAAACCGTATTGCAGGACGGCGACAGCGTAGAGGTTGTCAGCTTTGTGGGGGGTGGTTAATCTGATCCCAACGAAAGAAGAATGGAATAAAGCTTTAGCCGAGCGACACGGCGAGAAGCTGCAAACGAAGTTCTCATCGGTAACGGTTGCCATTTGCGGTCTTGGCGGTCTCGGCTCTAATGTCGCTATTTCTCTTGCCCGTGCGGGTATTGGAAAACTGATTCTTATTGACTTTGATCGTGTGGATATTACCAATTTGCACCGACAGCAGTATAAAGCGAATCAGCTTGGGATGAACAAGACGGATGCCTTGCGGGATAATCTTTTAGAGATCGCTCCGTATGTTACTCTTGAAACGCATACTATCTGTGTAAAAGAAGAAAATGCCACCCATTTGTTGCAAGGTGCAGATATTATCTGCGAAGCCTTTGATGATGCAGAGTGCAAAGCAATGCTTACCAATCTTGTCCTTGAAGAAATGCCCGACAAATATCTTGTTGCGGCATCGGGTATGGCAGGTTTCGGTAGTGCTAATTCTATCAGGACGAGAAAAATCACAAGCAAGTTTTATCTATGTGGCGACGAGAAAAGTGACGTGCAATCGGAAGGCGGTCTCGTATCTTCCCGTGTAATGCTCTGTGCAGCTCATCAAGCCCATACTGTACTCAGAATCTTAGCAGAACAATTTGAAACTTAATGAAAGAAGGAAACAAAAATGAATAACGATAAACTGATTATTGGCGGACACGAATTTAACTCCCGTTTTATTCTCGGCTCCGGTAAGTATTCGATGAAACTGATTGAAGCAGCAGTGAAGGATGCAGGAGCAGAGATCATCACCCTTGCTGTTCGCCGTGCAAATACCAAGGAGCAGGAAAGTATCCTCGACTACATTCCTGAAGGAATTACTTTGCTTCCTAACACTAGTGGTGCAAGAAATGCAGAAGAAGCTGTTCGTATAGCTCGTCTTGCAAGAGAACTTGGCTGCGGCAATTTCGTAAAAATTGAAATTATGCGTGATTCCAAGTATCTGCTCCCCGATAATCAAGAAACTATCAAGGCGACCGAGATTCTTGCCAAAGAAGGCTTTGTGGTTATGCCTTATATGTATCCCGACTTGAATGTAGCTCGTGACCTTGTAAACGCCGGTGCAGCTTCCGTTATGCCATTGGCTTCTCCTATCGGGTCTAACAAAGGTCTTGCCACAAAAGAATTCATTCAGATTTTGATTGATGAGATCGACCTGCCTATAATTGTAGATGCCGGTATCGGCAGACCTTCTCAGGCTTGCGAAGCAATGGAAATGGGCGCCGCTGCTATTATGGCGAACACCGCTCTTGCAACTGCAGGTGACCTTCCTATGATGGCATCTGCATTCAAAAATGCCATTGAAGCAGGACGTAAAGCTTACCTTGCAGGACTTGGCAGAGTGCTGACACGTGGAGCTTCTGCATCCGATCCGCTAACAGGTTTCCTCAGAGATTAAGGTGAAAACTATGGAAAATCAATTTTTTGTAGATTCGGAGCATTTATCGCCGGAAGCACTTGCGAAGAAGCATCGTCTTGAAACCGATCCATCCTCCCGAAAGAACCATATGGAATATCTGCCGGGGATGGAAGTGATCGAATCGGATGTGTGTGCAAATGTGATGGCACAGATGAACTCCTATGATTATTCAAAATACACCGCCGCTGATGTAAAGGCGGCTTTGGAGCACGACAATTGCACTGTTGAAGATTTTAAGGCACTGCTTTCTCCTGCGGCAGAGCCGTTCCTTGAACAGATGGCTCAGCGTGCAAGACTTGAAACAAGTAAGCACTTCGGTAACACCGTCTATTTGTTTACCCCTCTTTACATAGCTAATTACTGCGAGAATTATTGTGTATATTGTGGTTTTAATTGCTACAACCACATTAAGCGTATGAAGCTTTCTATGGAGCAGATCGAAAAAGAAATGAAGGTCATTGCCGACAGCGGTATGGAGGAAATTCTAATCCTTACCGGTGAAAGCAGAGGACAGAGCAATGTGGAATATATCGGTGAAGCCTGCAAGCTGGCAAGAAAATATTTCCGTATGGTCGGGCTTGAAATCTATCCCGTTAATACCGATGAATACAACTATCTCCACGAATGCGGTGCGGACTATGTAACGGTGTTCCAAGAAACCTACGATACCGATAAGTACGAACAGCTTCACTTGCTCGGTCACAAGCGTGTTTGGCCGTACCGCTTTGATGCACAGGAACGTGCGCTTCGCGGCGGTATGCGTGGTGTTGCATTTTCGGCACTCCTTGGTCTGTCGGACTTCCGTAAGGATGCTTTGGCAAGTGCGTTGCACGTCTATTACTTGCAGAGGAAATATCCTCACGCCGAAATGTCCTTATCCTGTCCAAGACTCAGACCTATTATCAATAACGATAAGATCAACCCCTTGGACGTTCATGAAAAGCAGCTTTGTCAGGTTCTTTGTGCTTACCGTATTTTTCTGCCTTATGTTGGAATTACGGTATCTTCCCGTGAGAGTGCCGAGTTCCGTAATGGCATTGTAAAGATTGCGGCAACAAAGGTCTCCGCAGGTGTTTCCACCGGCATCGGAGATCACGAAAGCAAATACACGGGTAAAGAAACGGACGACGTACAGGGCGACGAGCAGTTCGAGATCGACGATAACCGCAGCCTTGATAAAATGTACAAGGATATTGCCGAGGAAGGCTTACAGCCTGTCTTGAACGATTATCTATATGTGTGAGGTAAAGAGAATGAAAAAGTTTGATCCAAGTTTATATTTTATCACCGACAGCACGAACTACACCGAGGAAGAATTCCTCTATCGTGTGGAACAGGCGCTCATTGGCGGTGCAACCTTTCTTCAGCTTCGTGAAAAAAATAAGAGCACACGAGAGTATATCCAGCTTGCCGAGAAGGTCCACACTATCGCAAAGCGTTACAACGTGCCGCTGATTATTGACGACCGTGTGGACGTTGCTCTTGCCATTGATGCAGAAGGTGTCCATGTGGGAGCCGAAGATATGCCCATTGCAACTGCAAGAAAACTGATGGGCGACGATAAGATCGTAGGCGCAACAGCAAAGACAGTTCCTTGGGCAAAGGAAGCCTACGAACAGGGTGCTGATTATCTCGGTGTAGGAGCAATCTATCCTACCACGACCAAAGTAAAGACCGTTTTAACTTCTACCGATACCCTTCGGGATATATGCAATGCTGTACCGATTCCTGCGAATGCCATCGGCGGACTCAACAAGGATAACATTGACGTGCTTGCAGGCATTCCCATTGCCGGAATTTGTGTAGTGTCAGCCATTATGAAAGCGGATGATCCCAAGACGGCGGCGATGGAATTGAAAGCAAGAGCGCAGGAGCTTGGCTTATGCTAAAGGGAGCCATCTTTGACCTTGACGGAACGCTTCTTGATTCCATGTTTATCTGGGAAACCATCGGCGAGGATTATCTGCGAACACTTGGTAAAGAACCGCATGAGGATCTGAAAGAGACATTTATGACGCTTACCTTGGAGGAGGCAGCCGAATATTACCGAGAGCACTACGGCGTCACACTTTCTGTCAAAGAAATTGTGGACAGCGTCAACGCTATGGTTGAGGGAATCTACAGAACAAAGGTCACTCTCAAACCTGGCATTGCGGAGTATCTTCGTTGGCTTAAGGAGAACGGCGTTAAGATGTGCGTTGCCACGGTGACAGACAGATATCTTGTGGAAGAAACGTTGGAACGACTTGGTATCCGTCATTACTTCTCCGAGATATTCACCTGCGCTGAGGTTGGTTTCGGCAAGGACAAGCCGATCATCTATCGAAAGGCATTGAAGCATTTTGGTACAACTAAAGAAGAAACCTGCATTTTTGAGGATGCTTTATTTGCGCTCAAGACTGCAAAGGCAGACGGATTTACAACTGTTGGCGTTTATGACAGGCACGAAAACCGACAGAATGAACTGCAAAGTCTTGCTGATTATTATATCCGTGATTTTGCAGATTCTATATTGAAAACCATATAACAAACAAGCGGCAGATTGGGGGCACCACCTTATGCCGCTATACAAAACGATGCTGAAAAATGAAAGGAGTATTTTTATGAAAATGAAAACAGCATTGACCATTGCAGGAAGCGACTGCAGTGGAGGCGCCGGTATTCAAGCAGATTTGAAAACAATGACGATGAATGGTGTTTATGCCATGAGTGCGATCACAGCACTGACGGCACAGAACACGACCGGTGTAAGAGGAGTACAGGAAGCGACTCCCGAATTTTTAGCACAGCAGATCGACGCGGTATTTGAGGACATTCGTCCCGATGCTGTCAAGATCGGTATGGTATCTTCAAGTGAGCTTATTCAAGCTATTGCTGACAGACTCAAATATCATAAGGCAGAGAATATCGTTGTGGATACCGTTATGGTGGCAACCAGCGGAGCAAGACTCATCAGCGAGGATGCAATCGATACCCTTAAGGAATACCTGATACCCCTTGCCACCGTTGTGACACCCAACATTCCCGAGGCAGAGGTCCTGGCGGCTATGTCCATCCGAGATGAAGAGAATATGGTCGAAGCGGCAAAGAAGATCGGCGATACCTATCACTGTGCTGTTTTGCTCAAGGGCGGTCATAGTATTAACGATGCCAACGACCTTTTGTATCAAGATGGTACATACCGTTGGTTTAAGGGCAAACGCATCAACAATCCGAACACACACGGTACGGGGTGTACTTTGTCATCTGCAATTGCCTCCAACCTCGCAAAAGGCTATGATCTTGGAGCGTCTGTACAGAGAGCGAAAGAATATATCTCTCTTGCACTTGCCGATATGCTCGATCTGGGGCAAGGATCCGGACCTATGAACCATGCTTTTGATCTGACCGGTAAGTTTTCTAAATAAAATGTGCTTGAAAGGAACCAAAAACAATGAGAAATTATACAACACAAATGGATGCCGCAAGACAAGGCATCATTACCCCTGAAATGAAGGCAGTTGCTGCAAAAGAATACAGAACTGAGGAAGAAATCCGTGACCTTGTTGCCAAAGGACAGGTTGCTATTTGTGCAAATAAATTACATACTTGCATTGATCCCAACGGCGTCGGCTCTATGCTTCGCACCAAGATCAACGTCAACCTTGGCGTATCGAGAGACTGCAAGGATTACGATATTGAGATGGAAAAGGTTATGGCAGCCGTTAATTTGGGTGCTGAGGCAATTATGGATTTGTCCAGCCACGGCAACACTCAGCCCTTCCGCAGAAAGCTAACCAGCGAATGTCCTGCTATGATTGGTACGGTTCCCGTATACGATAGCGTTATTCACTATCAGAGAGATCTTGCAACCCTTACCGCAAAGGATTTTATCGACGTAGTAAGACTTCACGCAGAAGATGGCGTTGACTTTGTAACCCTCCATTGCGGCATTACCCGCAAAACCATTGATCAGATCCGTAAGCACAAGAGAAAGATGAACATCGTTTCCCGTGGCGGTTCGCTTGTCTTTGCCTGGATGTGTATGACCGGCGAAGAGAATCCCTTCTACGAATACTACGATGAGATCCTTGAGATTTGCCGTGAGTACGACGTGACCATCTCTCTCGGCGATGCTTGTCGTCCCGGTTGCCTTGCCGACGGAAGCGACGTCTGCCAGATCGAGGAGCTTGTACGCCTTGGGGAGTTGACCAAGCGTGCTTGGGAAAAGGACGTTCAGGTGATGGTAGAAGGTCCCGGACATATGCCTATGGACCAGATCGAAGCGAATATGAAGATGCAGCAGACCATCTGCATGGGTGCACCCTTCTACGTGCTCGGCCCCATTGTTACGGATATCGCTCCCGGTTATGACCACATCACCTCTGCCATCGGCGGGGCCATTGCCGCCGCAAGCGGAGCTGCTTTCCTTTGCTACGTAACCCCTGCCGAGCATCTGGCACTTCCCAACGTGGATGACGTAAAGCAAGGTATTATCGCATCAAAAATCGCAGCTCACGCAGCCGACATTGCAAAGAAGATCCCTCACGCAAGAGATATTGATGACCGCATGGGAGACGCAAGAAGAGCACTCGATTGGGAGGCTCAATGGGAATGTGCTCTTGATCCTGAAACGGCAAAGTGCATCCGTGACAAGCGCAAGCCCGAGCACGAAGATACCTGTTCTATGTGCGGTAAGTTCTGCGCGGTCAGAAGTATGAACAAGGCACTTAATAACGAAATGGTGGATATTCTATAATGAAACGTTGTGTTATTGTCGGCGGTGCTGACATAAACAATTATGAATACAT
>CAMZIK010000134.1 GCA_947307175.1 uncultured Clostridia bacterium
GTCATAAGAGCTATCCGCTCGTTCCGCAGAACGACAACAGCCTGCTGCTCATCGTTGCAGGTATGGCACCGCTGAAACCTTATTTCACAGGTCAGGAGGTCCCGCCGAGAACGAGGATGACCACCTGTCAGAAGTGTATCAGAACAGGTGACATCGAAAATGTCGGCAAGACTGCAAGACACGGTACATATTTTGAAATGCTCGGAAACTTTTCATTCGGTGACTACTTCAAGGACGAAGCTATCGCTTGGGCATGGGAGTATGTAACTGAAGTTCTGAAGCTGCCTAAGGAAAGACTTTATATTTCTGTATATGAAGACGATGATGAGGCAGAGAAGATCTGGAATGAAAAAGTCGGTGTACCTATGGATCATATTTTCCGCATGGGCAAGGAGGATAACTTCTGGGAGGCTGGAACAGACGGTCCGTGCGGTCCGTGTTCTGAGATATACTTTGACCGCGGAGAACAGTATGGCTGCGGAAAGCCTGACTGTACAGTCGGCTGCGACTGCGACAGGTATATGGAGTTCTGGAACCTCGTTTTCACACAGTTTGAAAGACATGAGGACGGAACCTATACACCGCTGAAACAGAAGAATATCGACACAGGAATGGGTCTTGAAAGGCTTGCAGCTCTTATGCAGGGCGTTGATTCTATCTTTGATGTTGATACAGTTAAGGCTATCAGAGATAAGGTGTGCGAGATCGCTGGCTGCGAGTACGGCAAGGAGTACAAAAAGGACGTTTCTATCAGAGTTATCACCGACCATATCCGTTCGGTAACATTCCTTGCTTCTGACGGCGTTCTTCCTTCAAATGAGGGCAGAGGCTACGTTATGAGAAGACTGCTCAGACGTGCTGTCCGTCACGGTAAGCTGCTTGGCATCAACGGAATGTTCCTCAAGGATATAGTTAAGACTGTTGTTGACTGCAACAAGTGTGAGTATAACGAGCTTGAAGAAAAGTACGACTATATCGTAAAAGTTCTCACCACAGAGGAAAAGAACTTCAATGCCACTATCGACCGTGGAATGAAGATACTTGACGATTATATCGAGGATATGAAGGCAAACAGCAAGACCGTTCTTGACGGCGAAAGCTGCTTCAAGCTTTCCGATACCTACGGTTTCCCGATAGACCTCACCAGAGAGATACTCGAAGAAAAGGGTATGGGTGTTGATGAGGACGGCTATAACGTTTGCATGGAAAAGCAGAGAGAGACTGCAAGAACAGCCCGTGGCGGTTCAAAATACATGGGCGCTGATGAAACGGTATTTCATCAGATGGATAAGACTTTCTCTACCAAGTTCACAGGCTATGATACACTTGACGGAGAGAGCGAGATAAAGTACCTTGCAACCGATGATGAGCTTATCGAGAATGCAGGCGTTGGCAGCGAGGTATATATGGTCTGCGCTGAAACACCTTTCTACGCTGAAAGCGGCGGACAGGTAGGAGATAAGGGTACTATCTCTACGGCAAGCGGCAAAGCAGAAGTTCTTGACGTTCAGAAAGTCGTTGCAGGCAAGTTTGCTCATAAGGTCAAAGTCACAGAGGGCGCACTGAGCGTCGGACAGAAAGTCGAGCTGCACGTTGATAAGAAAAACAGAAACAATATAATGAGAAACCACAGCGTTGCTCATCTTCTGCAGGCAGCTCTGCGTGAAGTTCTCGGCGATCATGTTCATCAGGCAGGACAGCTTGTTGATGCTGACAGAGTAAGATTTGACTTCTCGCATTTTTCTGCAATGACCGAAGAGGAAAAGATGAAGGTCGAGACTCTCGTTAATACTAATATTCTCAAAGGCCTTGATGTTGAAATGAAAGAAATGCCTATCAAGGAAGCTGAAAAACTTGGAGCAATGGCTCTGTTCGGTGAGAAATACGGCGAGACTGTAAGAGTTGTGACCATGGGCGATGAAGACGAGGTAGCATCAAGAGAATTCTGCGGCGGTACGCACGTTGACAATACTTCAAGAATAGGTCTGTTCAAGATCATCTCCGAGGCTTCTGTCGCAAGCGGTGTCAGAAGAATCGAAGGCGTAACGGGAAGAGGAGTTCTCAAGCTTGTTTCCGAACATGCTGATGAGATAAGAAAAGCTGCCGCTATCCTCAAGACTGCAAATCCGTTTGAGCTTGTAAAAAGATGTACAGCAGTAATGCAGGAGATAAAGGATCTTGAAAAAGAGCGTGATGAGCTTCAGTCTTCAATCAACTCTATCAGATCAAAATCCATCATCGACAATACAGTAGATGTGAACGGTGTCAAAGTCGCAAGCGCAATGCTTTCCAATATAAAGCCTGATGCACTCAAAAAAATGGCTGAAGATATCAAGGCTCAGTTTGACGATGTTGTTGTAGTTATTGCTGGTGTTTACGGTGATAAGGCAAACCTTGTTGCCGCTGCAGGAAAGAATGCGGTCGCTAAGGGCGCTCATTCCGGAAAGATCGTAGGTAAAGTCGCTGCACTCACAGGCGGCAAAGGCGGCGGAAGACCTGATACCGCTATGGCTGGTGTTGCAGACAGATTCAAGATAGATGAAGCTCTTGCTCAGGTCAACGATATTGTTGCCGAGTTTATAAAATAATGAAAGAAGGTAAAAAATATGAATGATTGTTTGTTTTGCAAAATAGTTGCCGGAGAGATCCCGTCCAAGAAGATCTATGAGGACGATACCGTCTATGTTTTTGAGGATATCGCTCCGACTGCACCGATACATTATCTTTGTATACCAAAGCAGCATATCTCGAAACTTGACGAGGTAACGGCTGAAAATAGCGGTGTTATCGCTCATATATATGAAGTCATTGCCAAGCTTGCTAAAGATCTTGATCTCAAGGACGGCTTCAGAGTTGTTTCAAACTGCGGTGAAAGCGCAGGACAGAGCGTTTTTCATATTCACTTTCATCTTCTTGCAGGAAGACCATTTGAGTGGCCTGCAGGCTGATCATAACGGGCGGATTTATTTATCCGCCCTTAACTTTATAGCCGCATAATGCTCCTGAGAGGTGATACTATGGTAAGAAAAGGATTCTGCTGCGGTCTGTCGTTTATGGCAGGTCTGTTTCTTACCGGCTGTTTTAGTATAAAGCTTTGGTGGGTATTTGCACTCAGCGCAGCAGCCTTGAGTGTTGTCGGAGCGCTGTGCTTCAGAAACATCAGACGATATTTTATAGTATGCGGCATCACTTTTATTCTTGGAACAGTATATAATGCCGCATATACCAACTTTGTCTATGAGGACATTATTTCTTATGACAGTAGTTACATAGACTTTGAAGGAACTGTGCAGGATTATAACTATCAAGGTCATGCACAGGGCTATCTTACCGTCAAAGGAAAGCTCGCAGGTCATACTACTACAATATCGTTCCTTGTTGATGACGATGACTATGAGTATTATGATGATGTCAGAGTATCGGGCAAAGTCAGCGTGATAAAAGACAATTATAATTTCAGATCACAGGATTACTATAAAAGCGAAGGTGTATTTCTGAAAGGAGCAGGAAAAGCGGAAGTTTCTCTGCTTGGCACAAATTCAAACGGGCTTTTTAAAGCTATCCGCAAATACAGTGATCACGTATTCAGTGTTGTACTGTTCCACAGCGGATATGATGAAAAGGGCTTCCTCGGAGCAATGCTCTGCGGAGATAAAAGCGAGATGGATCAAGCGCAGAAGAATATGCTTTACAGAAGCGGTATTGGTCATATCTTTGCTGTTTCAGGAATTCATCTTGTTATTCTGACAAGTGTTGTCGGTTTTATCCTTGCAAAGCTTCTTGGCAAGCATAGAATCTATGCTGTCATTATGCTTGTTATGACATGGTCATTTGTGATCTTTGCAGGAATGTCTGTTTCCGTTGTCAGAAGCGCAATAATGATGAGTATTGTCTATATAGGCTGTTTTTTCATGCGCAGGGGAGACTGTGCAAACTCACTTGGAATCGCAGGGATAGTAATTTGTCTCAGTGATCCTTATTGCGTATTTTCAGCAGGTTTCCAGCTCAGTTTCGCATCCGCTTTTGCCGCAGGCGTTATTGCGCCATTTGTATACCATAGGCTCTCTATCAGATGTAACCTGAAATTCTTTGTAAAAGGTATCGTTTTCTCCTGCGTTGAATCGGTTGCGATCGCACCGCTTTGCCTTTTTTATTTTGGCGGATTTTCTGTTATTGCTCCGATAACAAACGCCCTGCTGATACCGCTTTGTACTGCTGCTCTTGTTCTTTGTTTTATTGTTGCATTTACAGGCGGAGCTGCATTTATAGCAAAACCGCTGCTCTGGGCTGCAACAATGATCGTAAAAGGCGTTATCGCAGTTGTTGAGGTCATCTCCAAACCATCGGTCCTGTTTGTTACAGGAACAAATATAGCTGCAGTGATAATAGTTACGCTTATATGTTTGTCTGTCGTGATACTTTTATGTATCAGCAAAAGATCTGTTATTTCTGCCGGCATTATGCTGTCGGGAACAATGCTTTGCATGTTGGTTTCAAATCTATTCACGCTATTTAGTTATGACAAACTCGAATTCTATATCTTTGCAAATAAGAAAAACTGTGCTGCTGTGGTCGTTGAATCAGATAATGCTGTTTTGCTTGACCTTTCAAACGGTGCAAAGTTCACCTCAGCGCAGATGCGGGTAATACAGAAATGCGGTATCAGAAATGTTTCTGCCGTATTTGTCAACAACGAATCCTATTATACTTTGAGCAATTATAAGGATAAGATATATCCAAAGCCCGATGTCTATATTTCGGGTACTGAATTGGTCATGCCTATGACCGACGCATATGAGCTTGGCTTGTATGACAGCATCAAGCTTGATAATATCCGTGTAAAAAGAGTTGAAAACGGATTTGAATTGGAGTATAATGATAAAAGATATACGATCTGCCCGGATCATTTTATTACCGATAACGGTCCATATTATACCGATGGAGAATCAGTTTATTTTTCAACAGACGATGAAACAGTAAGGAGGCTTGATTATGAGCTTGGTGTCACCAACTACACTTGGTAAAGATATCAGAGAAAACAAGATCAGCACACTCTATTATTTTTACGGGCATGATGTGACCACTCTTGAAAATTACACCAAAAGGCTTATAAACAAGCTTTGTCCTGCACAGGCTCAGGCTATGAATCTGCATAAGTTTGACGGCAAAAAGATTGATATTCCTGCCCTTGCAGATGCAAGTCAGGCGCTTCCCATGTTTGCAGAAAGAGTAGTTATCACCATAAACGATCTTAATATGGATAATGTAAACAAGGACGACGGCGATGCGCTGCGAAAGATACTGAAAGACCTTGAGGAAGGAACTACTGTTATTATCTATGCGACAGCTGCAGATCTGTATAAAAACAAAAAAGCCCTGACGGACAAAAATAAACGCTTCTGCGATTTTTGTGACAAAAACGGCTGTGTCTGTGATTTTGCGCTGAAAACCCCAGTTGAAATGGGAAGATCTATCGCAAGTGAACTTGAAAAGCTCGGATGCAGCATTTCAAGGAATAATGCAGAATATCTAGCGGAACTATGTCTGTGCAATACGGGATATGTAAAGCAGGAGATAAAAAAGCTCTCTGATTATGTTGGGCAGGGAACAGTTACAAAGGAAACGATAGACCTTCTTTGTATCAGGCATGTTGAATCGGACGGCTATTCGCTTGCGCTCAATGTCCTCAGATCAAGAGCAAGACTTGTCTTTTCAAGGCTTTCCGAGCTTTCTCAGCAAAACTATGAGCCTTTTGAGATACTCAGCATAATCAGTTTTTCTATGGCTGATATTTACCGTGCAAAGCTTGCAAGATCAAGCGGACTGTCAGTGCAGGATATTGTAAATGATTTTGACTATCCCAGAAACAGAGAGTTCGCAGTAAAGAATATGTACAACGAGTGTTCCAATATTTCAGTACAGCGTATCCAGAGCGCATTGTCTATCCTCTCGGACACAGACCTTGCTCTTAAGACCCGTTCTGCTGGAAAAGGGTCGGATATGCTTACACTTGAACAGGGTATCGCCAGCTGTATGGCGCTGAGGAACTGATATGGAAAAGCTGAAGTTATCACAGGCGGTCGTTGTTGAAGGCAAATACGACAAGATCAAGCTTTCCGCTTTTATTGACGGAGTTATAATCTGTACAAACGGTTTTGGTATCTATAAAGATAAAAATACCGCCGAACTCATAAAGCGCTATGCCAAAACGAGCGGTCTAATTGTTCTTACCGACTCGGATACCGCAGGGCAGCGTATCAGGAATCATCTTAAAGGTCTTGTGCCGCAGGGAAGTATCATCAATCTTTATATACCTGAGATCTTTGGAAAGGAAAAGCGTAAGTCTGCACCGTCAAAGGAAGGAAAACTCGGCGTTGAAGGCATCAGCATTGAAATGCTGAAAGATATTTTTGAAAGATCTGGTGTTAATGTACAGAATATTGATAATAAAGAGCAGATCACAAGAAATGATTTTTATGAGCTTGGTCTCAGCGGCAGACCGAACAGCTCTGAACTCAGAAAAAAGCTCTGTGCTTCACTTGGTATCCCGTCTGACCTGTCTGCAAAAGCACTTGTGGACTATGTCAATATCGTAAGCAGCAAGGACGAGCTGTCGAAGCTTGTCGATAATATACTTGCCCAAACGCCTTGAAAAAGAATAGTAAATGTGTTATACTAAATTAGCCTGATAAGAGGCAATTTCTGAAAGGAGAGATCTGTGTGATCTATAATAATCTCAATTTAATCGACCTGAACGATTATCCGGTGAAATGGTGGGAAAAGCTTCTTTCACTCGCTCATGAGATAATAAAGGACCCTGCGAAATATTCAAAATCCTGCGAAGGAAAGATCATGGGAACGCTTTTCTATGAGCCTTCTACACGTACCCAGATGTCCTTTCAGACTGCAATGCTCAGGCTCGGAGGAACTATAATCGGATTTGACAATCCTGCAACATCTTCTGTTGCAAAAGGAGAAAATATCAAAGATACTACAAAGATAGTATCCGAATATGCTGATGTAGTTGTTATGAGACACCCTACAGCTGGGTCAGTCAAGGCTGCGGCACTTAATACCGAATGTCCTGTTATAAATGCAGGAGACGGCGGACATCTGCACCCTACCCAGACACTGACTGATCTTCTGACTCTCAAAGAGGAAAAAGGCCACCTTGATAATATGACTATCGGCTTCTGCGGAGACCTTAAAAACGGACGTACAGTCCATTCCCTTATCAAAGCTATGTCTTGTTTCAAAAACAACAAGTTCGTACTTATCTCAACTCCCGAACTTATGCTGCCGACCTACATAAAAGATGTTCTTTCAGCAGGAGGCCACACTTTTAAGGAAGTCACCGATCTTGAAAAAGCAATAGGGGAGCTTGATGTACTTTACATGACAAGGATACAGCGTGAAAGATTTGCAAGTATCGAAGAATATGAGCAGCAAAAGGGCAGCTATATACTTGATATGACAAAAATGGCACACGCAAAGGACGATCTCATTGTTCTTCACCCGCTGCCAAGAGTAGATGAGATAGCGATCGATGTCGATGATGACCCCAGAGCTATGTATTTTAAACAGGCTAAATACGGTATGTTTATTAGAATGGCGCTGATACTGACCGTTCTTGAAAATGCGGACAAGCCTGCACCGCTTATCACCGGAAGCGAGCATATTCATCAGAAATGCTCAAATCCGAAATGTATCACACATACAGAAACGTATCTTCCTCATTATTTCAGAGGTGAAGGTACAACTCTTGAATGTGAGTATTGTGATGAAAGGACATTGGTACTATAACCTTTGAATAGTTTAAAGATCGGATATGATCATAAGTTAAGACAGGCTGCTCCGGTATTAAAAAGAGTACGCTGGGACAGGATCTTTGCTGCATTTATCATTTTGATCCTGTTTATGATGTTTATTATAAAATGTGTATCTGCATTTTCAGTCTCGGATAACGAGAATGCTGATAATAAAAAAGCGCCTGCTTTAGTTGGATCCTCTGAGGCTGAAGAATCAGTCG
>CAMZIK010000135.1 GCA_947307175.1 uncultured Clostridia bacterium
GTAAGATCTAGCTGTAATACAGCTTTCTGAATTAGTGTGTTATATATATAAACTGACAGGAAGGATGGCTGAAAATGAAATCTGTAGATATGAAAGATGCTCTAATAAATCCCAATATCCTATACATAATAGGCAATGGTTTTGATATGCACCACAATCTACATACAGGCACATCCGATTATTATAAACTCCTTTCAGGGAAGAGAATATATGACAGTTTTGATAATGCTTATGATTTATTTGAGAGTTATGGTATCAACTGGGGAGAATATGAGAAATCCTTCAGCGAACTTGATTTGGATGAAATAGAAGAGCAAATTGTTACCTTTCCCGATTATCTGTCCGACCATGAATCTGATAGAGAGGATACAATTTGGAATGTTAACGAACACTTAAGGAGTTTAAGACAGGCTATATTCGGAAGTTTAAGTGAAATGGTTGAAACGGCGAACAAGGATATTGATAAATCTAACAAACGAATATATAATGTATTTGAAAATGCAGCAGCTATTATTAGCTTTAACTATACTTCGACTGTCGAAAAACTGTATGATCCGAAGAATATTCCAATATTACATATTCATGGATATTACGCATCGGGCGAGGAGCTGCTGTTCGGGTATAAAGATGGCGATAATTCTAATAAGTATCGAGATCGTAATTTTGATCCATCAGATGATGGTCGAGATTATTATATTGATACTCAAAGGGAAAGCATTGCGAGTTTTTATGATGGCTTAAAGAAAGAAATACAAATTAAGCGATTAGAAGATTTCTTGAATAGTATTTCTAATAAAATTGATCAAATTTGTGTTATGGGGCATTCCATGTCCGATGTAGATGGCGATTATATGGAAATGATAGATCACATAACCAATCCTATAAAATGGTTCATTTCACAGTTTGATGGTAAACCAAGTATAGACGATTTGAAGATATATTCTTTTTCAAATAAAATCGTTTTTTATTCTCTCAATGACCTATTAATCTAAACTAAGAAGGAGTGTTTATGGCTGGAGCATATAAATGGAAGAGATTATCCGAGCTCGATATTCATGATAGCTTTTTTGATTCATTAAAAGAAGATTATCCTGAATTTGAAGAATGGTATAACAGAAAGGCTAATGAGGGCAAACAAGCCTTTGCATACATAGATGGTAATGGTATCGGAGCATTTGTTATGCTTAAAGTTGGAGAGTGCGAGGAAATTTCTCTGGCTAATCAAATACTCCCAAAGTGCAGCAGGCTTAAAATAAGCACGTTAAAGCTCTCTGATCGAGTTGAAGGTAATAGATTAGGAGAAGGAGCTATTGGAATTGCTTTGTGGAACTGGCTTGAATCTGATGATGAGGAAATATATGTTACAGTTTTCGATAAGCACAGAAAATTGATCGAAATGCTTCAAAAGTTTGGCTTTGTACTCGCAGGACATAATTCGAGGAATGAAGGCGTTTATCTTAGGAGCAAGAATGCAATCAATTTTATGACTCCATATACTTCTTTCCCTTTTATCAATAAAGAAACAAAAGCTTTTGCGATGCTTCCCATTGAATCGGAATGGCATGATAAAATATTCCCATATTCAGAGCTGAAGAACACAAAACAGGATACTGAAGAATTTGCTGCAGCTAATGGTATGACAAAAACATACATATGTTTCCCTGTTAGTACTCCTTGTTATTCTCCTGGAATCCCTATAATGATATATAGAAAGAGCAGTGATGAGAATAATCGGAGCTTCAAATCTGTTGTGACTTCATATGGAACAATCGTGAGTTTTGAAATTATAAAGCAAAATGGAATCTGCTTAAAATCGTTTAATGATTATAATGATATGGTCGGAAATAAATCTGTGTTTAGCCAAAACGAAATCAAGACATTTTATGACAGGAAGAAAAACTTATGCGTTGTAGAATTAGTGTATAATCATGCATTTGGAGAAGGATGTAATGTGAATTATAACACGCTTAATTGCAATGGAATTTGGAAGAATGGACATCCTTATCAAGCTGTATACTCGATGAATGATTTCAGGGCAATTCTGTCATTAGCAAAACAAGATGAAAACAAACTGATTAAATAAAATAGAAACTAAAATAAAAATTGGAGGCGGTATTGTGTGTAAGGTTTTGATGTCCATCAATCCTGAACATGTCAGCAATATTCTTGCTGGTACCAAAAAATATGAATTCAGAAAAATAAAATGTAAACGAAAGATTGAAAGTATAATTATTTATTCTACTGCTCCTGAAATGAAAGTAGTTGCCGAAGTCGAGGTTACTGATCTTATACAGGGAACTCCTAATGATGTTTGGAAAAAAACTTCAAAAAATGCAGGTATAAAAAAGAGATTTTTTGACTCATATTTCCATAATCGTGAAACAGCATTTGCTTATTGTCTTGGTAAAGTAAAAAAGTATTCACAGTCCAAAAAATTACAGGATTTTGGAGTAAAAACAGCTCCGCAGTCGTTTGTTTACATAGACAATTAAAATAAAGCTGTACTTCAATTATGGCTGATAAGTAACCGGATTACATAGTGCTTCCTGCCCAAAATGCAGGAAGCATTTTTGTCGGTTGTGGTGAATAGAAAAAACAGCTCCTTTGTGGTATAGTGGTATCGTAAAGGAGATGCAGAAGATGAGTAAAAACAGAAGAATACCTTTCGGGTATATGATGCAGAACGGTATAATAACTACTAATCCTGCGGAGGTGCTTGCTGTGCTGACTATTTTCAGCGAATATATGGCAGGAAATAGTCTTGTGAGTATTGCAGTCAATATGAAAGTTCCATATAACGAGGATAATATATGGAACAAGAATATGGTTAAGCGAGTGCTTGAAAATGAAAAGTATCTCGGCACGGATGTTTACCCACAGCTTATAAGTGAGGAAGTATTCAAGAAAGTGAATGAGCGCAAGAGCGCAAAAGCAACGTCTCTTTGCATTATTCCTGACGAGTTGCAGGAAGTCCGCAACCTTACAGTATGCAAAGAGTGCGGCAAGCGGCTGTTTCGTACAAAAGCTGAATTATGGGACTGCCGTAATCATGAATGCCGTCCATTCTTATTTAAAATGACAGACGAAATGCTGACGGGGGTGATACTGAATATTCTGAATACTGTAATTGCAAATCCTATGCTTATTGAAGCAGAATCCGCAGTAAGCGAGTATATTCCGACTTCTGTCATTCGCTGTAAACAATCTGAAATTGATCGTGCCATTGACAATGGCACTAAAACTGCTGAGGAAATAAGGAGCGATATTTTCATGCTTGCAGAGCTGAAATACAAGCACTGTACCTACAGCGATGTTAATCAGAAAACAGAACTTTTGAAGTCTCTGATTGATAACAGGAATCAACTTAATACTCTTGACATTGGCTTGCTGAGATCCTGCGTAAAGCGGATAACGGTAAGCCATTTCTGCGTTATAGAAGCCGAGTTTATCAACGGCGTTATAATCAAAAATGAAACTGAAAGGAGCGATGACAATGGAAACGGCAGCGAATGTAAGGATAATTCCTGCCAAGCAACAAGTGGTTGACGGTAAGCCACAGCACAAGCGGCTTAATGTTGCTGCCTATTGCCGTGTAAGTACCGAGCAGGAAGAACAGCAGAACAGCTATCAGGTACAAATAGAATACTATACAAATTATATATCCTCAAACCCCGAATGGACGCTTGCAGGAATATTTGCAGACGAAGGCATCAGTGGCACGCAGACGAAGAACAGGACAGAGTTCAATCGAATGATAAGAATGTGCAAAAAGAAGAAGATAGATCTTGTACTTTGTAAATCCACAAGTCGCTTTTCACGAAATACTGTTGACTGCCTTGATCATATAAGGCTTCTGAAAAGCCTCGGCATCGGCGTCATATTTGAGAAAGAGAATATAAATACGCCGACAGCACAAAGCGAATTCATATTGTCATTGTACAGCAGCTTCGCTCAGGCTGAAAGCGAGTCAATAAGCAAAAACATTACTCTTGGTAATCAGATGGCGTTTAAAGAGGGAAAGGTTCGATATAACTTCAAGTACCTCCTCGGCTATAAAAAAGGAGATGACGGAAAGCCTGTTATTATTCCTGAAGAAGCTGAGGTTATACAGCTTATTTTTAAACTTTATATTGACGGCGGTTCAACACATACAATTGCACAAGAGCTAAATAATAAAAAGTATCCAACACGCTCTAAAAGCGGCAAATGGAGTGCAATGCTTATAAAAAGAATACTTCAGAACGAGAAATATATCGGAGACTGCCTGCTGCAAAAGACCTATACTATTGACTGCATATCACATAAGGCGGTCAAAAATAACGGAGAACGTCCAATGTACTATGTAAGCGACTGTCACCCTGCGATCATTGACAAAAACACTTTTAATATAGTACAGCAGGAGATCGCTCGTCGTAATGCAAAAAGAAGTGTGTGTACGAATACTTTTACGGAACAGGGACGCTATAACAGTAAGTATGCTTTGACAGAGCTTCTTATATGCGGCGAATGCGGCACAGCTTATAGGCGGTGTCGTTGGACTTCTCACAACAGGGATAGGACGGTATGGCGGTGCATTAACCGTTTGGAACACGGTCCGAAATACTGTAAATCCCCTACTATTGACGAAGAACCGCTTCACAACGCTATTGTGAGAGCGATAAATGAGTTTTATAACTGCAGCGATGATGTGGCAAAGGTGCTGAAATCAGCAGCAGATACTGTCCTTTCGGGATCAAGTGATAACGAAATAAAACAGATTGAACAGCGGCTCAAGGATATAGACCAAGCCCGTAATGACTTTGTAAAACTTATTGCAACAGGAGCTTGCGATCCAGACTACCTTGACGATGAGTTCGCAAGGCTGTATAGCGAAGAAGAAAAGCTGAGTCAGAAGCTCCTTTCACTCAAAGATAAGGCAAATACAGAATCAACTGAGCTTGCGGATGAGATAAAAGCTGATATTGACAACAGCAGCTTTGAACTTCAACAGTACGATGACATATTGGTCCGGAAGGTCGTTGAATGTGTTAAAATACTCAACAAAGAAGAAATATCCGTCACTTTTAAGGGCGGATATGAGATAAAGTCCGAATTATTGACTTGAATTCAATTTATTTATTTATATTACCGCTTGCTTTGAAGGCAGGCGGTATTTTCATATATAGGAGCACGCCTAAATTGCAGTGAAAACAGCTGTTTTTAAAGGGATAAAGCCACAATAGTGGTGATATAGCACCGACAAGACAAGAAGCCGATAAAAGCGGTTTGTGCGGCTGTGTGTGGCATATCAGCCCCCAAAGCAGTTCAAAGCCTTTTTTCTCAAAACAGTTGATTTTTTTAGCGATATAGAGTATAATAGAGGTAATATAAGTGCAAAGGAGGAACGGCAATGGGAATATATCTTAATCCTGATAATACAGACTTTAAAAAATCTCTCAATTCCGAGATATATGTTGATAAAACAGAACTTATAAAGCATACGAATAGAGTTATCAATACTGAACAGCAGTTTATCAGTGTAAGTCGACCAAGACGTTTTGGAAAGTCAATGGCTGCAAATATGCTTGCTGCTTATTATAGCAGAGGTTGTGACTCTAAAGAAATGTTCAGCAAATACAAAATATCGTCCGCTCCGACCTTTGAAAAGCATTTGAATAAATATAATGTTATCCACATCAATATGGTGAATTTTCTTGGCGAATCAAAGAATATTGATGAAATGATACAATTTATATGCGAGGATATTATTGACGAGGTCATTGAACAGTATCCTGATTTGAATATGCCAAGAAGAAAGACACTGCTTAACGTTTTGAATAAAGCGTTTGTTCAGTACAAAATCCCGTTTATGTTCATCATAGATGAATGGGACTGCGTATTCAGAGAACTGAAAAATGATAAAGAATCTCAGGAGAAGTATCTTGATTTTTTAAGGGATACACTGAAAGATCAAAGTTATGTTGCTCTTGCATATATGACGGGTATCTTACCTATAAAAAAATATGGCAAGCATTCGGCTCTTAATATGTTTACTGAGATTGCAATGACCAACACTCGCGAATACGCAGAGTTTACTGGATTTACCGAAGCAGAGGTTCAGGAACTCTGTGAAAAATATAATATGCCGTTTGAGGAAACCAAGCGTTGGTATGATGGATATGATTTAAAGGGAGTTTCGATATATAATCCCCGTTCTGTAGTAATGTCTATGACAGGACACGATTTTGACAGCTATTGGACTTCAACCGAAACCTATGAAGCTCTAAAGGTCTATATTCAGATGAATTTTGATGGACTTCGTGAAAAGGTTGTCGATATGATAGCAGGAGAAAAGGTCGGTGTAAACACAGGAAAGTTCCAAAATGATATGAGTACCTTTAATAGCGCAGATGATGTACTCACATTACTTATTCACCTTGGATACCTTACCTATAATGACGGAAGGGTATGGATACCAAACAGCGAAGTACAGCAGGAGTTCATCAATTCTATTGAGGACGGTGGTTGGGAAACCGTTATGAATGCGATACGTTCCTCTGACGAGCTGATAGAAGCGACAATCAACGGTGATGAGGAAAAGGTTGCTAAAATGGTAGAAAAAGCTCACGATGAGAATGCTTCTATCATAGGATATAACAACGAAATGTCATTGAGCTGCGTAATCTCGCTCGCCTACTATTCAGCGAGGAAAGAATATGTGATCCACAGGGAGCTTGCAACAGGGAAAGGCTTCGCAGATCTTGTTTTTATACCACGAAAGACATCAGATAAGCCTGCTATGGTCATAGAGCTTAAATGGGATAAATCCGCTGATACTGCAATCGAGCAGATAAAGCGTAAGCAGTATTCTGATAAAATATCAGAATATTCAGGAGAAATTATTTTAGTTGGAATTAATTATGATACTAAAACCAAAAAGCATACATGTATAATTGAAATAATAACAAAAAAATAAATTCTTCCTTAAAATAGTAAAAGGAAAAAGAAGAGTTGAATATATACGATTAAGTATTCTGGTTTTGATATAGAATCATTCATTAGTACTTTGAAAAAAGTATAGTATAAATAGTTTGATTGATATTATAAGTAATCCATATTCTATGATTTATCAATAGTAATTTGGGGGATATGCTTTTATATCCTTATAATTATAGCGAATAATAAAGAATACTGTTAAGTGGTTTTGTAATATTAATCATAATTAATGAAGACTTGATTATATTTTGCAATATTTAACAAGAACTCATAATGATACATTATAAAGAATCAATTTATTTGCGAGGTGTTTATATGAAAATAACTAAAATATCAGTAGAAGATTTATTTGACACATATACATATACAATTGACTTACACCAAGAAAAGTTTGTTTCTATTATACATGCGCCAAATGGTTACGGAAAAACTACCGTGTTCAAATTAATTCGGGATTTATTTAAACTCAATCTTAAAGGGCTTTATGAAATTCCATTTAAGTCATTTTCTGTTGAGCTAGACGACGGGAATATAATCCGTTTAGTAAAAGAAGTGCCAGAACAAGAAAAGATAGACCAAGAGCCTATAAAAATGATCTTTACAATAACTCTAAATAACGAAAAAGCAGAAACATTTAATTTATTATTAAACAATAATATTATTGAATTACTTGAATGGCATTATTATCGTTCGCCACGTTATCATTTCATTCAAAGAACACTTTTAGAGGATGAAAATGCAATAAATTTAATAAATCGAGTAGGCGAGTTTAATGAAAAGATTGAAATTCATTTTATTGAAACCAATAGGTTATATATAAATAGTAATAATCTTGATTTTAGCCTTATTGACATAAGAAATGATTTCGAGACTATGTCTGAAGCAGATTTTCGACGGAGTAACTCTAATGCATCAATAGAATTGAATGAGAGAATAATTCAGTATGCCAGTGATTTAAAAAGCAAAATAAATCAAGTTAAACAAGAATATAGTTCTTTTTCTGAACGATTAGATAGAACATTCCCCAACAGATTAGTGGCTTCATTTAA
>CAMZIK010000136.1 GCA_947307175.1 uncultured Clostridia bacterium
GATCGGAAAGCCCCCAATCAAGCGGAGCTTTGCTCCGCTAAATTCTGATTTATATATTATCGTCATATTTCAACTCTTGCAATTTCATATAATATGTGATATAATACCTATGTATGTATTTTGTGAGGTGATAACGGGTGAATAAGGAGCTTGTGATACTGCTGCTCAAATTTGCAGGTGTCTTAGCCGCTGTCATGGCGCTGATACTGCTTTGCTGTGTGGTCACGCCCTGGATCGCCCGAAAGATCGAAAAAAAGCATCCGCAGGACGAGGAGGACTCTTTGGACGAAGACGGCGTAAAACCCGAAGACTATACCGTTCAGGGACCGTTTGATCCGCAGAAGCTCGATGAGTACGATCTTAACTACAAAATCTATAACAAGGACATTTACGGAGTTGATTTCAAACATGGGAAAAGGAAAAAACGAAAAGATGGTTGACGCCATCACATCAATGGACGAAGATTTTGCAAAGTGGTATACCGACATCTGTAAGAAAGCAGAGCTTATCGAGTATACCAGCGTAAAAGGCTGTATGGTAATAAGACCGTATGGCTACGCTATCTGGGAGAATATCCAGAAGGACCTCGATGCACGTTTCAAGGCTCTTGGTCATGAGAACGTGTGCATGCCGATGTTTATCCCCGAAAGCCTTCTGCAGAAGGAAAAAGACCACGTTGAAGGCTTTGCTCCCGAAGTTGCATGGGTAACTCACGGCGGAAGCGAAAAGCTTGAGGACAGACTGTGCGTAAGACCTACATCTGAAACGCTTTTCTGCGAGCATTACGCCAACATCGTCCACTCTTACAGAGACCTGCCGAAGCTGTACAATCAGTGGGTGTCGGTAGTTCGCTGGGAAAAGACGACAAGACCTTTCCTGCGTTCAAGAGAATTTCTCTGGCAGGAAGGACATACTATCCACGAAACTCCTGAGGAGGCTATCGAGGAAACAAGAAGAATGCTCGACTGCTATGCGGATTTCTGTAAGGAATCGCTGGCAATGCCCGTTGTAAAGGGTCAGAAGACCGAGAGCGACAAGTTCGCAGGCGCAGAAGCTACCTACGCTATCGAGGCGCTTATGCACGACGGAAAGGCTTTACAGGCTGGTACATCACACTATTTCGGCGACGGCTTTGCAAGAGCTTTCGGTATCCAGTTCACCAACAGAGAAAATAAACTCCAGTATCCGCACCAGACTTCATGGGGCGTAACAACAAGGCTTATCGGCGCTATCATCATGACTCACGGCGATGACAACGGTCTTGCGCTGCCGCCGGCAGTTGCACCGATACAGGTAGTTATCGTGCCTATCGCTTTCCACAAGGAAGGCGTTCTTGAAAAGGCTAATGCCCTTGCTGATAAGCTCAAGGCTGCAGGAGTGAGAGTCAAGCTGGACGACAGCGACAACTCACCTGGCTGGAAGTATGCAGAGTACGAGATGAAGGGCGTGCCTGTCCGCATCGAGATAGGTCCTAAGGACATCGAGAACGGTCAGTGCGTAGCCGTTACAAGACACAACAGAGAAAAGACCTTCATCGCTCTTGACGAGGGACTTGAAGGCTTCACCGCAGCCGTTAAGGAAAGGCTTCAGGCTGTTCATGACGGACTGTATGAAAAGGCTCTGGAAAACCGTGCAAACAAGACTTATTCATGCAAGACACTCGACGAGATCACAAAGGCTCTCGAAGAAAAGGGCGACGGCTTTGTAAAAGCTATGTGGTGCGGCGAGGAAGCCTGCGAGGATAAGGTCAAGGAGATCACGGGTGTCGGTTCACGCTGTATCCCGGACGAGCAGGAGCAGATAAGCGATGTCTGCGTCTGCTGCGGCAAACCTGCAAAATGTATGGTGCTTTGGGGCAAAGCATACTGATACGGTAGATAATTGGGGAAAACTCTTTTGGAGAACTGCTGGGGGAAACCCTTTTGAGAAGGGTTGTCCCCCAGACCCCTTTCCTAAACCTCTTAATGAATTTAAGCCCTATGGGACTTGCGCCCATAGGGCTTAAATTAACTAAAAGTCTAAAAAGAGTATGAGCAACAGCTATCCTCAAGAGAATATCCTGCAACAGCTGCCCAAAGAGAAGCTCCCTCAACAACTCACATATCAGCATACTTCTCCGCTGACCTGAAGACCTGACTTCTTACCTCTTACCTCTAAAAGTGCTTGCAATAAACAGGATTTTGTTGTATAATGTTGTGGAAGGTCAGCGGCTTTGAGGAATTTGCACAAAAGCCGAGACGAAAATTTGTGAAACATTTTTCAATAAAAATGCGTTCACTCAGACGTAACTAAGATAACAAAGGGGGATAAAAATGACCGATGCGCAATTTGAAGCGTCGATCCTTCAGATAGTCAACGGCAGTAAAGACGGGCTGAAAGAGATATATGACGCTTACGCAAAACAGGTCTATCAGATCATACTCGGCGTAGTCAGAAGCCCGTATGATGCAGAGGATCTGACGGCTGATATGTTCATGAAGCTTTGGGAGACAGCTTCTCAATATAAGCCGGGAAATGGTCACAAACGCTACATAACCGTTATGGCAAGGAATCTGGCGATAGACTTTCTACGCAAAAACGGAAGACAGAGCTTTGAGCTTGACGATGATGAGTCGGGCACAGAAGCAGCAGACAGTCAGGATCTGGAGAAAGATGTTGAGGGAAGCCTTGGATTTTCACAGGCGCTTGACGCTCTCAACCCGAAACAGCGGCATATAGTTGATCTGCATATCGGAATGCAGATGACACTTCAGGAGATAAGCGATTTGCTCGGGATACCGCTGGGAACGGTCTCGTGGAACTATCGGGCAGCGATAGAACGGCTCAAAAAACTTTACAAGGAGGGTGAACTTTATGGCTAAGAAAATTGAAGATCTGTACCGTGACCATATGCAAACAAGCTCACCCGATATGGATAAGCTTTGGGCAAGGATCGAAAAGCGTATCGACGAAAACGATCAGGGCGAAAAGAAGCAGTCTGAGCCTCAGAAACCGCAGATAACCGTAAAACGCAGCAATATAGGTAAATTTATCGCAGTTGCAGCCTGCCTTGCAGCAGTTGTTGCAGGAACAGTTATTTTTATGAATTCAAAGGATAATAAGGTAGAAACTGACAACAGTGGCAGCTATGCAGAAGCAAAAGGCGTATCAGAAAGTGAAGATAAGAATAAAACGGCGAAGAAACAGGATGGTACAAGCAGTGCCGAACAGAAGGAAGAAAAGTATAACAGAGCTAATGAAAGCTCTGACGATAATGAATCCGGAATAGAGGAGTCGGGCGTTCCGACTGGTGATGACAATGTCAGCTCGGCAGATCCGATACAGCCTAAAGACCGTATAAAGTCGCTGATGAAAGAAGACAACTTCAAAAGTGAGGATATTGAAGGTAAACTGAAGCTTATCGAAGAACTCGTATCCGAGATGAAGGCTTCGGGCGAGATCAAGGATTATGCTATAAAGAAACGTCAGACAAACAGCCGTGTCGAGATCACGATGCCTGATGAAACTATCATTGGTCTGATAATCAATTAGTGCAGTGTGTGAGAAACAAATGTTTCACGTGAAACATTTGTTTCTCGTTTTGCTTGTTCCCCAAAACAGATATTTTCAAAAAGCACTTGACAAATAAATTAGAATGTGATATTATCATATCCGTAAATAATGGCCAAAAACTTTTGACCGAGAGTAAGTAGCTTTATGCACCTGTATCAAAGAGAGCCGCTGATGATGGGAATGCGGTATACAGACATATCGTGAATGGACTCGTGAGGGCGAACCGAAAGGATATTATCCGATTAGGCAAGACGTAGAACCTGCGTTAAAGGTTGAACGTATGATCGTACGTTAAGAAGCAGCGTTAAGCTGACAATCTGGGTGGCACAGCAGGAAATATATCCTGTCCCGTTGTAAAATGGGGCAGGTTTTTTTGTTTTATGCTGCCCGCAAATTCAGAAAGGATGAGTGTTATGAACAACGAAAAGATCCCGTACAAGATCTATCTTGAAGAAAATGAGATGCCAAAGCAGTGGTACAATGTCCGTGCAGATATGAAAAACAAGCCTGCACCGCTTATCAATCCTGCTACACATGAGCCATGTACACTTGACGAGCTGAGCCATGTTTTCTGCACAGAGCTTGCAAAACAGGAGCTTGACGACAAGACCGCATATATCGACATCCCTGAGGAGATACTGAACTTCTACAAGATGTACAGACCTTCTCCGCTGGTAAGAGCTTACTGCCTTGAAAAGGCTCTTGGCACACCTGCTAAGATATACTACAAATTCGAGGGAAACAACACCTCCGGAAGCCATAAGCTCAACAGTGCTATCGCTCAGGCTTACTATGCTAAAAAGCAGGGACTCAAGGGCGTTACCACAGAAACAGGTGCAGGTCAGTGGGGTACAGCGCTTTCAATGGCTTGCGCATATCTCGGACTTGACTGCCAGGTATATATGGTAAAAGTTTCCTATGAGCAGAAGCCTTTCAGACGTGAAGTTATGCGTACCTACGGCGCAAACGTTACTCCTTCGCCTTCAATGACCACAGAGGTCGGCAAGAAGATAAATGCAGAGTTCCCGGGAACAAACGGTTCTCTGGGCTGCGCTATTTCGGAGGCTGTTGAGGCTGCGACCACACAGGAGGGTTACAGATATGTGCTTGGTTCGGTACTTTCTCAGGTACTCCTGCATCAGTCGGTCATCGGTCTTGAGTCAAAGGCTGCAATGGACAAATACGGCATCAAGCCCGATGTGATAATCGGCTGCGCAGGCGGCGGATCTAACCTCGGCGGTCTTATCTCACCGTTCATGGGCGAAAAGCTCAGAGGCGAGGCTGACTATGAATTTATTGCTGTTGAGCCTGCTTCATGTCCTTCACTCACAAGAGGAACTTACGGCTACGATTTCTGCGATACGGGCGCTGTTTGTCCTCTGGCAAAGATGTATACTCTCGGAAGCACATTCATGCCTTCACCGAACCATGCAGGCGGACTGCGTTATCACGGCATGAGCAGCGTTCTTTCTCAGTTGTATCATGACGGTCTTATGACAGCTCGCAGCGTTGAGCAGACAAGCGTTTTCGCAGCAGCAGAGCAGTTTGCAAGAACAGAGGGTATCCTTCCTGCTCCTGAGAGCAGCCACGCTATCAGAGTTGCTATCGATGAGGCTCTCAAGTGCAAGGAGACAGGCGAGGAAAAGACTATCCTGTTCGGTCTTACAGGTACAGGCTATTTCGATATGTACGCTTACGAGGCATTCAACGACGGCAAGATGAGCGACTATATCCCGACAGACGAGGAGATAGCTGCAAGTGTTGCACGTATGCCAAAGGTAGACTGATAAACGGGCTTCGTTAAATTCATATTGATAATAAGGCATCGGGAGCTTGGCTTCTGATGCCTTGCTTTTTTTCTGTGCGCCTAATATTTCGTACAGATTAACAAAATTGTAATGCAATCTTTGTGGAAATGTGCTATAATCAAATAGTGTTTTGTAATTATGAGTAGGGAAGTGTGGATTTGGAAAACATTCAGGAAAACAAAATGGGAACTCAGCCTGTCGGCAGGCTTATGATCTCGATGTCTTTGCCGATAATGATCTCGATGCTCGTTCAGGCGCTTTACAACATCGTTGACAGTATATTCGTGGCTAAGATACACAAGGACGCTCTGACGGCGGTCTCTATGGCGTTCCCGATACAGACGCTGATGATTGCAGTCGGTGCAGGTACGGGCGTTGGTATCAAGGCGTATTTGTCAAAATCACTCGGAGAAAAGAACTTCGAGCGTGCGAACAGAGCTGCTAACAACGGTATTTTTCTTGCATTTGTCAGCTTTTTGCTGTTCGTGGTGATAGGTCTTTGCACAACGGGGATATTTTATGATTTTCAGACGAAAAGCGAAGCCATTCGTCAGTACGGAAAGGATTATCTGTACATAGTGACCGTTGCGAGCTTTGGCATTTTCTTGCAGATGACTATGGAAAACCTTCTGCAGTCAACGGGAAAGACTATCTATTCGATGTACACGCAGGGCCTGGGTGCAATAATAAACCTTATCCTTGACCCGTGCCTTATCTTTGGCTGGGGTCCGTTCCCGAAAATGGGCGTTTCGGGTGCGGCGCTTGCGACGGTCATAGGACAGTTTGCTGCGGCGGGACTGGGTCTTGTTCTCAATATCAAGGTCAACAAGGAGATAGTTATCAGTCTGCGCAGGTATCCGCCGAACAGAAAAACGATAAAGCACATCTATGCTGTCGGTCTGCCGTCAATAATAATGCAGTCTATCGGCTCGGTGATGACATTTTCACTCAACAAGATCCTTATCGGTTACTCGGATACGGCTGTTGCGGTGCTTGGCGTATATTTCAAGCTGCAAAGCTTCATATTCATGCCGATCTTCGGTTTGAACAACGGATACATTCCGATAGTTGCATACAACTTCGGCGCACGAAAGAAGAAGCGCATAGTCAAGGCTTTCAAGTGCGGTGCGTTATATGCAGTGTCGATAATGGCTGTGGGAATGATCGCTTTTCTGACGATACCCGATCTTCTGCTGGGACTGTTCGAGGCAGACGAGGAGATGCTCAGGATAGGCGTTCCTGCGCTGAGGATAATCAGCACGCACTTTGTCATCGCAAGCTTTTCGATCATGATGATCTCTACGCTTCAGGCGCTTAGCAAGGGTGTTTACTCGATGATAGTATCTTTCTCAAGACAGATAATCGTGCTTCTGCCTGCGGCTTATCTGCTGTCAAAGTTCCTGGGACTGAAAGCTATCTGGTGGGCATTCCCGATCGCTGAGGTCGTTTCGCTGACGCTGTGTGCGCTGTTTTTGAAGAAGACTTACAACAAGATGGTCAAACCAATGGAGGATCAATAAGATCAATGGGAACAAGGATAAGGCTGGACAGGCTGATCTCATCTCAGATGCCCGATGTTTCAAGGGCTGATGTCAAAAAGATGTGTCTCAAATGCAGGATAAGCGTCAATGGCAAGCTTGCAAGAAGAAGCGATGCTCATGTGGATACGGACGATGAGATACTGCTTGACGGCGAAAGGGTATGCTATAAGGAACATATCTATATCATGCTCAATAAGCCTCAGGGAGTGGTCTGCTCGACTAAAGACGGAGAGAGCAGGACGGTTATCGATCTCGTTCCGCCTCATATGCGCAGAAAAGGGCTTTTCCCTGCGGGAAGGCTGGATAAGGACACGGAAGGATTTGTGCTGCTGACCGACGACGGAGAGCTTGCACACAAGATGCTCTCGCCCAAAAGCCATGTTCCCAAGACTTATTTCGTCAGGCTCGCTCAGCCGTGGGAGGAAAGCTATGAGACTGCTTTTGAGCAGGGAATGACTATCGACGGAGGCGAAAAATGCCTGCCCGCTCAGTTCACAGGATCGAAAGAAAATGACAGGGAATGTACTCTCGTTCTGCATGAAGGCAAGTTCCATCAGGTCAAAAGAATGTTTAAAATTTTAGGAAACGAAGTCGTTTTTTTAAAGAGGATCGCTATCGGAAAAATGGTTTTAAGGCAAGATTTGGCGCTTGGAAGCTGTTTGGAGATTATGCACAAAGATGTTGAAAAATTATTGACAAAGTGAAGATTTGGCTGTAAAATGCTGACATCTTTCTGTGAAATTTCGTCAATATTAATATAATACTATCTGAAAGTTTAGTTAAAAAAACTCTTGAAGACATGGACGAAATTTGATACAATAGATTCATAGCTAATGTGTTAAATTAGTAATTTTTTTATAGGAGGTCCTCTTAATATGGCAAGTGTATCATTGAGAGAAATTTATAAGAAATACTCCGGCGGAGTAATCGCTGTATCCGATTTTAACATCGAGATCCAGGATAAGGAGTTTATCATTCTGGTAGGTCCTTCCGGATGCGGTAAGTCTACCACACTGAGAATGATCGCAGGTCTTGAGGAGATCAGCGAGGGTGAGCTTTATATCG
>CAMZIK010000137.1 GCA_947307175.1 uncultured Clostridia bacterium
TTTAGGAAGGGGGTCTGGGGGATAACCCTTCTCCAAAAGGGTTTCCCCCAGCTGCTCGCCGACAAATTCTGATTTATGGAGTTAAATAATACTCGTAAAAATTTCCGCTTATAATAAACTTGAACCGTGCAGATACTACTTTCAGACGAAAAAGAAAGGCGGGCTTTCGCATGGACCTTTGGGACAAGTTTTTTGCAAGCGGAAAAATTTCTGATTATCTGAAATATGCACAAGCTTTGAGAGGTGAAAAAAATGCTGACAGTAAAGGGTCTTATCCTCAGGGAAAAAAAGATAGGTGAGATAAGCAAGTCTGTCAGCGTCCTGACCGCTGACAAAGGCGTGATAGATATTTTCATCAGAGGCGGACAGAAAAGCGTCAAGAATGCCGCAAGCACCCAGCTATTCGCTTACTCATCGCTTTGCGTGGAGGAAAAAAAGACCGCTTCGGGTCACACCGAATACTACCTCAACAGCAGCGAGATGATAAACGCTTTCCCGAATATAAGATTGGACATAAAGAAAACGGCGCTCGCCTCTTATTTCAGCGAGCTTATCCTCTACTCACGCACAGAGGAAGCAGGCTATGCAGACGTTATGCGGCTGGTTCTCAACTCGCTGTATTTTCTGGACAACGATAAAATGGATATGGAGCTGCTCAAATGCGTGTTTGAGTTCAGGCTGCCCTGCGAGATAGGACTGAGACCTGACCTTGTGGGCTGCGCTTGCTGCTTTAAATACGAGGACGAAAAGATGCACTTTGACTTTCGGGAAAACAAGCTTTTCTGCGATGAGTGCTATATAACCTCTGAAGACTCGGTGCAGACGGAGCTTGACAAGACGCTTTTATATATTGTCAGATACATCGCTCTGACGGAGTTTGAAAAGCTGTTTTTCTTCAAGATAAGCAGCCGCTATCAGAAAAAACTGACTGCTTTTACCGAATCTTTTATCGCTCACAATTTCAAGAGCAGATTCAGGACACTGGAATACTACAAAGGATTATAGAAAGAAAAAAAATAATAGGTGAAACAAAATGGAACAAATAAACTGCAAAGCACTTGAATTACATAAAATACTTGAAATGCTGTCGGACAAATGCACCGTTCCGAAAGCAAAACAGATAGCTGTCAGCATACAGCCGCAGACGGATCTGTTTTTGGTAAAGACAGAGATCGCAAAGACCTCCTGCGCTTTTGAGCTGTCGGTAAGGTTCGGCACGCCGGGCTTCTACAAGGTCGATGACATCAGCGCCATAGCAAAAAGAGCGCAGCAAGGCGGCATACTCTCCATAAAGGAGCTTATGCAGGTGCGCCGTGTACTGATGCAGACAGACGTGCTGGTAAAATGGTTCGACCAGCTCGAAGACAAGGAGACTCCGATAAGCTACCTGTTTGAGAGTCTTTTCCCTGACAGCGCCCTGCTTCGCAGCCTCAACGATGCGATAATCGACGAGAACACCCTTTCGGACGATGCAAGCCCTGAGCTTAGAAGCATAAGGCGCAAAATCTCACGCTCACAGCTGTCCATAAGAGAGACGCTGGACAAGATGATAAAATCGGGCGAAGGCAAGAAATATATGCAGGAAGCGATAGTCACTATCCGTGACGGAAGATTCGTTATCCCTGTAAAGCGTGAGTTCAAGGGAAACGTGAACGGTCTTGTACACGACATCTCCGCAACAGGCTCTACCCTTTTCATCGAGCCGATGAGCGTTGTGGAGGCAAACAACGACATTCGCATCCTGCTTGGACAGGAACAGGACGAGATACACCGCATACTCACCGATTTTTCGGCAAGGTGCGGTCTGCTCAAAGACCAGCTCATTTCAAGCTACGAGGCTTTCTGCCAGCTCGATGTTTACTTTTCAAAGGCAAACCTTGCGGCTGATATGAAGGCAATGGAGCCGAATATCACGGACGACGGAAAGATTCTTCTCAACAAGGCGAGACACCCGCTTATCGACGAGAAAAAGGTGGTTCCCGTCAACTTCGCTATCGGCGAGGATTACAACGCACTTGTCATCACAGGACCGAACACGGGCGGTAAGACGGTGGTTCTGAAAACAGTCGGACTGCTGACGTTAATGACGATGTGCGGTCTGCTGATACCTGCGTCTGACGGAAGCAGCATCTCGGTCTACAAGAAAGTGCTTGTTGACATCGGCGACCAGCAGTCTATCGAGCATGACCTTTCAACGTTTTCTTCGCATATAAGCTCGATAAAGCATATCCTTGACGAAGCGGACAGCGACAGCCTTGTGCTGCTCGATGAGCTTGGTTCGGGAACAGACCCTGTTGAGGGCGCTGCGCTGGCTGTTTCGATAATCGACAGGATAAAGACCTTTGGCGCAACGCTCGTGACAACAACGCACTATCAGGAGATCAAGATGTACGCTATCGACACGGACGGAGTTCAGAATGCAAGCTGCCAGTTCGATGTGCAGACGCTCAAACCGACTTATCAGCTGGTGATAGGATTCCCGGGAAAATCCAACGCATTTGAAATTTCCCGCAGCCTCGGAATTGACGAGGATATTATCAAAAAAGCAAACTCGCTTATCTCATCTGAGAACAAGAAATTCGAGAACATTCTCGATGACCTTGAAAAGACCAAAAATGAGCTTGATAAAAACAACAGGCAGGCTGAGGACTTGAAGCGTGAAGCGCAGGCGCTCAGGGACGAGCTTGAAGCGGAAAAAGAAAAGTTTGCAAAGGAAAAAGAGGACATTCTTGAACGGTCAAGGCTCGAAGCACAGGAGATAGTACGCAGGGTGCAGAGAGAATCGCAGGAGCTTGTCGATGAGCTTGACAGCCTAAGAAAAGAAAAGGAAAAGGAAAATTTCACGCAGAAAGCGATAGATGCACGCCACAAGCAGAAGTCAACGATGAACAGGCTGTATCTTGAAGCAAATCCTGTCATCGAGGAGAAAAACGACGGCTATGTTCTGCCCCGTGCGCTCGTCAAGGGAGACAGGGTGCTTGTTTGGGATACGAAGCGAAACGGCATCGTTATCACTCCGCCCGACAGCAAGGGTATCTGTTTTGTGCAGGTAGGCGTTATGAAAACCAAAGTCGAGGTCTCAAAGCTCAGGCTGGTCGAAAAGCAGCAGCCTGTCAAAACAAAAGGCAAGAACAAGCAGAGCGCAGTTTCGACAAAGGGCGTTGAAAGCCGAATGACAAGGAAAGTCTCGACGGAGCTTGACATCAGGGGCTATGCCGCAGACGACGGCATCTACGCTGTTGACAGCTTTATCGACGATGCGGTGATGTCGGGAGTCGGGATAGTTACGATAATACACGGCAAAGGCACGGGAGTTCTCAAAAATGCGATACGCACCCATCTGAAACATCACCCGTCAGTCAAATCCTCTCGCAAAGGTCTTTACGGCGAGGGTGAGGACGGCGTGACGGTCGTGGAGCTGAAGTGACGGTATGGGAAGTTTGTTTTCAAGCACAAAAAACACACGCAGACTGGTAGAAGGCAGCAGCCGATTTATCAGAAGCGATGTTCCCACAAGTCTGACGGAAAGCGAGATTGCGTGGCTCAAAAAAGAGAACGTCTATAAGGTCATCGACCTGCGTGATGAAACAGAGCAGGCGCAAAAGCCTTGTCCGCTGAAAGTAGACAAAGACTTTGAGTATCTGAGTATGCCAGTGACAGGCGGGAACGCTGTTCCCGAAAAGACAGAAGATGTTGCACTCTCCTACCTTGCGATGTGCGACGGACAAATGGAGCGCATCATCGACAGGATAGTTTATTCTTACGAAAACGTTTTGTTTTTCTGCAACGCAGGCAAGGACAGAACCGGCGTTGTTTCGGCGATAATCCTCGATGCTCTTGGGTACGATGAAGAATACATAGTCAGAGACTATCTTCAATCGGGCGAAAACCTCAGAGATGAGCTTACAGCCTATGCAAAAAGCTGCCCTGACATAAACATTGATGTTATAACACCGCACAGGGAGTATATCACCGACTTCCTCAGGCTCTACAAAGGAAGATAAATCAGAATTAAGCGGAGCTTTGCTCCGCTTTGTTTTTTTCTAAGGGGAAAACCTATAGGGAAGACAAGGAAGCCTTGCCTTACGGCGTAGGTGCGCGGACTTTTCTTCCCTACGGTTTTCCCCTTAGTATCCCTTTTCCCTTCACCTATCTTTTGCCGCCACCAACTCAATATCCTGTGCAGGCGGCATAATGCTGCAAGACGCAGCTCGACTGGGCTCGCTGCTACACCACCTGTGATATACATAGTTATTGCGATGAGAGTCGGAATTTGTTGTCGTAAGCCTATGGTGTGATTGGGAGCACTCTCTTGAAAGAATCTTTCTTTAAATCCTGCTCTGAGCCTTTAAAATTTTTCTGTATCAGGGGTTTATCCCCTGATACAGAAAAATCATTAAAAGTTTTAGGGGTGGGGTTTGGGGAGAGACCCTTTTTCAAAAGGGTCCTCCCCAATTATACCGCAGTCTTGCTGCGGTAAATTCTGATTTATTATAAACGTAAAAAGGCGTACAGGTTTACTGCACGCCTTTCTTTATTATTTTACTTTCTCGTGTATTTAACGCCGAGATACTCCATATAGTCGATGTTTTCAGGGTCGATAAGAGTTTTCAGGTCGATGATCGTGACCGACTTATTTTCAGGGGTCAGGTTGTTGGTTATTGCGTTTACCTTCTGATCAAGTGCTTCGGACGTTCCGTCTTTGTAATGGATAATGGTCTTATCAGCAGTCAGCTCTGCGTTTTCGTCCCAGTCGCCATTAGTAACGATGGTGAACTCAGAAACATCGAGCATTTTCCCGTCTGCCGAATAGAACTTGTCGCTCTTAGCCTGCTTGATGTCTTTCAGCTCAAGGCTCAGATCCTTGAAAAAGTCCTTATCTACTGCAACTGTATTGTTCTCGTCTCTGATAAAATCAAGTCTGATAGGTCTTGAAAGATCCACAACGCCCATAACTGTATTAACAGGTACACACAGACGCATAGGATAAGCCTTGCCCTTTTCATACGGCTGCCAGCCGAACATTGCTGCAAAGCCGTTGACCTTTTCGTTGTTATCGGAATATACCAGATTGCAGCACATCTGAGTTGACTGAGCGATATAATTCTCAGCTGTTTCGTCAAGTCCCTTGACGGATACTACCGCCATGATGCAGTTATTGTCTTTCATTACAGAGTCAAGATTCAGGTCGAAGTGCTTGTTATTAGCGACTTCTTCGGAAACATAGCCTTTCTGCTCAATCTTTTCAACAGCGCTGCTGTCGTAGTATGTTGCGACGCTTTCCTTGTTGAATGCCTTATATGCTGCGAATGCACCGACAGAAAGTGATGCTGTTATTGCTGCAGCGATACCGAATGTGATTATCCGCTTTTTAAGTTTTATGTTCTTTCTCGGTGAAGGTGATGCTTCAAGAATATACTGATCGTCAATATGTTTTGTCATTTCAAATATCTCCTTTTCATTCATATAGTGAATCCCTCCTGTTCCAGATAGTTTTTAAGTTGTTGTCTCAGCCTGTGCAGTGTCGTGTTGACTGCGCTGACGCTCATCTCACATTCTCTGGCGATCTGTTTTGAAGGGCTGAGGTACCAATAACGTTTTACGAAAATGACACGCTGCTGTTTTTCAAGACCTGCGACAAAGCCGTTTATAAGCTCTGACAGCAGCTTTGCATCGGTAATGCTCTCGGGCGAATCGGTCGCTGCTTCTTTAAGCTCATCGAGAACTTCTTCAAGCACTCCGCTGCCACGCTTTTTCGCCTTGTTTTTTCTGAGCATGGTAAGTGCGGCGTTCCTGACGATCCTTGCAATGTATGCTTTCAGGCTTTCAGGCTTTTCGGGCGGGATAGTGTTCCAAAGAGCCGTATAGGCATCGTTCACACACTCCTCGCTGTCCTCATGCGTCGGCAGGATATTATCAGCTATGTACAGGCAGTATCTGCCGTATTTTTCAGATGTTTCGCTTATAGCCTGTTCGTTTCTGTCAAAGAACAGCTGTATCAGTTCGTTGTCCTGCATGGTAACCTCCGTTTGTCTCAAAAGCGCTTTCACCTAATAAGACGCATAATATCTTTGTTTATTACACAAACTTTAAAAAAACTCTCAGATTTTTTCCGAGAGTTTTTATTGTACATATTTTGGACAGTTTAAACATCGATACTGTAAACGTGATCGTCCATAACAAAGCCGTTTCCGATGTCTGTGACCTGATCTCTGATTATCTTCATGCCAAAGGCATCATAGACTTTTTTTGCGCTGTAGTTATGGCGGTTTACGGTGAGCCAGATGCTTTTCAAGCCACGCTGCCTTGCAATGTCCTTGATAAATTCAAATGCCTTGGAGGCGTAGCCGTTGCCTCGGTACTCCTTATACATATAAAGCTTTGAGAGGAAAAGCGTGCCGTCTGCCTGCGGAGCAAAGGCAAAATAGCCTATCCTTGTTCCGTCAAGCACGAAGTTGTAATACTCGTAATTTTCCGAGCCGACCTGTTTTTTAATGGCAGCGAAAGACTGATAGTTGTCCACCATATAGTCTATCTGCTCATCGGAAATAATGCCCTCAAAGCATTCGTGCCAGATGTCTGATGCCATTTCGGCGGTGCGTCTGAGCTTATGGTCTGTTTCACATTTTACGAATTCAAGCATTATCTCCACATCCTTTCAGGTATTCGATAAACTGTTTTGCGACTCTCGGTGAACGTCCTCCTCTTGCCAGCGCATATGCCTCTGCTTTCATGAAAAGCTCTTCCTGCGGCATTTCAAGCTCATACTGCTTTGCAATATCCTTAACGACTTCAAGGAAAGTCTTTTTGTCGGGCTTGAGGAAGGTGACGGTAAGGCCGAACCTGTCCGAAAGGGACAGAAGCTCCTGCATGGTGTCCTTGAAATGTATCTCATCGCCCTGCCTTGCGGAGAACGTTTCCCTTACAAGATGTCTGCGGTTAGAGGTAGCGTATATCACGAGGTTTGCGGCAGAAGATGAAACGCTGCCTTCGAGAATGGCTTTGAGCGCTGCAAAGTCGTCATCGTCCTCGGTGAATGAGAGGTCGTCGATAAAGATGATGAATTTCAGCGGGTTCCTGCTTACCGTTTCAACTATCTTGGGCAGCTCGTGGAGCTGTTTCTTTTTCAGCTCGATGAGCCTCAGCCCTTTGGTATGATACTCATTTGCGATAGCCTTGACCGTTGAGGATTTACCCGTTCCGCAGTCGCCGTACAAAAGCACGTTGTTTGCAGGCTTTCCCGCAAGCAGCGCAAGTGTGTTCTTTATTACCTGCTCTCTTTCGAGCTTATAGTTTGAGAGCTGTTCAAGCTTTATCGGGTCAGGGAACTCAACAGGCACTATCTTTTTATTCTCAACAACAAAGACATGATACTGTGAATAGATGCCGTAGCCGTACTGCCCGATCATATGTATCCTGTCGGCATAAATCTTTGAAAAGTCAAGCTTCTGCGTTTTATATCCCGGCAAAAAGCCGTCATAGTCTATCTTTGAGGTAAGTTCGCTGCTTGGTATCTCTGCAAGCTCCTGAATGGTTTCAAGCTCGCTTGCAAGGCACTCCTCCAGAAGCTCCCCTGTTTTCTTGCCCTCGCCCTTGCGCAGCATGAACAGGTTCTCGTTTTCAAGCACGAGCTTTAAGATATACTCTGTCAGGTCGTCGCTGTACGCATAAAGCTCGCTGATAAAATCGCAGTATTTACTAACAGCTGTCTCGCTGTCGTTTTCGGTACACGCCTGCACAGCATCAAGGTATTTTTCAAACACACTCTGACCGTGCAGGCTTTTGAATATTACAAGTGTTTTTGCCTGCAAAAGAAGGTCTTTCAGGTCGTTCATTTCATGCTCCTCATTTCAAATCTTCCATTTTACAAAAGTGTTCCTAAGAAAATCAGAATTTATATTATTAAACAAGTGTGTGTCCGAAGGGGTTTGGGGGCGAT
>CAMZIK010000138.1 GCA_947307175.1 uncultured Clostridia bacterium
AAGGGGTATGGGGGCGACCGGAAAGCCCCCAAAAACAAGAACTCAACATCTCAACAAAGTGAAAGCCCGGAGCGACACAAAGGTCGCTGCCAGCACAAACTGTTATGCGACGGACAAGCGCGCCGCCGCGGCGGCAAATTCTGATTTATAACATAATCAAAACAAAATCAATCCAGCCCGAAGTTCTTTATCATGCCTTCTCTGTTTCTCCAGCCTTCCTTGACCTTGACCCAGCATTGAAGATTGACCTTTATCATGAAAAAGTCTTCAAGCTCCTGCCTTGCCTCGCTGCCTATCTTTCGCAGCATCGAGCCGCCTTTGCCGATTAGTATGCCCTTGTGCGACTCCTTCTCGCAGAATATCGTCGCAGTAACGTCCATGATAGCCTCGCCGTCCTTTGTGTCACGCTCGTTGACGCTTTCGATAGTAACGGCGATCCCGTGCGGCACTTCCTCATTCAGATTCACAAGCGCCTTTTCCCTTATCATCTCAGCCATCAGCACCTTTTCGGGCTGGTCGGTGAACTTGTCATCGGGGAAGAAGTGAGGACCCTGCACCGCAAGCTTTTCAAACGCCTGCATCACCGTGTCTACACCTTCGCCCGTCAGCACGCTCAGAGGTATCACCTCGTCAAAATCGTAAAGAGCGCTGTACTGCGCCAGCTTCTCGATAAGCTCGTTCTTATCATTGATAAGGTCTGTTTTGTTAAGAGCAAGTATCACCCTGTCGCCCTTACGAAAGCTTTTTGCAAGGTCAAGCTCGCTCTGTGAGATCTTCTTTGTGCAGTCGCACATCATAAGTATATTGTCCGCATCTGCAACGCTGTCGCTGACAGTCTTGAGCATATGCTCCGAGAGCTTGTTGACCGCCTTGTGCATACCCGGTGTGTCAATAAAAACGAACTGTGTCTCGCCCTTAGTGAGTACGCCCGTTATCTTTGTCCTTGTGGTCTGCGGCTTGCTGCTCACGGCAGCTATCTTTTCGCCGACAAGCGCATTGAGCAGGGAAGACTTTCCCGCATTTGCCCGTCCGACGATAGTTATGAACGCATTTTTAGTATTAGTTTCCTTATCCATTCAAGTGTTTCCTATCCGCTGAAATTATGTATCGTTATGCTCATGCTCACCGATGAACGAAGCATCTCTTGAAATGCCGAGATTGCCAAGGATAGCTTCTTCCTTTTCACGCATTATGCGCTCCTCAAGCGAGCTTTTCTCGTGGTCGTAGCCTAAGAGGTGCAGCATGGAATGAACCGTAAGGAAGCCGACCTCTCTTTCAAGAGAGTGTTCGTACAGCTCAGCCTGACGGCAGGCAGTTTCAAGGCTTATAACGATGTCACCGAGCAGATAAGCGCCTGTCTCACGGTTGAGATCGTACTTTCCGTTCTCACCCAGAGGGAATGAGAGAACGTCTGTTGCTCTGTCGGTGTCGCGGTGCTCCAGATTGAGCTTATGGATAGTTTCGTCGTCAACGAATGATACCGAGACTTCAAAATCGTCATTGAAGCCTTCATATTCCGTAACGGCATGGCAGCAGCGTCTTACAAGCAGTCTGATGCCTACGGGGATCTTAACCTGAGTCTGATTGTTTGCAATAGAGACTTTTACCTTACCCATTATTTTTCACATTCCTTCTGTTGTATTTTTCGTATGCCATAATAATATCCTGAACGAGCTTATGGCGCACGACATCGTTCTGGTTGAATCTGCAGATGCTTATATCCTCGATGTCTTTAAGGATATTCATTGCCTGCACAAGTCCTGATTTTCTTTCATCGGGGAGGTCTATCTGAGTTATGTCTCCCGTAATGACTATCTTTGAGTTGAAGCCCAGCCTTGTCAGGAACATCTTCATCTGTTCCTGCGTGGTGTTCTGCGCTTCGTCAAGGATAATGAAAGAGTCGTCAAGGGTTCTTCCTCTCATGTACGCAAGCGGAGCGACTTCGATGCAGCCACGTTCCTGCTGCTTGTTGAAGGTGTCAGGTCCGAGCATCTCAAACAGCGCATCGTAAAGCGGTCTGAGATACGGGTCAACTTTGTTCTGGAGATCGCCCGGCAGGAATCCCAGCTTTTCGCCTGCTTCCACCGCAGGTCTTGTCAGGATTATCTTTTCCACCTCATGCGCCTTGAAAGCCTTTACCGCCATAGCAACAGCGAGATAGGTCTTTCCCGTTCCCGCAGGACCTACACCCAGCACGATGGTCTTATCCTTTATCGCCTGAACGTATTTTTTCTGTCCCAGCGTCTTTGGTTTTACCACTTTGCCCGAAACGGTGACGCAGATGCCGCCGTCTGACAGGTGGTCTATCTCGTACTGCCTGCCTTCTCTGACAAGGGAAAAGACATACCTGATAGTCGTTTCCGTGAGTGCTTCGCCCTTTTCGATGAGCGTGATAAGCGACTTTATCGCCTCTGACGCTTCAAAAACGTTCTTCTCCTCGCCCGAAACGGTGAGGCTGTCGCCTCTGCCGAGGATCACCACCGAGAACTCACGCTGAATTAGATTTACATTTTCATCATAGCTTCCGAAAAGACTGAGCATAGTTTCCATCTTTCCGGCTTTGATCTCCTTCTGAACCATTGACCGTTTATCCTTCATTTACCATTTAGTATTGCTCACAACAAGCCAATCATAGTATACCACATTTCGCCGCCGATTGCAATAAAAAAGCAGACAAAATAAACAGAAATTTTCTATTTTTCTATGAAAAATGCGGCTTCTTCACAAATATTTCCGTATAGCTTGTAGGTGACCTGCATCTTTACACCTTTATCGTCAGCTGTGAAGCTGATTTTCCTGTCTTTTATCTCATATTCCGAGAGAAAATTCTTTTCGTATTTTTCACATTTTTTCTTTGCAAGATCAATAGCCTCCTGCTGAGAGTAGTGAACAGGCTTTCGGTCGTATTCTTTCAGCGTGACCGTCCGTATGCCAAAGGGCAGCATAAATCCTGCGATACTTGCACTTGAAAGCTCATCGTCCGAGTAAAAGCTGCCTGTCTTTGCCTTGAAGAAAAGCGGAATGTCCGCCGAGTAAAGATGCAGGTATCTCTGCTTGTAAACGTTTCCTGTTTCTTTTTTCACCGCATCGTCAAACGCCTGCTCAAAGACGAGAGTTCGTTCAAACGTGCCTTCAATTATCCCCATAGACCTTGTATACCGCACACGCTTCTCAACGTTCTGTTTTCCGTCCTTCCAGGTGACCTTGTTGTTCTCGACGATTCCGCTGACGATGATGTCTCCCTTGCTCACACCGCTGCCCACCACCGTTTTGAGCTGCCCGTCCTGTACTCTCACTTTTTCAATGACAGCGTTCTCCTTTGCGACAAGGTTGGAAGGGAAGCGGCTGAAGCTGCCTTTCTGAGCAGGGATATTCTCCACCACATCAATTATAAGGCTGTTTCCCTTTCTCGTGATGCCTGCCCAGCTTATGCCTTCCACACGCTGTTTCAGCGCCCTTTCGACCACCACGAACTTTATATCGGGGATATACGACCCTGCGCTGACGCCTTCCTCCTTCAGCACGTTCATAATGTCCGAGCGTATCTTTTCGTCCTCGGTCATTATGTCAAAGCGCATGACAATATCCTTGAGATACAAAAGCACAGCAAACACGATAAGCAGGCTTATCACCAGCGCAGGTCTTTTCAGTATCCGTTTTACTGCACGCACAACATCTCCGTCGCCTGTTTTTGCCGCTTCAAAGCCGTTTTTCCTGCAAATCCGCTGAAATGACCTGTTGTTGTAAAAAGGCACAGTCAGGGAGATACCGTCCTGCTTTTCGCAAACATCCGCAGCGCTCACCCTGTTTTCCCGCAAAAGCCTGTAAAGCCTTACGGCAGAGCCGCCGCTGACTGTATATCCTATCCTGAAAAACGGCAGGGCAGGTTTTCTGTTCTTTTTCATTTCTTCTCCCGTCTTTCCCTGAATGTCTTTGAGATAAGCTTTATGCTCTCGACTGTGCCTTTTATGATCACGCTGTCCTGCGTGTAATCGGACATTTTCAGGTCTTTTCCCCATATCTCTACGTAATAGTCTCCTGTGCTTACTTTTGCGTATATCTCGCTGATCTCGCATACCTGCCTGCAATTTTCGATCAGCACCGACCTGTTGTCGCTGACTGTGACTATTGAACCGAGAGAAGCAAGGTCTTTGAGCTTTCCCGCAAAGCCAAGGCGTGTAGTAGTTTTATTCATCGTCTTTCCTCCGTGATAAGAAATAGGGCAACAGTTGTCCTAATGAATTATATTGTGCTTTGCCCTAACATATACATGGATATACTGACTATTACCGAGGCGATACAATGAAAAGCTATATAAAGGAACTGATGTACTATATTTTCGCAGGTCTGATGCTGTGGTACTGCATTATTATCATTTCTGACGGCGTGCGGATAAAAGAGGCGATGATCTCAGCGGTGAAAAACTGCATGAACGTGATTATCCCGTCGCTGTTTGCGTTCATGGCAGCATCGGGGATAATAGTTTCAAGCGGCGCTTATATTGTCCTTTCAAAGCCGTTTGCGCTCATATCAAAATATGTCCTTTCAATGCCTGCCGAACTGTTCAGCGTTTTTTTCATCTCAAACATCGCAGGCTATCCAGTCGGCGCAAAGCTGCTGTGCGACCTTTGCGATAAAGGGCGCATAGACAAAAAAACAGCAGGCACGATGCAGTGCTTCTGCTATGCTTCGGGTCCTGCTTTTGTAAGCTCTGTTGTCGGGCTTGCGCTCTATGGCAGCGTAAAGATCGGAATGGTGGTCTTTCTGTCCTGCGCCCTGAGCAATACTATCCTTGCAGCCGTGATGTGCCGCCTCTTTCCGCTGAAAGTGAATGGAACCGGAAAAAAGCGCAGTTTCAGCCCTGATGTCCTGACTGATCCTGTCCTGTCGGCAGGCAAGTCGCTTTTCGGGATATGTGCGCTGATAGTTTTCTTTTCAAGCGTTACCGCCGTGCTTGACCATTACCGTGTCCTTGAAAACGTAAGCTCCCAGCTGGGTATTCAGGGCGGCGATGCTATCCTGCGCTGCCTGCTTGAGATCTCAAACCTCTCACGCCTTTCAAAAGCGCCCTACGCTCTGCTGCCTGTGCTGTCGGGAATATGCTCTTTCGGCGGTGTCTGCGTCATTCTCCAGGTCTTTTCGCTGACTAAGGACCGCTTTTCTCTGAAGCTTTTCCTGCTCACAAGACCCATAGCTGCAGCGCTTTCAGTCGTCAACAGCCTGTGGATAAGCAGGCTTATGCTTCCTGACGAAGTCGCCGCATCAGCAGGACAGCAGCAAATTTTCGTTAAAGTGAACAATTTTGTACCGTCTGTTTGTCTAATATTAATGATTTTCTTGCTGAAAATAAAGAAAAGGGTAGCATTTTCAGAATGATTGTGATATAATTAGAAAGGATAAAAAGTTATTCACTTGATATATAAAGGAGTTGCGTCAAAAATGGCAAAAAAACAGTATTTCGGTAACGGTATCGAACCTTCCTGCTCATACTGCGTGTATGGTAACCGCTCAAGAGAAGGCAATAAAGTGCTTTGCGAGAAAACAGGACTTGTAGATGCTGATTATTCATGCAAGAAGTGGGTCTATGACCCTATCAAGCGTGTTCCTAAGAAACAGCTGAACATTCCTAACCAGGAAGACGATATTATCTGATGAAAACAAACTGAGCTGTATGCCTTATCGGTGTACAGCTCATTTTATATAGGTTATATAAAGAAGAAAAACAGGGGATCAATGTACCGGTATTGTCCGAAGGAGTGTTGGGACGACCGGAATGCTCCCACAGAAATAGAACCACACGGAGTTTGTCCGTATGGTTCTTTTGTTATATCTTGGTTACTTTTGCGTAGTTCGCCATTATCTTCTTCGTTCCCTTGGTGTCAAAGGCGATCTCCAGCAGGGTGTCGTTTCCCATAGGCGAAGCGCTGAGGATAGTACCCTCGCCGAATATCTTGTGCTTTATCCTGTCGCCTGCGGTAAAGGTCTGCGTCTCGACAGTCGGCTTGTCAGCCTTTCTCATGTTGAGCTGCTGCCTGAGGGACATACTGCGTATCGTTCCGACCTCGCCGAAAGCGCTTGAAGCGGAGCTGACTACCTGTGAAAGTCCTTCCTGCTCCTTCTTTTCGATAAGGTCTTTCGGTATTTCCTTCAGGAAGCGAGATTTTCTGTTCCTGTCGGTGTGACCGTAGAGCATTCTCTCGCAGGCTCTTGTCAGATAGAGTTTCTGCTTTGCTCTTGTCATTGCAACATATGCAAGTCTGCGCTCCTCCTCGACATCTTCCTCGTTGTCAAGGCTGCGTGAGGACGGGAAGATACCTTCCTCCATTCCCGCAACGAAAACAGTCGGGAATTCAAGTCCCTTTGCCGAGTGCATAGTCATCAGCGCAACATAATCCGCATTCTGATCGAGGTTGTCGATGTCCGTGTAAAGCGAGATCTGCTCGAGGAAATCTGAAAGCGAAGGCTCCTCGTTTTCCTCCTCATACTGCGCCATAGTCGTTTTCAGTTCGGCGATGTTTTCAAGCCTGCCGATGCCCTCATCGCCCTGAAGCCTGAGATATTCGCCGTAACCGCTGACATCGAGAAGCTCATCGAGCAGTTCTTCCAGCGTGTTCGTCTGCGCAAATTAACCCAGCTGCGTGAACATATCCGCAAGGTTTGTGAGCTGTTTAGCTCTTTTGGCGATAGGCGCATAGTCCTCAGAGTTCCTCATCACGCTGACAGGGTCTTCACCGAGGTCAGACGAGATCTGCTCTAAAAGCGCCACCGTCGCATCGCCTATGCCACGCTTAGGCTCGTTGATTATGCGCTTTAGCCTGAGCATATCGGCGTTGTTGTTTATCACCTGCAGATAGGCGAGAACGTCTCTTATCTCCTTGCGGTCGTAGAATTTGAGTCCGCCGAATATCTTGTAGGGGATACCGCTTTGCACCAGCGCACGCTCAATGCTGTTTGACTGTGCATTCATTCTGTAAAGCACGGCATGGTCATTGTATTTTCCGCCCTTGCCGACATCTTCGAGTATCTGCTCGGCAATGAATTTTGCTTCGCTCTTTTCATCGGCTGCCTTGTACAGCACGACCTTGTCTCCGTCGCCTGCATCTGTCCAGAGGTTCTTGCCTTTTCTTGCGGCGTTGTTCTTTATAAGCTCGTTTGCGCAGCTGAGAATGTTCTGCGTCGAGCGGTAATTCTGCTCCAGCCTGATAACGTCTTTTTCGGGGTCGCAGCCGAACTGCTCCTCAAATCCGAGGATATTTTCGATAGTAGCGCCACGGAACTTGTAGATGCTCTGGTCGTCGTCTCCGACAACGCAGATGTTGCCGAATTTTTGTGCCAGCAGCTCTATCAGCCTGAACTGAGCGGTGTTAGTGTCCTGATATTCGTCAACCATTATATACTTGTAAAGGTTCTGATAGTGGTCAAGCACATCGGGGAAGTTCTCAAACAGATATACTGTATTGAAGATAATATCGTCAAAATCCATCGCATTTGCGAGTTTTAATCTGTGCTGATACTCCTTGTAAACCTTTGCGATAGTCGCAAGCCTGTAATCTTCTCCCGCTATCTGCTCAAAGGTTGCCGCATCGGTCATAGCGTCCTTGCGGCGAGATATTTCCGTAAGGATAACTTTCGGAGGGAACATCTTGTCGGAGATGTCAAGGTCTTTGAGTATATCCTTTATCGTTCTCTGCGAATCGTCTGTATCATATATAGTAAAGTTGCTTGTATATCCAAGCGCCTCACACTCACGGCGCAGTATCCTCACGCAGGC
>CAMZIK010000139.1 GCA_947307175.1 uncultured Clostridia bacterium
CGCTCACACTTGCGCCACGTTGCCCTGTGTGGCGTTGTCAGGTATAGGCTCGGGTAAACTCTCCACCGAGGGAGAGGGCGGGCACAAATCGCGCGACAGGCACACCTCAACTTCTTTCTTATCGACTACAGCAAGGCTCATCTGCTTGGTGCTGCTGACTCTGATCGTAGTGGTGCTGCGCTTGCCGTTTGAGATGATTATCCCGTCATCGACAAGCTGCTGAAGCAGACTGTTTCGCCCAACTGAAAAGCTGTCACCGAGTTCTCTTGACAGCTTGTTGATCTCTGACATCGCAGCGTTCATAATAAGATAGTAGTGCTCATCGTCCTCGAAACCTATGAAGCCTTTGCGGGAAATATCTTCATCATTTCCAAGCGTATTCAGAGAACACCTGCCGCTGTCAAGCAGACTTTTCAGCTTCTCGCAGAACTGATAACTGATGTTTTCGTTCTCAATAAGACTGCTTGTCCTGCGGATATTTTCGATCAGTATCTCATCAAAATCAGATCTGTAATTCTCAATATCACCTGTGCCGAGCTGACCTTTGCCGCACAGAAACTCAAGCAGAAAATCAAAGCCTATCTTCAGACTTGCGAGCATATCAGGTATGCGATTGTGAAAAACAATGCTTCTTTCAGTGAGAACTTTTATCATCTCCGAGCGGTAAGAAATAAAAAGAGCAGAGAGTTTTTTCACAAGCTCATCTGCGTTTCCAAGATATTTTTCTTTGATCCAATCAACATAACTGTGCATGATGCCATTCAGTATTCCGTCCGCAGCGAACCGCTGATACTCCGACAGAAGTTTGAGTTTCACATCACTCTCTTTCATTTCAAGAATGAAATACCGTGCAAGACCTGACTGGGTTATCGCAGGAGTGTACTCAGATGTTGTAATGCACATTCCCATCGGAGGCTTGCTCGGTTGCAGCTCTGCACGGGTATTCAATCGGGCACGACCGATCCTGTCTCCGTAGTATCTCGAAAGATTCTGCGCCGTGTTCTTCATCTCCGCATCGCCGTAGCGACCGTTGGGGTGAAGGTCATCAACGCAGGTGAGGATATCTTTCGTGTGGTAGATGTTTGAGAGTATACTGTTGGCTGTGTCGTGAAACGAGTTCGGAAGACTGCTGGCGTTGAAAGCACCGAAGAAAGATAGATACACAGCCGCAGAGCTTGACTTTCGTGAACCTGTTTTTCCAACCAGAGCTGTAATGAACTTAGGCTCGCAGCTGCCAAGTCTCATGAAATGTTCAAGAGGTGAAACGAATGTGACTGCGAGCAAAGGGAGGTTCAATCTCTGCGGAAGAAAACTCTCGACCAGCATAGCGGCGAGGTAAATAAGGTCGGAATCAGGACTGCACTTATTAAAATGGTAACTGCGTAGCTTGCCCTGCAGTTCAACAGTCAGCGCGCTGTCGTCCTGCGGCATCAGGAAGAACCATTCGTTGCCTATTTCCCTCCAGCCTGTCTGTAAATAGATAGTCTGGAAGCTGATGTCGGCTTTAGTCATTGTGATAGCGTGCCTTATCTTTCCTGTAGTGTTGTTGCTCGGCGAATACGAACCCAGCGCTCCCCACTTTTCAAGCAGCCACTTCATATTGCTCATATCGTCGGCACTGACTCGAACAGTCGGAAGCATAACACCGCTTGAATGCTCTGCACTGACCTCGAACACCTTTTTACTGTCCGTACCGTCATCATAGGTTATCTCGGAGCGAAGCACAGGTAGGTAATCGCAGAGCTTGACCATGTTGGTCTTTCCGTTTTTGATGACCTCCTCATAGAGACATCCATCCTTTGTGTAGTACGGCTCTTTGTAAAGAGAGTCGTCGAACCTGTCGTTTGTTGATAACATATTGTCATCCCTTTCCTAATTTTCTTGAATGCACTCCGACTTTTCCCGCAAAAGTGGGAGCAGTATTCATTTGCTGATACCTTATGACAGCTATGATGTTTGGAAAAGGAAAAACCACCGCCGCTTTCAAACGACAGTGGTCACAATAAAAAATATGGCGAAAAAAGAAATTGCTCTGTCCTTTTAATTTTTGCTATCATGCTACCAAGCAAGTGCAAACAGCGCAGATGCAGACTTTTGAGGCTTCTGAAAATGCTACCAAAACGATAACAGAACTATACCAGAATGCTAACAGCAAGGGACGGTTTGCAAACATGCTAACAAAATGCAAACGGCGCAGACAACGCTGCTGCGAGGTTTGGAACATGTAGTTAGCTTGTTAGCATTTTTTGCGAAGAAGAGAGCAGAAGAAATCAGTGACAGTTCATTTCCTTTGCTCATGTATCCATTTTAAGTGTCACAACCGTCACGACTGTCATCAAGAGTATCAGTACAATATTTTGTACTGATTTTAGCTTGTTTGAGTCAACTGTCCAAAAAATGATACACACAACAGATGAAAGATGTGATATACTAAAGGTGCAGAAACAACGGGAGGTGATACTATGCGCAGGCGCTGGTACAAAATATATACACTGTCGGTGAGGCAGATGCTCGGTTATGCAAAGCTAGACGGAGACAGCTTTACGCTTTCGCTCGGGCAGGCAACCGCACAGAGCTGCATGAAAGGTACAGACTCCGATAAATCTGAGAACGCGCTGTTTCGTCAGTTACTCTATGTGCTGAACATCATCCCTGACAGTGACAAGGCATCGGAGGCACTCTGTAATGTGATATTCTACGCTGATTTCAAAGGGATATTTGACCGCACCTCTGCAAGCTCCTACTACGCTCTGCTTCGCAGGAAAGCAGAAGCTATGTTCAGTCCCAACGGCGTGATGATTGATTTCGGGAATGGAGCACACCGCTATCTTGCCTTTGAGCGCTCACAGAGCATGAGCCGTGAGGGTGTGCTGACCTTTATCCGTGATGATGTCATTGATGCAGTCAATGAGCGGATAATGCTTGGTATGAAAGTCGGTCGCTGTCAACTCAGCAAGCTCTACGCCTACAAAGGTCTGATGTTCTCTGACGGTGTGCGTATCGAAGGACTTGCTCTTGATTCTAACAGCGTGATAGTGGTCGATGATCCAGTTTTCACGGCAAGGGGTATTGATATAATAACGGTGGAGAGCAAAGACAGTGGCGCTGTTCGCAGATATGAGAGTGTTGAAAGAAAACAGGATATTGATATACTCGGCTTTGACGGCGAGGGTATTATCTCTCCGCAGCTTGCAGAGCAGATCTGCGAACAACTCGGTGAGAAACACAATTCGTTCCAGATTCGACTCCCTTTCATAAAAGGTATGTTGCACAGGGTTGATTTTCAGGACTTTTTCAAGTGTGCAGGTATCGAGTCCCTGACGGATATATGGGGCGTTAAACACAGCATTTCCAAGGTGAGCATGATACTTACAAAGAGCATGGTCAAGTGCCTGGGCTGGCTTAAAGAGAACAATATGTCTTGGTCTAATTATTGGAGTGCTTTTGAGAGGTACGGTCACGCACTGTATGTTTCCCAGTTCAGCGGTGATGAAAAAGAGGCTGAAACTGTGTTCAATTATCAGTTCCTCAGCACGCTTTCACTGACCTCGGACGAGTTTCGTCCAGCTGATCTTCCACGCTGGTTTGAAGGTGATCCTCTTGCAGACAGCCGCAGCTGGCTCACCAAGAACACCGAGGCTGCCTATTGCCGCCTTTGCAGCGACACAGATTACAAAGTGAGATTATTTACTGATAAGGATTATGCGCCCGAAAGCCGTGAAAGTCTGCTTGCACAGATCATCCTTGCAAATCCAAAGTTCATTCACGAGCCTGCCTATGCTAACATTCTTAAGCAGAGGGCATACAAACTAATAAAGGACTACGCACTCGGTCGGCTGAAAGTTGCAGGCGACAACCGATTTTTGTCAGGTGACCTGCTTGAGCTTATGCATCTGCTGGCACTGCGCAACGGTGCCGACAGCGGCAGCGAGTTTCTTTGTTTGGTCACGTCTGCTTTGCTTGGCACGGACAGATTCTATGCACCATGCGCTGATTACAACTATCTTGAATGCTGCACTCTGCTGCGAAATCCGCATATTGCACGCAACGAAGAAGTGCTGCTGAAACCGTATCACGACAGTGAAGATATTCGCCGCAAGTATCTCGGACACCTTACCGATGTTATAATGATAAGCGGTGACTCTCTTGCAGCCGCACGGCTTGGCGGTGCAGATTTTGACGGGGACATGGTAAAGATCATAACCGATGACATCGTCAACCGTTGTGTGAGGAGGAACAGCGAAAATGACTATCCACTGCTGATGATTCCCTCGGAAAAGCCTGTGGAAATCGATGCAAACGACTGGAAAGCTCGTTTTGAAACTGTAAAAAGCACATTCTCATCAAGGGTTGGACAGATATCAAATGCGGCGCTGAACAGAAGCGTTATAGCCTACTATGAGAACAGTAGTGACGAAAAAAGAGAACGCTGCCGCAGGGAGACAGAGACTCTTGCGATACTTACCGGTCTTGAGATCGACTCAGCCAAGACAGGTGTTAAACCTGATCTGTCAGAGTATCTTGGGAACAAGGATATTCCAAGGTGCAGATTCCTGAAATACAAGACTATGCTTGACAAAAACGCAGGTTGGAGTAACGGTGAGCACAGACAGCAAACCGAGCATTTCTTCGACCTGCCGAAATGGGAAAGTGTTGACTCCAGCCTTGAAAAGCTGCCGAAATATGCTTACGAATTAAGCGAATACATGGGATACGTATCGGGTGAACCTGCGCCTGCGAGTGAGCTGTTTGCATTCGCTGATAGGTCTGATTGGAAGGACTGTCTTGATAAGGTTATCCTTGAAAAGCTGTCCTCACTTATCGCTGATTACAACAAATGCCTTGCACGGATAAGGTTTGTGCTACAACCGCCGAAGAACAAGCCGCGTCTGAACGATATATCCCGTATCCTGACCAAGCGAGGGCAGGACAGTTTTTATGATATTGATGCAATGTATTCGGCACTTGCGGAGCTACCCGCAGAGAGAATAGCGCAGATAAGAGAAGATATCCGCAATAAGAAGTGGCAGTTTGCCCGTCCGCAGCAGAGGGAGGATATGCTTTCAGAGTGGCTGCCTGAGCTGGGTGAATACTATGAGTTGTTCAGTGATTTCAGAAAGTCGGGCTGCAAGCTGCTATGGGATTTGGTCGCAGATATATACGATGAAAACACACAGTCGGAAGACAAACAATATTTCCGCAAGAATGACAGTGAACAGTTCAAAATGATGATGACGGCATACATCGAAAAAGGAGCAGATGAGTATTACCGTGATGCTGTTTGCGACAAGTGCCGTCAGCTGCTTGAACAGATAGTAAAACCTGATGAAGCGGTCAAGTATTTGGAAGCCCTCAGCAAGCGCCGAGAGATGTTCGAGTTGGTGCCTGAGATGATATTGCAGCATGTAAGGAGGTGCGGTGATGCTTAACGAAATTGAAGAATTCAATGCTTACACGGTGAAGCCGAAATACAGCCACAATGGAAAGCGTGACACAAGCTATTTCGGGAGATTTAGCTATGATATGCTGACTGAGTTCATTGGATTACAGCGGGTGCTGACAATAATTGCGAGAGGCTATCTGTTCCGCAGCGGCAATCCTTATGACAACATTGAATATGCTCGCCGCGCACTCTGTGCGTGGTGCAGTCTGCCTGGGAAGAATCCAGAGGGAAAAGAAAACGATTGGCAGTTTAAAATCAATTTTGGAGAGTACCACGATGAGTTCCCTGAACTTGTCGGCAAGGACGGAAAGGGCTGGTTTTACAAACACATTCACGGGATAACAAACTATATGGAGAAGAATGTGATAACAGACTCGCACCCATTTAATATGCGGTACGAGAATCTTCGGTCAGGTTTCAGAAACAAGTGGGAGAACAAAGTGAAACAGCTCCAGATACCTCTGTTTTCAGATGCCACAAAAGGTGCTTGGGTGTTGACTTTTGACGAGATTCTTTCCGATGCAATCGAGGCAGGTGAGCTTCGGGACAAGAGTTTTTCTTTTTCTGCTGATCAGAAAGAGCGAATCGCTGCGGCTCTGCCGAAAGGATTGCCTTACCACGCCGCAGAAACTCTGCTCGCCTACTGTATTGCCAACAAGCCCGAGGACAGCGACTGGACTGTTATCCCTGTGACTAACTTTGACGCATATTTCGGCAGCACTATGTTCAGCAAGAAATGGCTGTACAGTATGCCCGAGAGCTTGTTCGTGAGGGACAAAGCGAACTGCGGGGTTTGCAGAGGGAGGACAGTGATATGAAAACAGCGCACTGGGCTGGAGACTCAATGCGCTGTTCAATTATATGGCATTAACAGTTGCCATATCAACTAGCTTCAAAAAAATTTCAACCAAAAGGTTGACAAATTCAACGAGCTGTGATACAATACTTTTGGAAGAGAGTCATATTTGCAGGAGGTATGGACTATGTTGACAAGTTTAGGTAAGTTTTTAAGGAAAATCAGGATAGACCATGGAGAGGTATTAAAGAATATGGCTGATAAGCTTGGCGTTACCGTTTCGTATCTTTCAGCAGTTGAGAACGGAAAAAAGCGTATGCCTTCTTCTTGGAATAATCGGATATGTGAATTATACAAGTTTGATGAGAATCAAACTGCCGCATTTTCAAAAGCCGTTGCTGAAACCGAAAACAAAATTGAGTTGGACTTTTCTAATGCGACCAATTCACAAAAAGAGCTTGCTGTATCATTTGCAAGAAAGTTTACGGATTTTGATGACAGACAGCTCCAAAAAATATTTGATTTAATCAGGAAAGGAAATAACGATAAATGAACATTTACAAGGCAGCACCTCTTTCAAGGCTTTCGATAAGGGAATATGTAAAACATATTCGAATAGTTACAGGAACTGAAGATATTATGTTTTTTCCAATAGTTGAGTTTATGGAGTTAGTCTTACCTCAACTAGTTGAAGGCTTTTATTATGAAATCTGCTCAAAGGAAAAAATGCCAAACAAATGTGGCGAGACTTTTCCTGCAAAAAATAAAATATGCATAAGAGAGGATATATATGAGAAGGCTGTTAACAATGATCCATTTGCAAGATTTTCAATCGCACATGAGATCGGTCATCTGCTTCTTCATGATGTTGGATCAATTTCCCTTTGCAGACTTGAACATGGCGAAAAGCTAAAATCATTTGAAGATCCAGAGTGGCAGGCTGACTGCTTTGGCGGGGAATTCCTTATGTATTATCCCCTCATTAAAGGCCTAACTCCGTCTGAGATTTCTGAGCAGTGTGGAGTTACTAAGCGTGCTGCATCCGTTCAGCACTCTTGTGTGTGAAAACTATTATTGACTGGAGGGTGATGCCTTATGATTGTTTTATTCCGACAAAGGAAAAACGCACTGACAAGTTGCTGGTAACAACAAGCCAATGCGTTTTGGGTGTTATGATATTACTCATAACTGTCGCAAGTATAGTATATCACAACTCCCTCTCCTTTGTCAATTGGCATAATATACGAATAAACTGTTTTCCTGTTGACAGAAGAAAGGAGAGTTTTGTATTGAAATCAAGACAAACATTGAGTAAGCTGTTGAATTTCAGCTTTCTCAATTATACTAACAAGACGCATAGCTGCGGTGAAAAGGATCTCCCTGCGCTTTATTGCAAGACCGAGGTGTATCCTGATTTTCTCGCACTTTACTCTGAACCAGGGCTTTATCATAAGACTGACAGGACAGGTGTCTGCTTTTATCAGTTTGATTCTG
>CAMZIK010000140.1 GCA_947307175.1 uncultured Clostridia bacterium
TTGGCATAGCGTTGATAAGAGCTGTTCCGCCGCCTGCTACGATACCCTCTTCAACAGCTGCCTTTGTAGCTGCAAGAGCGTCCTCGATACGCATCTTCTTTTCCTTCATCTCTATCTCAGTAGCAGCACCGACCTTGATGACAGCAACTCCGCCTGCGAGCTTAGCAAGTCTCTCCTGGAGCTTTTCCTTGTCAAAGTCAGAAGTAGTTGTGCCGATCTGGTTTCTGATCTGTGCAACTCTGTCAGCGATAGCCTGCTTGTCGCCTGCACCGTCAACGATGATAGTGTTCTCCTTCTGAACAACGATCTGTCTTGCCTTACCAAGCTGATCTATCGTTGTCTCCGAAAGCTCAAGACCGAGATCTGCGGAAATAACCTCACCGCCTGTCAGAACTGCGATATCCTGAAGCATTTCCTTTCTTCTGTCGCCAAAGCCCGGAGCCTTTACTGCAACGCAGGTAAATGTTCCTCTGAGCTTGTTTACGATGATAGTCGAAAGAGCCTCGCCCTCAACGTCCTCAGCAACGATAAGCAGCTTTGAACCGCCCTTTACTATCTGCTCAAGCAGCGGGAGTATCTCCTGAATGCTTGCTATCTTCTTGTCTGTGATAAGGATATACGGGTCGTCAAGAACAGCTTCCATCTTGTCTGTATCTGTTACCATGTAAGGTGAGAGATAGCCTCTGTCGAACTGCATACCCTCAACTACCTCGCTGTAAGTCTCTGCAGTCTTTGACTCCTCGATAGTGATAACGCCGTCGGAAGAAACCTTCTCCATAGCCTCAGCGATAAGCTTGCCGACTGTCTCATCAGCAGAAGAAACTGTGCCGACTCTTGCGATGTCCTCTGAACCTTCAACCTTCTTTGAGTTAGAAACGATGCTCTCAACAGCAGCGTCAACAGCCTTTGACATGCCCTTTCTCAGTACCATCGGGTTAGCGCCTGCTGCGATGTTCTTCATGCCCTCTCTTACAAGAGCCTGTGCAAGCAGTGTAGCGGTAGTCGTACCGTCGCCTGCTGCGTCGTTTGTCTTTGTAGCAACTTCCTTAACGAGCTGTGCGCCCATATTCTCGAAAGCATCGTCAAGCTCGATCTCCTTTGCGATAGTTACACCGTCGTTAGTTATCAGCGGAGCGCCGAACTTCTTGTCAAGAACAACGTTTCTTCCCTTAGGTCCGAGTGTGATCTTGACTGTATCTGCAAGCTGGTCAATACCGCTCTGGAGAGCCTTTCTTGCCTGCTCACCGTAAATTATCTGTTTTGCCATAGTGATTACCTCCAAAAATTATTCTACTACTGCAAGAATGTCTTCCATCTTAACAATGGTATATTCCTGTCCGTCAAGCTTAACATCTGTGCCGCTGTACTTGCTGATAAGCACCTTGTCACCGACCTTGACAGTCATCGTAACGTCCTTCTTTCCTTCTCCGACAGCTACTACCTCAGCGACCTGCGGCTTCTCCTTAGCTGTACCTGCAAGGATGATACCACTCTTGGTAGTCTCCTCTGCCTCGACCATTTTGATAACTACTCTGTCCTGTAACGGTTTGATAGTCATGATTGTTCCTCCTTATATAATAATGTATTAAAAACACGTTTTAGCACTCACGCTCTTTGAGTGCTAAACTAATTGTAGCATATTTTTTTGAAATTTCAAGTCATTTAAAGGGTTTTCTCGAAATTTTGTCACTTTGCACAAATCGCTTGTCAGGCAAAAATAATTTTTATTAATTTGTAACACCCCTGTTAAAAAACTATCGCTTTTGCGTGCTTTCCTGACCCGATATGATAGCCCGACTATCCGTTTTTTAGTACAAATTGTTATCAGCTTGTTTCATTTTTAACGCTTTACTGCGGTAAACTCAGGAAAATTAATCGTTTGTTCATATTGAGTTCATACACTTCCATTGTGAATTTGTTATACTTATCTTATTAATTGAAATATTTATTTTTGTTTGTTCAAATTTGGGGATCGCAAAAAGGAAAGTACCAAGTAAAAATAAAGCGAAAGGATGATGAAAATGTCATTAGGAAGAGTTTTGGTCGTTGACGACGACAAGAACATCTGCGAGCTTCTGAGGCTCTATCTGGAAAAGGAAGGTTACGGCGTTATCCTTGCACATGACGGCGAGGAGGCAGTCGTTAAATTCAATGCGCTCAAACCTGACATCATCCTGCTTGACATCATGCTCCCAGGGCTTGACGGATGGCAGGTATGCCGAGAGATAAGAAAGAAATCCAATGTGCCTATCATTATGATAACAGCTAAGGTCGAGACATTCGACAAGGTACTCGGTCTTGAACTTGGTGCTGACGACTACATAGTAAAGCCGTTTGACACCAAGGAGGTTATCGCCAGGATCAAGGCTGTTTACAGACGTGTAGGTCAGTCCACAGCTGAGGCTGAGATCAAGGAAGTAAAGTACGACAAGCTTTCTGTCAATATGACAAGATACGAGCTGAGAGTAAACGGACAGGTACTGGATACTCCCCCGAAGGAGCTTGAGCTGCTGTTCCACCTTGCTTCAAATCCGAACAGAGTTTATACCCGTGACCAGCTTCTTGACGAAGTATGGGGCTTTGAGTATTACGGTGATTCAAGAACTATCGACGTTCACGTCAAGAGACTTCGTGAGAAGCTCGAAGGCGTGTCGGATCAGTGGGCGCTCAAGACAGTATGGGGCGTAGGATATAAGTTTGAGGTTGCCGAGAGCCACGAGTAATAACGCATTATGAATAAGAGAAAAAGTATTGTATTCAAATACTTTGCACTATGCACAGCAGTAATACTCATAAGCTTTATATGCTTAGGAGCAGTATTACTGCTTGTTTCTTCAAGGTATTTCATAGATGAGAAAAAGAGCCTGATGATAAAAAACACCGAGGCTCTGGTCTCGTTTACCCAGAATGAACTTGAAAAGAATCCTGCCGACTGGAAAGCTGCCGTCACCACAAAAATGCACGAATATTCCATCAGCAGCAACGCAGATTTTCTGATGTGCAACAGCTCCGGTTATATCATCTATAACACAGCTGCATCAACAGAGGTCGAACCAACAGTGATAAGCGAAAAAGGGCTTGAACCCTTCGGCGAAAAGTGCAGCTACACCTACGGAAAGTGCGACGGTGCTTTCACCCAGAACCTGCACATTACAGGCATGAGCTTTTCGGGCAACGGACCTGTGTATTATATGCTCGCATTCTCCTCAAAAACTCAGCAGGAAAACTATATGTGGAACATCACAGAAGTATTTCTGATCTCAATGGTCGGCGTGCTTGCGGTAGCTATGTTCCTGGTCTACATAGTTACGCTCAAATTTACCGACCCGATAAAAGAGATAGCCGAAGTCTCCAAGAAGATAGGAAACGGCGACTTCTCTGTTACCGTTCCCGACTATGACGTTGAGGAATACGAGCAGCTCAGCAACGCCTTCAACGAAATGGCTGCCAGCCTTAAAAACTACGACACCATGAGAAACAGCTTCCTTGCAAACGTTTCCCACGAGCTGAGAACGCCGATGACCTCAATGAGCGGCTTTGTTGACGGTCTGCTCGACGGAACGATACCAAAGGAAGAAGAAAAGCATTATCTCAAGATAATTTCCTCCGAGGTGCGCCGCCTTGCAAGACTGGTACGCAGTATGCTCAACCTTGCAAAGATCGAAGCAGGCGAACTTAAACCGAACCTGACCTCTTTCTCCGTGCTTGAACCTATCGTCGATACTCTCGTTACATTCGAGCCGAGAATAGAGCAAAAGCGCATAGAGATACAGGGTCTTGACGTTGACAGAGTAAACCTCTACGCCGACAACGACCTCGTCCATCAGGTAATGTACAACCTCATCGAGAACGCTATCAAGTTCGTTGACGAGGACGGATATATAAGGTTCACTTTCACTCCGTCAGGAGATATGACCGTTATCTCTATCAAAAACAGCGGCGAAGGTCTTTCCGAGGACGAGCTTCCTTTAGTGTTCGACAGATTCTATAAGACCGATAAATCAAGAGGTCTTGATAAAACAGGCGTTGGTCTCGGTCTTAATATCGTAAGATCTATCATCAAGCTCCACGGCGGAAAGATAATGGTCCGCAGCGTCAAAGGCGAATATACCGAATTCATCTTTACCCTGCCCAACAAACCATCCGACGAATAAGGTCTTTGCTGGGGGAAACCCTTTTGAGAAGGGTTATCCCCCAGACCCCTTTCCTAAACCTCTTAATGAATTTCAGCCATATGGGCACAAGACCCATATGGCTGAAATTGACTAAAAGTCTAAAAAAGAGTTTGAGAGAAAACACTCCCAAGAGAATTACCTCAGCAGACACATTATCAGTCGGCGGAATATTTTATAAACAGACAGGTACAATAATAAAAAACAAGGAGATAAAACAAATGTCAGGTCAGATCTTTGAACGCATCTACGAGGTCGTAAAAAGCATACCCAAAGGCAGAGTTGCAACCTACGGTCAGGTCGCCGCAATGGCTGGAAATCCACGCTGGGCAAGGGTCGTCGGCTACGCCCTGCACGCAAATCCCGATCCCAAACATATCCCCTGCTACCGTGTCGTCAACCGAAACGGCGAGGTCTCAAAGGCTTTCGTTTTCGGCGGCGAAAACGCACAGATAAAGCTTCTGCAAGCCGACGGCATTGAAGTCACAAACGGCAGAGTAGACCTTTCAAAATATCAATGGTGAACACAGACAAATAAAGAGGTAAGACGATCCTTACCTCTTTATCATTTTATATATCCTTTTCGACATAGTATTTTTTCACCTCGTCAAAATCTATGCCCAATTTGTCGGCTTTGTCAATGGTTATCTTGCAGCCGTTCTTTACCTTTTGCATTATCAGCTTCATCATCGGCTCGTTTACCGCAACGCAGCCGCCTGTATATGGCTTTGCAAGACCTGTGCAGTGGAAGAAGAAGCAGGAGCCTTTCTGCGGGATACACTCCTTGTTGTAGCCCATATTCAGACAGTATTTGTACTCATACTTATAATCAACGATGTGCTCGCACTCGTCAGGGTCAAGCCCCGGAACGTCCTTTATGTTGACGAATTCGTTGAAGTGCATACCCTCACGATTGTCACCCGACCAGTAATGATCCTCCGTGACTTTTGTGTACTCCATCTGACAGCCCGGGTCATCAGCGATGCCGAATGCCTTGTCGATAGTGAATGTACCTATTGGAGTTCTTGCGTGATCGCAGTCTGCGTTGCCCATGCCCTCAAGACCTATATATCCGGGTGTCTGAAGAAGCATCTCCCACTTTCCGTCCTTATTCTTTTCGTGCATGCTGACATATGCCGTAGTATCACCGACGCCCGCAACAACAATTATCTGCTCTGCGTCCTTTACCGCATCGAGCTTTGTCAGCCAATCGGGTGAATCGACGGTTTTCTGATGCTGGATATAAATATAGTTTGAATCTGACTTGCTGTCGGATTTTGAGCTTGTGTCCGCCTTTGAGCTTGAATCTCCGCAGGCGGTCAGCATGCTTACGCACAATACAGCAGCTGTCAGAACTCTTGCAATTTTTTTCATAGCTTCCTCCTTTGTTATTTGCCCATAAAAGCTTTTATTTGCGAGATCATCTGCTCCATCTCGTCATCTGTGCCGATGGTTATTCGCAGGCGATCGTCGATCCTGGGCTTGTTGAAATATCTGATGTAGATCCCCTTTTCACGCAGGAACTCAAAAATATCCTTAGCCTTGAATTTCGGGTGCGTTACGAAAAGGAAATTCGTCTGGCTCTTTGGAACTTCAAAGCCAAGCTCCGAAAGCTGTCCGCTTACGCTTTCACGGGTATTTATCACCTTTTTGAGCGTGCTTTGGAAATACTCCTCGTCCAGAACGCTTGCAACGCCTGTTTCGATAGAAAGCCTGTTGACAGGATAGCTGTTGTAAGAATCCTTTACAGCAAGCATATACTTTATAAGCTCCTTGCTGCCGTAAGCCTCACCTATTCGCATACCCGCCATAGAACGTGACTTTGAGAAGGTATGTGTAACAAGCAGGTTGTCATATTCTTTTATCAGGTCAAGGCAATCGATGCCTTCATCAGCAAAGTCAACATAAGTCTGATCTACGATAACGATGCAGTCCTTGTTGTGTTCAAGCACGTCCTTTATAAACTCTCTGTTTTCCGCAAGAGAAGTCGGCGCATTCGGATTTGCAAAAACTACTCCGCCGTTGTTCGATCCGTAAAGGCTTTCTGCGCTGATGTGGAAATCCTCACCCACAGGAACTGTCCTGCTTGGTATCTTCAGAAGATCGCACCACACAGGATAGAACGAATAGGTGATGTCAGGATAAACTATCGGCTTGTCACTGTTGAAAAACGCACGGAAAGCCGTTGCAAGAACGTCGTCGGAACCGTTTGAAACGAACACATTTTCAATATCAAGCCCTGCCCTTTTCGCAAGTGCTTCTCTCAGCGGACCCGCATCTGCGCTGGGATAGCGGCGCATATCCTCAGGTCTTGCCTTATCGAGTATCTCCCGTACTTTCGGCGACGGCGGATAAGCGTTCTCGTTTGCATTGAGCTTGATTATCTTATCGCTTTTAGGCTGTTCGCCCGCCACATACGGCGTTATGTTTATAAGATTTTTTCTCCAAAGCTGTTCACTCATTTTACTACCTCATCTGTATTTTTCTCGCTGTCGGTCTTTTTCCTGCCTTTACGGATAAGCCCTATTGATGACGCAAACGCCACACCAAAAAGAATACCCAAGCCGATGCCCGCCGCCGAATGAAGCGCCACACACCAGATACAGCTCATACCAATGCCGAAAAGTACCGCAGACACGATGTTTTTTACCATACCAATTACCCCTGTGATCATTCCTGAATGTCTGTGTCTATTATCATCTTTTTGCAGTCAGGACAAAAATGCGCCACTATCTTGAAAGTCGAAAGGTTGCTCTTTGCCGCAGTCAGACGATGTGCGCCGCCCATTCTGTCAAGTATGGACGCTCTCTTGTCGCCCTCTTTCCAGGCGATGCCCTGCCTTGAATCTCCCGACAGGATACCCTTTTTCATCTCTTTTTTGCAGTATGGACACTCCATTTTTTATCCCCCATTTTTCAAGACAAAGCCTCAAGCGCAAACCGAACTAATGTTTTACGTGAAACAATTTTATCTCAGTTTTGTTTATCGTAGTAAAGTGATACTATGCTATCACAGCAAACAGTATAACACACCAGCGCTCTTTTGTCAAGCATTTGTTTTCTTTCCTGTTCTGATAAACTCTATCAGCGCTTCGATATTATCAAAGCCGTCGTAGTCGCCGATGATGCCTTCACGGTGATAAACTATCCCTGCCTTTTCGTTGCGTTCAAGGCAGTCAAGCAGCTCGTTTTTGCCGTATCTGCGTACAAATTCGGTGAAGCCTGCGGCTTTCGGTGTTTTGACGAACAGACCTTTTTTGCAGTCGCTCTCGCCGCATTCATAGCAGGCGGTTATGCCCTTTGCGATGCAGCATTTTCTGTTCTCGCACCACTCGGCGTCTTTGCACCAGTCAAGCTCCATGAAGCCGTCCTCACCGCAGCCCTTGCATTTCACGTTCTCGCTGCAAAGGCAGCACGCAAGCCCACACCTTGCAATTCCAAGTTCTCTTTTCATTTTATCCTCCTGCAATAAATCATAATTTACCGCAGCAAACCTGTTGGGCAGCTGGGGGAAACCCTTTTGGAGAAGGGT
>CAMZIK010000141.1 GCA_947307175.1 uncultured Clostridia bacterium
CCTCAAATACTCTGATAAACTCAGCACCTATAATTTTCCTTTTCTTCTCAGGCTCGGCAACACCTGCGAGCTTATCAAGGAATCTGTCTACTGCATCAACATAAACCAGATTAGCATTCATCTGGTTTTTGAAAACCTCAACGACCTGTTCAGGCTCCCCTTTTCTGAGCAATCCATGATTTACATGTACGCAAACGAGCTGTTTTCCGACTGCTTTTATAAGCAGAGCTGCAACAACAGAACTGTCTACACCGCCCGAAAGCGCAAGAAGGACTTTCTTATCGCCGATCTGAGCCTGAAGCTCTTTTACATGCTCGTCAATAAAGGCATTTGCAAGTGCTTCTGTGGTTATTCTCTCCATGCTGTCCGGTCTGACATTTGAACTCATATTACAATTCTCCCATCTTTTCTGCACAGGCAGATTATTTTATACAATTATAGCATAACATACTTATACTGTCAATGCCGCAGATGCTTCTTGACACAGTAGTTATGATAGATTATAATAAAGGTATAGTTTTTTTTCAAGGGGTGTAATAATGAAAAGCGAATATCTTGATGATTGCCCGTATTATCTGAATGATTTTCTTACATATATGAAGGTCGTAAAAGACAGAGGCGAGCGAACTGTTGAGGCTTACTATATTGATATAAGGACATTTCTCAGGTATCTTCACATCAAACACAGAACGGCAAAGAACGAAGATTTTTCACAGATCGCTATAAATGACACTCCCCTTGAATGGGTCGAAAGTTTCTCGCTCAACGATGCATATGTTTATCTTGGTTATCTTTCTCAGCAGCGGAATAATTCAGTTACCACACGAGCAAGAAAATGCTCTGCTCTTAAACAGTTTTATTCTTATCTGCACAAGAAAGCAGCCCTTATAAATAACGATCCTATGGTCGATCTTGAACTTCCGAGAATAAAACAGTCGCTGCCCAAATACCTTACCACCGATCAGAGCATACAACTATTGAAGAACGTTGAATCAAAGCATAAACAGCGTGATTTCTGTATGCTTGTGCTGTTTCTGACATGTGGGATGCGTCTGAGCGAGCTTGTTGGGCTTGATCTGAACGATTACAGCAAAGAAAACCGCACGTTGCGTCTTTTCGGTAAAGGACGAAAGGAACGCATCGTTTATCTTAACGATGTCTGTATAGATGCCCTTGAAGACTATATCAAAAATTACAGACCGAATGTCGATGAAAAGGCTATTTTTCTTTCAGCCAATAAAACAAGGATAAACAAGCGCCGTGTCCAGCAGATAGTTGAAGAACAGCTCAAACTTGCAGGACTTTCAAATCTGGGCATCACAACTCACAAACTCAGGCACTCAGCTGCAACAATGATGTACAAAAACGGCGTTGATACGCTTGTTCTGAAAGAGGTACTCGGACATAAAAGCATAGCTACGACTGAGATATACACTCATATCTCCAACAGCGAGCTTCAAAAGGCTGCTGAGTCCTCCCCTATCGCCGGACTAAAAAATGATAACAAAAAATAACAAAACAAGCTGTCTTCTCTTAGCAGGAAAAGACAGCTTGTTTTGTTATTTTTTCATTCTGATTATCGAATTTTTCGGAACAACTATATCAGATAGGATAGATAGCTCCATCATTGCGTGGTTTGCCGTTTCTATCTCCTCACCGTTTTCGTTGAAAAGGTGTTCAGCAATAAGCTTTATAGGCTCGCCTTCGGGAGAAAGGATCTCAAGCTCATCGCCTTTATTGAACTTGTTTCTTTGCTGTGCGTAGATCCTGTCGTTTGAACAGCCCTCAACTATCGCAACAACGTCATATTCTCTGATATATCCGCCGTCGCCGTAATACTGGCTTTGTTTTGGGTGACCAAAGAAAAATCCTGTGCAGTACGCTCTGTGGCTTACCTTGAAAACTTCGTCTTTTATCCACTGAGGCAGGACATAGTTTTCAGGATTGGATCTATAAATATCCATAGCCTTCCTGTATGCATTTGTTATTACAGAAACATAATAGGACGACTTTGCTCTGCCTTCGATCTTAAAGCTATTCACACCTGCTTTTGCAAGCTTATCGAGATGTTCGATCGCACACATATCCTTTGCATTGAGGATATAAGTGCCGCTTTCATCTTCAAAAACAGGATAAAACTCATTTGTGCGCTTTTCCTCCATAAGATGGTATCCCCACCTGCATGGCTGCGCACACTCACCACGGTTTGCATCTCTGTCAACAAGATATTGCGAAAGCAGACATCTTCCTGAAAAGCTGACACACATCGCACCGTGTACAAAGCATTCGATCTCAAGCTCTTTTGGTGTTTTGTCCCTGATCTCAGCAATCTCTTCAAGCGATAGTTCCCTTGCAAGCACTACCCTTTTTGCGCCCATATTGTAAAATTCATTTGCTGTGGCATAATTGACAATACCAGCCTGAGTTGAAACGTGTATCTCCATATCAGGAGCAAAACGCTTTACTGCTGCGAAAACGCCAATATCATTTACGATAAGAGCATCAACGCCTGCATCGACAGCATCTTTTATAAAGCCTTCAAGCTGTGGTATCTCAAAATTTCTGGGCAGGGTGTTGCAGGTAAGATAAAGTTTTTTTCCTCTTTCGTGTGTGACCTTACAAGCCTGCGCAAGTGTTTTGGCATCAAAATTTGCAGATGCTGCTCTCATTCCGAAGCATGAACCGCCTAAATAGACGGCATCAGCTCCGAAATCGAGTGCTGCATATAATCTTTCCATATCACCGACAGGTGATAAAACTTCAAGAAGTTCCGACATTTTATACCTCTTTTTTAAGCAAGACCAGCCTTCTTCATATTTGCATTGTGTTCTTCATTGGTTCTTGCGAAGAAGGATTCGCCGGTCGAAAGGTTATGACAGAAGAAATAGTAATCGGTCTTTTCAGGATTGAGAACTGCTTTTATTGCAGCAAGTCCCGGATTACATATCGGGCTTGCAGGCAGTCCTGTACATTTATAAGTGTCATACAGATTTGCATAGAAATCAGCAGATGTAGAATCGATCGCTTTTTTCTTTATGACATTATCAATATACTTGTATGTTGTATTTGACTGGAGATTAGGATATGTATCTGGTTCTTTCAGTCTGTTGAGGAATACAGAAGCGACCTTAGGCATTTCTTTTTCGTTGGCTGATTCCAGCTGAACGATAGAAGCAATGGTAATTATCTGGTTAAGATTATACTTGCTTGCTTTGATCTGACGCATAATATCCGCATTGAGTACGCTTTGGAACTGTTCACGCACGATCTTTGTAACATTATAAGCGGTATCATCTACATAGAAGTTGTATGTTTCAGGGAAGAAATATCCTTCCATTTTATAGAATGCGTCTTTATTTATACCAAGATCCTTTTCAAAATCGAATCCCTGAGATTTATTGAATTCAAAAAGGAAATCGTCTGCTTTGCAAACTTTATTCTTTTCAAGCAGATTTGCAACTTCAAGCAGATTCATGCCTTCAGTGATAGTGACATCAACAGTCTGGAGTTTTTTACGCTGGGTAGAAAGCTTTTCGATAACGTCAGGATAGCCCATTGACGCCTGAAGCGTAATATCTCCAGGATAAATAGTTTCCGGCTTTTCTATTTTCAGAGCCAAAAGGAAAAGAGTCTTGTTCCTTATTATTCCGTTTTCATATAAAAGGTCAGCTATCTTTTCATTTGTTGAACCTTCAGGGATATTAAAAATAACATCCTTGTCGTCTTTTCCGATGCCATAGTATTCGGTAGCAACGGATATTCCTGTGATAGCAAGCACTATTGAGATAGTCAGAATGATACATGTAAGGATTATACCGCCGAAAATAGTGCCGTTGAACTTGCTCGGTTTTTGCTGCTTCCTTTGATCTTTTCTCCTGCGCCTCGGTCTTCTTGCGCTGTTTTCGTAATAGCGGTCTGAGCTTCTGCGATGCTTGGGCATAACAACGGTAGGTTCATCATCATAGAACTCATCATCATCGGTTTGTTCATCATCATAGTATTCATCATCATTCTCAGACAACTCATCTGTCTCTGGATCTGAAACCGTATCTTCAGCATGATCTTTATCAGCAAGTATTTCGTCGGCTGTAAGCTTGTCGTAATGCTCCTGAATATCATCAAGACTATCGCCGGAAAGTATCTCATCAGCTGTCAGCATACGCTTCTGAGATAGGCTTTCTTCTTCCTCGCCGACTTCTTCGATCAGATCATCAGCTTTTGTCTCAGCGGAGAATTCTTCATCTGAAGATCTGTTACCTGCATTTTCTGCAAGTATTTCTTCAAGGCTGAGTTCTTTGTTATCCATAAATCTCTTCCTTTCTCATACCAAAAGAAACACACCTGTTTTCGGTAATAAGGTGATCAACACATATATCATACTCGTCAGCCGGAAGGCTTTCACTCAGACAGTTTTCATAGCAAATCCCAACGGAAGTTCCGTTAAAGCTCGATAGGAATCTGTCGTAATAGCCTTTACCGAATCCAAGTCTATAACCGTTTTTGTCAAATGATAATCCCGGAACAACGCATAACGAATTTTTACTGAAAAAGTCAACAGGTCTATCACCTGTACAAGGCTCAAGTATCCCGTAGCTTCCTTGTGAAAGGTCATCAAAACTGCCTATTCTGTAAAACTCCATGATATTCGTTCCAAAAACACATTTTGGGCAATAGACTGTCTTTTCGTTAAGAGCCGTTTTAATTATATCAAGTGTTCCGACTTCAATATCAAATGAAACATATACAAGCAGCTCATCGCACTCCCTGTAAAAATCACTTTCCAAAAATGCAGCGGCGATCCTGCTGTCAGAGCTTTGCTTTACTGAACCATTCATTGAACGCCTTAGCTGTTTGTAGTATGCTCTGAGCTGTTTTTTATCGTTTATTTGCATTGCAGACCCGACCTGATGTTCTGAGATACCTTTGCCGAGACAATTATCTCTGCAATTTTCAGACCGAATTCGATGCATGCACCTGCACCCTTGCCTGTAATGATCTTTCCGTCTATTACAACAAGTTCATTAACAGCATCTGCTCCCTCAAGATCCTTTTCAAATCCAGGGAAGCATGTAGCCTTCTTGCCTTTCAGAAGACCTTTATGGCCGAGTATAGACGGTGCAGCACAGATAGCTGCAATATATCTGCCGTTATCGGCACAGAAATCGATCGCTTTCTGAACTTTATCGCTTGCTTCAAGATTAAGTGTTCCCGGCATTCCTCCCGGAAGCACGATCATTTCAAGATCATCATCAAGCTTGATCTCATCAACGGAAATATCAGGCTTGACAGTCACCTTATGAGCGCCGACAACTTTACTGCTGTCAGTTACACCGACAGTCTTTACCTCTGCCTTTGCACGTCTGAGTATATCTATCGGAGCAAGGGCTTCCATTTCCTCAAATCCGTCTGCAAGAAATACATATATCATAATATGCCTCCCGTTATTTAAGATCTTTATAAAACGCAGTTACTTCGCTGAATTCTCCGCAAGTCATTTTTCCTTCGGGACACTTCCCTGTCATATAGCATGAAGGTCCTGCTTTTTTGAAAACGTTAGGAGCGACTTCACGGCAAAGCCTGAGCATTTCATCTGCGACAGCCTTTATTTCCCACTGCGCTCTGTTGCAGCAGCGATGCTTGAAAAAGTTGAAAAGGCTTCTGACGTTCATAGTAACAACTATCTTTGTCTCACAGGCATTAGGCAGAACAAATCTCGCATCTTCATTAGCTTTCTTTCTTGCTTTTGACGCTGCTTCCTTCTCGTCCATGCCCTGCTCGATAAAAGTCTTTGTATGCTTGGCTGTAAGTATTTCAGCTATTTTATTATAGCTTTCGGTCAGTGCGGCCATTTGTTTGTCAAACTCAGCCTTTGCTTCTGCATCTGCTTCTATCTCGGGCGGAGTTATGAATTCAAAACCGTTCTCGTTGACATAACGCTGGCTTTTCTGGGAATATGATGCGATCCTATGCCTTACGAGCTGGTGAGAACAAGCACGTGATATTCCTTCGATACCAAAGGTAAAGCTGACATGTTCCATAACGCTTTCATGACCGATAGATGCGATCATAGCAACAAAGCTTTCAACTTTTTCGTCAGTCAGACCATCTTTCAAAGATTCGATGTCACTTGAAGAATAGCACAGCTTTGCAGCGGTAGCGATAATCCTTTCTGCATCAGGTGTATGGGCAAGCAGTTTGACCTTCATTATAGCACGACCTTTCTAATTCCATATACAAAAGTAATTATACCATTTTTAAATGAAATAGTCAACATCATAATGACATTTTTCGCATAAAAAAAGGCAGGATAAATAAACCTGCCAGTTAAATAAATCCTTATTCTGTCTTAGCGTTATAGTTCTTAGCTTCATCTATAAGCTGCTGAGCATTTTCAAGCAAAAGCGGTGTAATACTGTTTCCGCCCATTATTCTTGCGATCTCGTGTTTTCTTTCGTCCTGCGCAAGTGTCCTTACGGTAGTAACAGTTCTTTCACCGATGATATTTTTCTCGATAAGGATATGATTATCAGCCATAACAGCGATCTGAGAAAGGTGAGTAACACACAGCACCTGTCTGAAACGAGCTATCTGTCTGAGCTTTAAACCTATCTTTTGCGCAGCTTTTCCGCTGACACCCGTATCTATTTCGTCAAAGATAAGGGTTCCGATCGCATCTTTTTCTGCTATAACGTTTTTAAGAGCGAGCATGATCCTTGAAAGCTCACCGCCCGATGCGATCTTTGCAAGCGGTCTTGGCTGTTCGCCCAGGTTAGCAGAAATGAGAAACTCAATGCTGTCCATTCCTTTAAGCGTAAGCTTGCCTTGTTTAAAATCAACAACAAGTTTAACATTTGGCATATTAAGAAATTCAAGCTCATCAGTAACCTGTTTAACAAAGCGTTCTGCTGCTTTTTTACGGAAAGCGGAAAGTTCAAGAGCTTTTTTTGAGACTTGTGTAAGCAGCTCTGTCTTTTGCTCTTCAAGCTTAGAAAGATCCTGTTCGCTGTTTTCAAGCTCGGAAAGCTCTTTTTTTGAATCCTCAAGGGTTTTAAGCACAGCATCAAGCGTAGGACCGTATTTCTTGCATATCTTACGCAGATCGTCGCTTCTTTGATTGAGCCAGTCAAATCTTTTCGGATCAACATTCAGTTTGCCAAGTATTGAGTCGAGCTCCTGTGAAATGTCCTGGATCTCTATCTTTGCACTTTCAAGCCTCTCGCAAAGCAGCGCAAGTTCGGGCATAATATCCGCATAGTTTGTAATATACGAATTAGCTGTTCCTATGTTTTCAACCGTTCCCGATGAATCATCGCTGCCTGAGAGAACAGCATTTGCAGCGTAGATCGCTTCGGATAATGCTACCGCATTTCTTGAAACATTAAGCTCGGCTTTAATTTCCTCGTCCTCATGCTCTTTTCTATCTCGTTTATGGTATCATAAAGCTGTGAGATCCTGAATTGCTTTTTTCCTGCATCGCTTTTCAGGGTGTTAATCCTCTTTGCAAGTTTCTGAAGCTCGTGAAAAGAATTCTGATAATCGTTGAGCATAGCCTCTGATTCTGCATAAGAATCAAGTATATCAATGTGTCTGTCGGCTGAGAGCAGTATCTGATTATCATGCTGACCGTGAATATTTACAAGCATTTCCCCGATCTGCTTCAAAAGCGATACATTGACAGGACGGTTATTGATCCTTGCA
>CAMZIK010000142.1 GCA_947307175.1 uncultured Clostridia bacterium
ATAGAGCAGCAGCTCAAAGGCATAAAGCTCGTAAGCGACGCAGGCATCACACTGAAGGTCAATACCGTGCTTGTGCCCGAGATCAATTCGGATCATATCGAAACGATAGCACAGACCGTTGCCGAGGCAGGTGCGAGCATATACAATATTATCCCGCTGATACCGCAGCACAAGCTCAAAGACAGCAGGGAACCCGACTGTATGGAACGGGAAAGAGCGATACTCAGAGCATCAAAGTATATTGATGTTTTCAGACACTGTCAGCGCTGCCGTGCCGATGCGGTCGGCATACCCGGCGGAGAGGATTTCGGCGACAGGATATATGTTGACCTGCAAAGGCTGTCAAGACAGGATACATTTTCACACGGCTGATAATAAGAATGAATATATGGAGGTAAAGTAAAATGGCTAAGGAATTAAGACAGATCGCAATATACGGAAAGGGAGGCATAGGCAAGTCGACTACCACGCAGAATCTTACTGCGGGACTGGTCGAGAGAGGCAACCACGTAATGGTCGTAGGCTGTGACCCGAAGGCGGACTCAACAAGACTGCTGCTCGGCGGACTGCATCAGAAAACGGTGCTTGATACCCTCAGAGATCAGGGCGAGGACGAGATCGAGCTCGATTCTATCCTCAAGGAAGGCTTTATGGGTACAAAGTGCGTTGAGTCGGGCGGACCGGAGCCGGGTGTCGGCTGTGCAGGACGTGGTATCATCACCTCGATCGGACTTCTCGAAAGGCTCGGAGCATACACCGAGGATCTTGACTATGTTTTCTACGATGTCCTTGGAGACGTTGTCTGCGGCGGTTTCGCAATGCCTATCCGTGAGGGCAAGGCAAAGGAGATCTACATCGTAGCCAGCGGCGAGATGATGGCGCTTTATGCGGCAAACAACATCTCAAAGGGTATCGCAAGATATGCCCGTCAGGGCGGCGTAAGGCTGGGCGGTATCATCTGCAACAGCAGAAACGTTGACCGTGAGGCAGAGCTTGTAAGAGCCTTCGCAAAGGAGCTCGGAACACAGATGATACACTTTGTTCCCCGTGACAACGATGTTCAGAGAGCAGAGATCAGAAAGAAAACCGTTATCCAGCACTTCCCGCAGTCAAGACAGGCAGACGAGTACAGAGCACTCGCAGAAAAGATCGAGCAGAACGATATGTTCGTGATCCCCAAGCCGATGACACAGGAAAGACTTGAAGAGATACTCTTTGAGTACGGACTTATGGAAAACGTTGAAGCCGATTACAGGATCTGATAGGAGAGTGCTTTTATGAGTAAAGTCAATTTGAATATACCCGAGGTGGAAATAAGAGAGATACGCCTCGGCTCGATAACAGGCTTTCAGGGTACTGCAAAGGAGCTTGTTTCAGCCTGCTCGGGCTGTGCAAAGCTCAAGGATAAAAACCGTTCATTCAGTCAGTGCCTCGGCTGCGGCACATCAAATGCCGCTTGTACGCTGACGCTCATACAGGACGCTGCGATCATCTCGCACGGTCCTGTGGGCTGCTCGACCTGTCTGCACGAGTTTGCTTTTACATACCGTGTAAACGCTTACCTTCGCCAGCTCGACCACCCGACACAGAGAAAGATATTTTCGACTAACCTTGAAGAAAAGGACACTATCTACGGCGGTGCAAAAAAGCTCGAATCCGCTATCCGTGAGGTGTTCAAAAGAGCAAAGCCAAAGGCGATCTTCGTCATAACGACCTGTGCCGCAGGTATCATAGGCGACGATGTTGAGAGCGTGACCAACGCCGCAGAGAAAGAGCTTGGGATACCCGTTGTCGCAGTATTCTGCGAGGGCTTCCGTTCAAAGATGTGGACATCGGGCTTCGATGCAGGCTATCATGGCATCGCAAGAAAGATAATCAAGCCTGCAAGACAAAAGAGAAACATCATAAATGTCATCAATTTCTGGGGCAGCGACATCTTCCGTGAGTGGTTCGCAGAGCTTGGCTACGAGCCGAACTATATCACTCCGTTTTCAACGGTTGACAGTCTGAGCTATTCAAGCGAGGCTGCACTGACCGTACAGGCTTGCTCAACGCTGGGAAGCTATCTCGGTGCAGCACTGGAGCAGTCGTTCGGCGTTCCCGAGATAAGGAACTCACCGCCGTACGGTATTGCCCAGACAGACCGCTGGTTCAGAGAGATCGGTCAGATACTCGGCAAGGAAAAAGAGGTCGAGGAGCTGCTTGCATGCAAAAAGAAAGAGTATCTGCCCAAGATCGAGGCTCTGCGTGAAAAGCTCAAAGGAAAGACCGCATACGTTACCGCAGGTGCATCGCACGGTCACTCGCTGCTTGCACTGCTCAAAGAGCTTGGAATGGATCCGCAGGGTGCAGCGATCTTCCACCACGATCCGCAGTACGACAACGAGGACGAAAGGGCAGATACGCTCAGACATACCGTTGAGGACTACGGCGATGTGCCCAATTACAACGTCTGCAACAAGCAGGAATTCGAGCTTGTCAATGTGCTCAACCGCATCAAGCCCGACATTCTTCTTGCAAGACACGGCGGCATGACGCTGTGGGGAGCAAAGCTCGGTATCCCGTCTCTGCTTGTCGGTGACGAGCATTTCGGAATGGGCTACGAGGGACTTGTGAACTACGGCGAGCGCATACTTGAAACTATCGAGAACGACGAGTTTGTAAAGAACCTCGCAAAGCACTCGTCAAACCCGTATACAAAATGGTGGCTTGAACAGGAGCCGTATACATTCTTGGGAAAGTAAAGGAGAATAGAAATGGCAGGATTGATTGAACAGGAGCGCTATACCTGTGCGATAGGCGCTTTGCAGACGGTGGTGGCGATACCTCGTGCTGTGCCGATACTTCATTCGGGACCCGGCTGCGGCGTTATGATAAAAGGCTTTTTTGAGCGCTCGGCAGGCTATGCGGGCGGCGAGACCGCACCCTGTACCAATTTCAGCGAGAAAGAGGTAGTTTTCGGCGGCACAGACAGGCTCCGCAATATAATCAAAAATACATACAAGGTCCTTGACACCGATCTTCAGGTCGTTGTAACGGGCTGTACCGCAGGCATCGTGGGTGACGACGTTGCAAGTGTTACCGATGAATTCCTTTATGAAGAGGACAGGCCGATAGTCCACGTTGAGACCTCGGGCTTCAAGTCCAACAACTACGTTTCACATTCGGCTGTTGTCAATGCGATAATCGACCAGTATGTGAGCCGCTTTGAGGAGGAAAATCCGTCACGCAGCGAAAAGAACCTCGTCAACGTCATAGCATCGATACCTTATCAGGATCAGTTCTGGAAAGGCAACCTCAAAGAATACAAAAGACTGCTCGAGGGACTCGGCTTGAAGGTCAACATTCTTTTCGGTCCTCATTCGGGCGGCGTAAAGGAATGGCAGACTATACCCAAGGCGAATTTCAACGTGTTCGTTTCGCCCTGGTACGGCGAGCCTATCGTTAAGAATCTTGAACGTCGCTACGGTCAGCCGTATTTCAAGTTCGGCTATCTGCCTATCGGTGCGAACGAGACGACTAAATTCCTAAACGGCGTAGTCGATTTTGCTCTTGAGCAAGGTGCGGAGATAGACGAGAAAAAGGCAAGAGCCTTCATAGCCGAGGAGGAGAAAGCATACTATGAGGAGCTTGACAACCTCGCTACCTTCCTGCTCGAGTTCCGCTACGGTCTGCCGAGCTATGTGCATATCCTGCACGACGCAGGCTACGTCACAGGACTGACAAAGTTCCTGCTTCACGAGACAGGAGTTGTCCCCAAGGAGCAGTTCATCGTCGACAATGTCCCCGCTAAGTATCAGGAGCAGATAGCTGCCGACATCAAGGCGACCTCGGATAAGCGTGAGATCCCCGTCTACTTTGACCCCGATGCGGGTGCGATGCAGGACATCATCAGAGGTCTTGACCACAAGGGAAGGGGACTTATCCTCGGCAGCGGCTGGGACAAGGAGCTTGCAGCCGAGATAGATGCAGACTTTGTTTCTATCGCTTGTCCTACACCTTACCGCATCGTGCTGACAACCAACTATGTCGGCTACACAGGCGGACTTAGAGTGATAGAGGACATTTACAACACAGCACTTGCAACATACAAGTAAAACAAACAAGCTGCCGTTTTTCTGCGGCAGCCTATTCTTTAAAAGGGAGTTGATATCATGTCTAAGGTCGCAGTTGCAACGAGCGACGGCTTTACCGTCAACGAGCATTTCGGTCACGCAAAGTTTTTCCGTGTATATGAACTCGGCGAGAACGGACACACTTTTCTGGAGGTGCGTGACGCAGTCGCTGCCTGTCAGCATCAGCTCGGACACGACACCACACGGTTTGATAAGATAATAGAACTGCTTTCCGACTGCGACGCACTGCTGGTGCAGAAGATAGGCGAGGGTGCGGCAGCATATCTGATAAGCAGGAATGTGCGGGTGTTTGAGGTCAGCGGTGCGATAGATGCGGTGCTTGAAAAAATTATCGCAGATAAGATATTGTAAAAAAGGGCGTTGTTCGTTTTGAACAACGCTCTGTTCATATTGCAGGGTCTGTTTTCAAGGATAGGAACAAACGACAGTATTGCTCGATAGATATCAAAATGTTTGTTTTCGGGGGCTTTCCGGTCGCCCCCGAACCCCTTCGGGTGCAAATACTAATAATAAGTGTTGAACTATAAACTTTGATCGACAGTCTAAAAAAGCGTTGTTCGTTTTGAACAACGCTCTTTATGCTTATTTGAATTCGTACGGTGTTATCTGGTATACAAAGTAATTCAGCCAGTTGGTAAAAAGCAGATTCGATGTGCTCAGCCAGCAGCTCTCGGGCTCTCTGTCCGGATCGTCATCGGGAAAATAGTTCTTCGGAACGTCGGGCGAAAGTCCCTTGTCCGTATCACGTATGTACTCCTCGGACAGCCTGTACAGATCGTACTCGGGGTGACCGTTGACAAAGACATTTCCGTCATCGTCAACAATAATGTACGCACCCGTTTCCTCCGAGTCGGCAGCAACAGTCAGCTTGCTGTTTTTGTCTATATCCTCTCTGCTTATCCCGGTGTATCTTGAATGCGGTGCGAAAAAGTTTTTGTCTATACCCCGCAAAAGCTCGTTTGAGGGATCTCTGACGGTATGTCTGAAGATGCCCGAGAGCTTTTTGTCAAGCTCATATTTGGATACGCCGTAATGGTAGTACAGACCTGCCTGTGCAGCCCAGCACAGATACAGCGTTGATGTGACATGCAGCCTGCTCCATTCAAATATAGATGTCAGCTCGCCCCAGTAATCGACATCTTCATACTCCAGCTTTTCAACGGGAGCACCCGTGATTATAAGCCCGTCGAAGTATTTGCCCTCGATCTGATAAAACGGCTGATAGTTGTTGAGCAGATAAGATGCGGGTGTGTTTTTGTATTGGTGGGTGACCAGTCTGATGAACGTCACCTCTATCTGAAGCGGTGAGTTTGAGAGCAGCCTTAAAAGCTGAAGCTCTGTGCTTTCCTTGTCGGGCATAAGGTTGAGAACAGCTATCTTCAGCTGTCTTATATCCTGATGCTCTGCACGCTCCTCTGTCATAGCAAATATATTTTCCTTTTTAAGCTTTTCTATGACGGGCAGCGTCTCTTTAAGTCTTAATGGCATTTTACTTTCCTCCCTTTTCTAAATGTAGTACATATAGTCCTTTTCCTTTGCAGAGAATTCCTTGTATTCCTTTATAAGATCCGCCAGGGTCATATCCTCGATGAAGCTTCTCATATAGCTGTTGAGATTTGACCACAGACAGTTGTTCACCGATGCACGAATGCCGTCAGGCTGCTTGTCGTCCGGCTCGTAGGTATTGGCAAGGATATTGTTGTCAAGGGTGTTGAGTATATCACACAGCATTATCCTGTCAGCAGGACGTGAAAGCTGATAACCGCCGTGAATGCCTTTCTGTGCCTTTACGAACTTGCCCTGACGAAGTCCCAGCAGTATCTGTTCGAGATATTTCTGCGAGATGTTTTGTCTGTCGGCGATATCCGATGAACGCACAGACTCACCGTTTTCGGAATGTACGGCTATATCTGTAAGTGCAACTATCCCCAGCTCGACCTTGGTATTTATCTTCATTTCGCATCTCCTCCTTGCTTATCATTGTCCTCGTCAAGCAGCTTCTCCATTGTGTTCCAGCTCAGAAGTGCACACTTTACTCTTGCAGGCATCTTTGAAACGTTCAGAAGTGCACCTGCTTCCTCAAGCTCCTCAAGCTCATCGTCACTTATCAGACCGCTTATCATTTTTCTGAAAAGCTCAGTGTAGCGTTTTGCCTCGTCAAGAGTTTTCCCTATAATAAGTTCAAGCATTATATCCGCACTTGCCTGAGAGATAGCACAGCCTATGCCTGTGAATGAGCCGTTGACTATTATACCGTCATGAATGTCAAGATGAAGCTCGATGTTGTCGCCGCAGGTAGGATTAAGACCTTTGCAGCAGTGCGTTGCACAGGTCAGCTCGTGTCTGTGCAGCGGGTGAAGATTGTGATCGGCAAGGACCTCGCCGTAAAAGCTGTCAGTTGTCATATCCCATTCTCCTCCTTATTGATGAAAGCGTAGTGATGAAACGCTTTATGTCGTTTTCGTCGTTGTAAAAAGCAAGGCTCATCCTTGCGGTAGACTGTACGTCAAGGAACTGATGCAGCGGCTGTGCACAGTGGTGACCTGCACGGATATCAACACCGTCGGCATCAAATATCGCAGCGATGTCGTGCGGGTGAACGCCGTCCACGGTGAATGTCAGTATGCCATGGTGATCGCCTGCATCGTCCGCACCTATGATATTGATATGGGGTATCTTTTTCATCTCGCCGAACGCATAAGCTGTAAGCTCGTCCTCACGCTTTTGTATCGCATCAAAGCCAAGCTCGTTTATGTAATCTATCGCCGCCGCAAGTCCGACAGCACCGCCGGCATTTACCGTACCCGCCTCAAATTTGTGCGGAAGCTCAGCATAGGTCGCATCTTCACGGGTGACATATTCTATCATCTCACCGCCCGAAAGGAACGGCGGCATTTTTTCAAGCAGCTCCTGCTTTGCATAAAGCACGCCTATACCCATAGGTGCGAGCATCTTGTGCCCCGAGAATGCAAGGAAATCAACGCCGAGCTGCTGCACATCAACGGGAATGTGCGGTACGCTCTGAGCACCGTCGCAGACGATGAGCGTTCCGTTTTTGTGTGCGATCTCAGCGAACTCCTTTATCGGGTTGAGCCTGCCAAAAACATTTGATATCTGTGCGATCGCAAACAGCTTGGTCTTTGGCGTCAGAGCCTTTTCAAGTGCCTGTGCAGTATACTTTCCGCTGCTGTCACATTCAAGGTATTTCAGCTTTGCACCCTTTCGCTTTGCAAGCAGCTGCCACGGCAGAAGGTTTGAATGATGCTCGGAGATGCTCACGAGTATCTCGTCGCCCTCACCGATATTTGCCTGTCCCCAGCTGAAAGCGATAAGGTTAAGGCTCTCGGTAGCGTTGCGTGTGAAAACTATCTCCTTTGTGCTTGCTGCACCGATGAATCTTCTCACGCTCTCACGTGCGTTCTCATAAGCCTCTGTTGCCTTGACGCTCAGCTCGTAAAGTCCTCTTAAAGGGTTGGCGTT
>CAMZIK010000143.1 GCA_947307175.1 uncultured Clostridia bacterium
GAGGGCGGGTATATGACTATATTAAACTGTGGCAATTTCGACTAACCTCGAGTAATTGGCGATTTGCAGAAAAACACTTTTACTAATATATACTGATTTTATGCAGATTTTAAAGAAATAGTGCCCTTTTAGTGCCCTGAGGTGAGAATTTTGGCTGGATAGTGCCTCCTAAAATATGAAACTTGAAAATGCTTTCCCCTAAGCCTTTTTCAAACAACCCGATGGTCGTAGGTTTTAAGCTCCGTAAAACGAGTGCTATTTTATTATGATACCTTTAGTAAATAATCTGTTTCAGTGCGCACACCCCCCAGCCCTCTTCAAAAAGAGGACTCGGGGGTGTTATGTTCTGCTGGTTTTTATGCCGTTTTCAGTTCAAAATGAGAAATTCCAAGTCGGTTTTCAGAAATCTTTGATGAAAGCTTCTTTATGTTGTATGCAAGTCCCAGCAAAAGGAACTCGATGTGCCGAACTCGGTCGTGATGTTTCTCCGGCTCTCTTCTCGCAGTGCCTTGAATCTGTGTGATACAGATACGGTCTTGTTGTATTTTGATTTTGTACAATCTTTTCTTTATGGACATCCATCACAGCTTTCACATCTGTACGGTGCTTTCTCTGAAACGAATCCGGTCTTCGTTTTCTCATGCTTTGTACCGATACGCCACAATCCTTTCGTTGGTTTAATGGTTTTTGCAATTATATTATACCACAAAATGAGACGCCTGGCACTACCTTTCAGGTCTGTGCCAGGCTCTTTTTCTTTGTTGGGGCTGCAACAGCCCCTTTTATGCTCTGAAAATTATGCTTGCGATAAATCTGTCCTCGGTCGTTTCTATTTTCAGTCCCGAGCCCATACGTTCAAGGTCGTGCTTTGCTATCGCAAGACCGACGCCGCTTCCCGAGTTCTCCCCACGGTAGGACTTATCCTTTACAAACGGCTTCAAAAGCTCCTCCGGGGATTTTTCGGGCATAGCCTGCGGTGTATTTTCGATGCGCAGCTCTTTATCGGAAACGGCTACGATCACGTCGCTGCCCTGCTTTGAATATACAAGGGCGTTATAGATAAGATTGGTGACTGCCTGTGTGAAAAGCTTTTCATCGGCTTTTATCTGCTTTTCCTCACCTGTGACGGTACAGGTCATATCCTTTTTTGAAAAGGCTGTTTCCAGCCCGGTGACGATACCTGTGCATATCTCATTAACGTTAAGCGGGCGGATATCGAGCTTGTTCACATCGGATTCGGTCTTTGAAAGCTCGAGGATATCGGTCACTATCCTGTTCATCTGAGCAACGCTGCCTGATATCATTTCAAGGTAGTGCTTCTGCTTTTCGGGGTTTATGTCCTCACGAAGCATCTCGGAATAGCCCGATATAGCGGTCAGAGGGACTTTGAGGTCGTGAGCCATTGCGTTGGTAGTATCACGGCGGTAGGTGAATATCTCGTACTGCGTTTTTCTGCGCGAATACGTCACTACCGAGATGATAAGCGCGGTCAGAATGGCTGCCAGCACCAAGCCCGCTGCACAAAGCACCGTCAGAAAAGTGAATTCATTAAAGAACGAATCAGATACTGCATAATACAGAATGTACTCCTGCGGATGTCCACGCAGATCATTCCATTGGATATGGTCAGACTGCATATACAGCCCGTGAACTGTGTCACCGTCACTGCTTTTTATCTGCTCATCAAGCAGTTTTTCAAGCTTATCATGTTTTTCGTCCCGGTCCTTATCAAGATCTGACATAATTATATTAAGTGCCGATACACCTTCCTCATTGTCCACAAAATAATAATCGCCGGGATCCTCGGGCATAAGATCGGTATAGTCGTGCCTTGTATATTTCATATAGTTTCGAGGGACATCAGACTTTGCAGGAATGCTCTCCAAGGACAAAAACGGATAGAAGTACCGACCTTTCAGACACGCCTTTGTACAGCGGGGATAACACAGCACATTGCTATCGCCGTCCATCATCTCACGGGAACGCCTGTCGTACTCCGAAAGCTTTTCGTCTACCTTCTGCGCAATTTGGGGATCACAGAGGTAGTAGGTTTTGTAATTGAAATCTCCCTCATTCTTTGTCAGATCGGTAACGACAAGATACCTCTTATCGTATGTGTCGCACACGGTATTGCCGCTTGTGTCAACAAGCCGTATAGCTGTGTTGATGCCGTAACCGCTGTTGGTATCGGGATATTTGAACTGCTGAAGCTCCATATCGAGCTTAGCGATGAGCTTATCGGTGTCTGCCGAGCTGCCCGCCTCCACCTTCGCACTGTCAACAATGATCCGAGCATGGCTTTGTATCTGTGAGAATTTCATTTCAGCATTCTTCTGAACGATATTTTTGTAGACAACGCTTGCCGTGACCAACGCCGCAGTACACAGTATCGCCGATATGACTAGCCCTATTATCAGCCTTTTTCCGAATATACGCAGGAATTTCGGCTTTGTCATTATTTTCTTTCCCATTGTTCCGCCCCTTTATCAGCCGTCGGTCAGCTTGTAGCCTCCGCCGAAAACGGTCTTTACTCTTTTGCTCTCGCTGCCGAGCGCCTTTCTAAGCTTTTTGATGTGATTGTCAACGACTCTTTCGTCGCCGTCGAAATCGTAACCCCAGACCTTCGTTATTATTGTATCTCTGCTGAGGACCATATCTTTGTTGTCCATAAGCAGTTTGAGAAGGAAGTAGACCTTAGGTGCAAGCTCGGCTTGGGTCCCGTCAACGGTCACGGTCATTTTTACAGGGTCAAGCTCTATCTTCCCGCAGGTAACGACATTTCCGCCCATTACCGTACCCTTTGCACGCCTTAGCAGGGCAAGGCACTTAGCATACAGTGCGGCGAGCGAGAACGGCTTGACTATGTAATCGTCTGCGCCAAGCTCGTAGCCGTGGAGGATATCGTCCTCACGACCGAGTGCAGTGATGAAAACTATCGGACAGGTGCTGCCCGAACGCAGCTGCATGCAGATCTCAAAGCCCGACGCTCCCGGGAGCATTATATCCAGAAGCACAAGGTCGTATTCGTGTTCGTAGACATATTCCAGACCCTTGTTACCGTCGGCGGCAGCAGTAAGCTGGATCGTGTCTCCGCCTTTGGCGCTGAAATAGTCCAGTATCATTTCACGGATCTGCACAGAATCCTCTACAACAAGAACCTGATATGCCATTTCTCTTCCTCCTGTAAGCTTAATGTATACCCTAATTATATCCTTTTTATATCCAAATGTACAGCATTCTTTTGAAATTTCAAAAAAGCAGTTGAAATGTGCGTTTTAATGTTGTATCATTAGTCTATAGATATAGGGGGGATACTATGAAAAAACTGATCGTCACTGCGGTCATTTCGGCTATGCTGATATCTATGTGCGGGTGTTCGGACACAAGCAGCAGCTCAAGCGAAGTCACGACCACCACTTCACAGACAACTACGGCAGTAAGCCAGACGACTGTGCAAACTACGTCGGACTGGACTTCTGAGCTTTCACCCATTGAAAGCTCGTATAACTATGTCCACGGGACCGACGGCTACTATAACCTCGCCGAAGAACTCAAATTATTCAAAACGCCCATGCAGCAGGCAGGTACCTGCTGGTTGTATGCTGCCCGTGCAAGTATGCAGACAAGCTGCGAAAAAGCGACAGGCAAAGAGCTTAAAATGGAGATATATGATATGCTCGAAGCTATTTACGGCGAAGGCAAGCAGGAAGGGCTTTTCGTAAACAGCTCAATAGACAAATCAGACCTGGGCGGATATGAGCAGTTTGTTGCCGATAGGCTGTCAGCAGAATGCAAAGACGGCATTACGCTTGACAGCTCAATGATAATTGACCCCACCGACCGTGAAACGATAAAAAATGCTGTCAGAACAAGAGGCGGCGTTACCGTCGGCATTGACTCCCAAAACTGTGAAGTTGGTATGTTCGGAACATACCCGACCCTGATATACAAGCAGGCTAAAATATATGACCACGTCGTTACTGTCATCGGCTGGGACGACCACTTCCCGAAAGAGTATTTCAAAACCCCGGCAGAGCAAGACGGCGCCTGGATAGTTTACAATTCAAACCTCGGCGGAAAATATCAGTATATCTCGTACAGCTCGCCGCTTGAATACGCGATAAGTCATACCGTCAGCGATAAATATTCTCAGGTGCAAAGCTATGATGCGGGTAATGTGATGGGCAGCTACATCAAAACAGGTGACTCCACCAAGGCCGCAAATGTTTTCCACAAAAAAGGTAAGCTTGCAGCTGTGGGCACGTTCAACAATTTTGATAAGCAGGACATAAAAATCGAAATTATGTCAGCCGATTTTAAAAACACACTGTACACGCAGAACGCATCGCTCGGCTATCAGGGATATCAGACTGTCGAGCTGACAAAGCCTGTTGACGTAGAGAACTATGCCGTTGTTATCACATACTCAAAGGGTGCGCCTGTCGAGGGCGAAACTATCGGATTCGCCGTGGCAAGCTATAAAACATCCATTGAAAAAGGTCAGTCGTTTGTGTTCACAGACGGCAAGTGGAAGGATATGACCGACAGCGACATAAATAAGGTGATAAAAACGGATAAAGTCCACTCATTTATAGACGGCGACTGCGGTGCGTGGAAGGAATTTCTGACGAGCAGCGACATAGAGGCAATAAAAAATCCCGATTTTGCCCCCGGCAACGTCTGCATCAAAGCACTCTATGCCAAGTAGACCACCAAGGCGCAACACGGGATAGTATAAACATAAGAAAGAGGATGCTGCGATTGCAACAGCCTCTTTTATTCTTTTATACCGAATCCGCCGAACCAGCAAACAGGAGTGTGCAAAACCCGTATCTGCAGCGGTATCTTTGTTTGCTGGTGTTTGCTGCGTTTGCTCGTCGTTTGCTTGATGTTTGCCGCATAGAAAGCGAGAGAGAACCGTGCATCAGCTTTTGTGTCACGGTGAAGCAACTTCAAGATGCTGTTGACTTTTTCGTAAAATTATGCTACAATATTTACAGCAAAATAAATGGAGGTGTTTTTATGCCGATCATAAAACCCGTTTCCGACCTGCGAAACTATAACGAGGTCTTGCGCACAATACAAGCAGACAATCCTGTTTTCCTAACAAAAAATGGCAGAGGAAAGTATGTTATTGTTGATTACGAAGATTATGAAAAAAAGCAGGCTGCAATGAAACTGCTTTCTGAACTTTTGTCTGCCGAAGAAGAAGCTGATAGGGAAGGTTGGCTTTCTTCCGAAGATGTCGAGAGAGAGTTGGGGTTGATATGAAATTAGAGCTTGCTCCTGCTGCTAAAAGGGATCTAAAATCAATTAAGGACTATATCACTAACGAGCTTTGCAATCCGTCTGCTGCCGTTAATACTGTCAATGGCATTGTTAAAGATTATAAGCTCCTGATCGACAACAAAAATCTCGTTGCATCGTTAGAAGCGAAAATTAGTATCAAAAATCCGTATCGTTATCTTATAAGCGGTAATTACTACATTTTTTACGTTGTAAAGAAAGACTGTATACGGATAAGCAGGGTGCTTAACACAAGGCAAGACTATATTGCTATCATATTTGGTAGATAAGAGCTGCATTTGCAGCTCTTTTTTTCATATACCATTCATTCGCATTGTGCCCCCATTCGTTCCCTTGACAGGCTATGCATTAAACCGTCCCAAATCCCTTTTCACCGCATAATCTGCCCAGCGTGACTCGGCATTTTCCTTGAAAGTCTTGCCGTTGGCTTCGTTGACAAGCGTCTATAATAAATGTGCATCTCTGCTCATAATTCCGCCGAACCAGCAAACAGGAGTGTGCAAAGTCCGCAGCTGCGGTCAAAAGCTGTTCAAAGTGACACGGGTGACGGTAACCTACCCTGTGCAGTTTTACCGTCACTACCGTCACCCACGATATGAAAAACCTTTGCCTGCGTTGTTTTCAGGGTGACAGTAACTGTGACGGGTGACGGTAGGGGTGACGGTAACTCTCGCACTGTGAGCCGATTTGTGCCCGCATTGTTTTCGGCGACAAGTTACCCGAGCTGCTTACCGAAAGCGCCGTACAGGGCAACGTGGCGCAGGTGTGAGCATAAGTACAGGGGTGTATCCCGATCCTCGCCGAACAACCGAACAAAGTAATTCAAACCACGTAGATATGCTGTTTGCGTTGTTCGTTTTCTGTTCGTTCTTGTTCGGCAATGTTCGTTCTGTGTTCGTTTTAAAAATCTCTTTAAAAGCCTGCAAAAGCGCTGAACCCGTAGCGCTTGATCGTTTCGTCTCTCCACCCGAACGCTTTATCGATGTGCTGTTATTATACTCTCGCAATATATTTACGCTATATTCATAGTTAACGCCTAATATGTACATACATTTATGCTATATTTGTTTACAACCTGAGCAACACTTAATCAAAATCAGGTTTTTGATTTGATCTGACAATCAGGGAGGGGTAAACAATGAAGAAAATACTATCAGCGTGTATTTGTATCATTATGGCAGTTTCAATGGTCGCTTGCGGAAGCTCATCAAGCAGCAGTGACTCAAAGAGCACAAGCAGCAAAAGCTCCGCTTCAAGCAGTGCCGACAGCAAGTCGGACGGGGGCAATTCGGGCGACAGCAGCGGTCAGGATTTCAGCAAGTACAAATTCAACAAGGGCGAGCTTGTGAGGATAACCGATGACAACAACGAGCCTGCGGTGACAGACTTTGAGATCAAGGGGCTTATCGTTGTAGGAAACCAAACAGAAGGAGCAGGCTTTGATGCACAGAAAAGCGGCGGCTACAAGACAAGCGGACTCAAAGCGGATTTTATGCTGAACGAGCATATCACGCTTCACGCAGAGGAAATAACGGGAAACACAGAGGATCTGAAGATAATCTGCTTGCCCCACAGAGAAATGGCTGACTATATCCTTAAAAGCGCAGATGAGCTGACCCAAATCGCCGAGACCGAGGGTGCTTATGTAAACGCTTCGGGACCTGATACTGAAAGAGACAACGAGATAGTTGATTTCTATGTAGGACCTATTGAAGAGAGAAAAGCAGGCAGCTACGATATACTTTTCGTTTATAAGGGTAAGCTGGCATACTACCTGCCTATCGAGCTTAGCAAGCCTGCGTAATAACTGAATGACTCCAGCAAAAATCACACCGGCTTTTGTCGGTGTGTTTTTTTTCATCTGCTTTAGTATCAAGCAAAAAAGAAGTGCACTGTGAGCCGATTTGTGCCCTCCTTGTTTGCGCCGACAAGTTACCGAGCTTATACCCGAAAACGCCTCACAGGGCAGCGTGGCGCAAGTGTGAGCATAAGTGCAGGGGTGTATCACGATCCTCGCCGAACAACCGAACAAAGCAGTTCAAACTCCGTAGATATGCTGTTTGCGTTGTTCGTTTTCTGTTCGTTCTTGTTCGTCGCTGTTCGTTGTGTGTTCGTTTTAGAAATCTCTTTAAAAGCCTGCAAATGCGCTGAATACTGTGCTTGTTCGTTCTGTTCGGTGAAAAAATGAGATACCCTTTGACCTGCAAGATCAATCAAAAAATGTGGTCAGAGGAGTTTTTAAATGTGGTCAAATTCTATACACTTGGCATTTTACTTCCCATAA
>CAMZIK010000144.1 GCA_947307175.1 uncultured Clostridia bacterium
TTGCCCCTTTTAGGGGCTGTGCAAACCACCGGTTTCACCGGTGGTTTTGATTTTGTTCTACAATATTATAGTTATCATCAGTATGCTGCCGCTGAGGCTTGCGGATATGCTGCCGCCCATTTGCTCGACGAGCGTTCTTGCTATCGAAAGCCCAAGTCCTGTGCTTCCGCTTGCCGTTTCAACGGTATAGAACCTGTCAAACAGCTTCTCGACCTGCGTTTGTGTAAGCTCTGCGGTGTTTGAGAAAGTTATCACGCACGGTTCTTTCAGCGCTATTTTAAGGTCGCCGTTTGAGTATTTGAGCGCATTGTTCAGTAGGTTAGAGAACACCCTTGCAAGCGAGTTCTCGTCAAGCATTCTGACTATCTTTGTTTCTGTAATGTCCGCTTCCGCTGAGATTCCTTTCTCGGAGAGAGCGCCGTAGTAATTCATGATGCTGTCTTCAAGCACCTTGTTAACGACTGTTTCATGAGGCTCTGCTGTGCCGGTCGAAAGCACTACGGAATAGGTGAAAAGCTCCTCGGTCAGCGTTTTCATGGCAAGCGTTCTGCCCTTGATTATTTCAAGGTACTGCTCCAGCTTTTCGCTTTTTGGCGTGTCCTTCATCACCTCAAGGTAGCCCATTATCGCAGTCAGCGGTGTGCGCAGGTCGTGGGATATGTTTGTTATCGCATCTCTCAGCTCCCTGTCTCCGTTTAAATATCTCAGCTGTTCCTTGCGAATCTGTTTGAGCTTTTTGTTCAGCTCGCTCACCAGCCTTTTCATCTCTTTGTCGCCCGAATGTGATGAAATAAGATTGTTGGTGTCCTCGGACATTATCATATCGAGCTTTTCAGTTATCTCCCTGCAGCTTTTGCGCATAAGATACACCTTGACTGCAAGGAAAACGCATACTGCGCCGAGCAGTGCGATAATGATATATTCCAAGAGTTTCACCACCTTTAGATGTAAGAGGTAAGAGGTAAGAAGTAAGATGTAAGAGATAAGAAACTATCTCATATCTTTCTTGCGGAAGAACGGATAGCAGGCGATACAGATGATTGCGGCAAAGCCTGCTGTGATAAGAGGAAAGCACCAGTATTCGTTATACATTTCATGCATGGTATCTCCGTCATACCAGCCTTCAGGCAGCTGTTCTTCCATCGCATCATAGTCGATCACCGAGACCCTTTTGGACACCTGAAAACTACATATTTTGTCGATATATCTTATCTGCGAATATGGGTCGATATATGCAAGGGCTTTGAGAAACTGTCTTTCTGTGTCGCCGACATACAAGGGATTATCTTCTCTTGTCACCGTTTCGGCTTCATCAAGCCCTACCGTTTTTGCAAGCTCATAGTCTATGGTGTATTTATACTCATACTTTGTTTCGATGAGCGATTCCTGCACGGGATAGGCTATCATTATAAGCACAGCGCAGACTGACAGCACCGCACCGAGCGCCTTGAAAAAGTGCAGAAAGCACAGCGCTGCGCAGGCGCTTAAAACGGCAACAAAAACGTATGCCATAAGGATTATCAGCGCAGTAAACAACTCATCAAGCTGTGCGTGGCGATAATATACGGGAACGCCGATAATAACGAACAGCACAGCGCCGACGAGAGCGGAAACGAGGATATGCGAAAAGAATATCTTTGCTCTTGTATAGCCCATTACCGTCTGGTTGCGTATTCCACCGGACGAATAAATGCTGCTGATTATGAAAAGTACAACAAAACAGGTAATGGGTATGCCTACAAGCATAATATTCTTGTGATCGTCGGCTTCAAATCCATACTCGTAGTGCAAATCGTACCATACCAGAAAAAGCTGAAAGCCTGCACCTATAAAAAAGAACTTATTGAAAGTGTGAAAGCGCAGGGTGTTCTTTATCAGATCAAGCATATCAGCACCTCCTCAGTTCAGGTCTTTTTTGCGGAAGGCGATACTGCCTGCGGCGCAGACGGCTGTCATCAAGCCGAGGGTAATGATCGGAAAAATCAACTCGTACATATAAGGTACTTTATTTTCGTCATCGTGGTAATAGTCATAATCAAAGCCTATGGCATTTTTTATAGCATTTTCGGCATAGGTTATCTGTGCAAACGGATTGAGATAAGCGAGCGTTTTAAGGCACACCCTTGCAGCGCCGTCGATATAATCGGGATTGTCTATCATTGTAAGCTCGCCGTTATACCAATCTTCTTTGCCGTTTTCATCAAGAAATATATATTCGTGCTGAGGCTCGTACAGCGGCTCGGTCACAAGGCTGCTGATGCCGAACATAAAGCCTGCGGCAGCTGCTATGGCAAGCACAGCCGTGAGAACGTTATCTATAAGCATTGAAAGGCAGGCTGCTACCGCCGAGCAGAACATATACGCCGCAATGCAGGTCAGTAGTGCTGCTGCCGAGCCTGTTGCTGCACATACGATAAGCGCTTCGGCAAGATATATAATTGCGCCGTAGACAGCCGATGCGATAACGTGTGCCGTAAGGACCTGCCATCTTTTGTAGCCTGCAACTATCAAATTGCGGTAAAAGCCTGCCTGTTTGTCTTTCTCTGATTTGATAAGCACTGCGGCACAGACTATGATCATGCTGTAAACAACATAATGGTTTACAAGATAGCCTTTGGTGTCAGAGTCAGGCTGATGATCCATTACAGTGCCGCCTAATAGCAGTATAACAGCAATAACGGTGAACTTGCAGAAAACATAATTGCGCAGGTTGTTCTTCACAAGTCTGAGCATAGTTTCACCCCTTACTTTATGTTCCGGCGTTTGAACAGGAACAGTCCGAGCGCCGTGAGGACGGCAATAAACGAAATGCTGTATACGGGCACCCAGAAAAGCGACTCGACACGCTCCTGAAAAACAGGGTAATCATCGGCGTGCTTCGCTGCTTCTTTTTTAGACTGCCTGTACATATCCATAGATACAAGCTGTTCCTCGATCATTGCCGTTCCGTTACCGATTATCTCAAACGGTATAAGGTGTCTTGCTGTCTGCATGAACGCTCTCTGGGCTTTGCTTTTTACATAATACGGGTTGTAATCTTTGTATTTTTCGTCTTGAGATCCTTGGTATTCTTGATATTCTTCATCATATTCATTGGATTCAAATTCGATCCCGCCTTCGTAGTACACCTGATCAAAGCCTTCTTGATATTTTGGCTGTGAAAGACTGTTTCCGAGCCAGCTGTCAACAAAGACAAAAATGAAAAGCAAGAGCAGGCTTGCGACCATGCTTACTATCATTCGGTCGCTCATAACGCTTATGACCGTTGATATTGCAGTTATGACGAGGTATCCGAGCAGTATGAAAACTATCGCATAGAAGACCATATACGGCTGAAAGTGGTCGTAATACTTTGTACAGAAAATAAATGTCGGCAGGAAATACAGCATTGCGATTATAACTGTAATAGCGCTGTTTACAAGCAGCTGTGAGATAAAGAAACCTGTTTTTGTCGTGCCTGTGATAAGCTTGTTGCGGATAGTTCCGCCGACAAATTCTCTGCCTGTGAGAAGCGGCGGAAGAGCAGCGATAAGAAATGCAAGATAAGTAGGCATGTGCGATTCCATAAGTCGTGAGTCGCTGAATGGGTATCCGTCGTAATCCACGATATAGAAAACGACATCAAAACCTCCTGCAAAAAGAGCGGCGAAAGCTGCTATGATAAAAGGTATCGAGATGAAATTGTTTTTCAGGGTCGTCTTGAAAATGTTAGCCATTGCGCACACCTCCTCCTACAAGGTCGAGGAAGAAGCTTTCGAGGCTTTCGTCCGCTTCGGTCAGACCGAGCAGTTCACATCCCTTTGCAGACAGTTTTTCAGAAAGCAGAGTGACAGACAGCTTTTCAAATATCTTTGCCTTGCTGTCAGAGATTATCTCGTATGTAACGTTCATCTTTTCAAGCACCATTGTCAGCGCCTTTATATCAGATACCTCTGCGATCATGCACTTGCGCACTGCCTGTTCAAGCTCCTGTGCGCTTATCTCCTTTATGATCCTTCCCTTGTTGACAAAGCCGTAATGCGTTGCCAGCAGGGAAAGCTCCGAGAGGATATGCGATGAGATGAGAACGGTAATGCCCTTTTCTTTGTTGAGCTTTAAAAGCAGCTCTCTTATCTCTACGATGCCTTCCGGGTCAAGTCCGTTGATAGGCTCGTCAAGTACGAGAAAATCAGGATAGCCAGCAAGCGCAACGGCTATGCCGAGCCTTTGTTTCATACCCAGTGAGAACTTGCCCGCTTTTTTGCTGCCCGTTCCGAGCAGCCCGACAAGCTCAAGCAGTTCGCTTGCTGCGTTTTTGTCATTTGGAAGACCCAGCATATCAAACTGCGCTCTGATATTTGCTTCTGCGGACATATTCGCATACAGAGCAGGCTTCTCTATCACAGCGCCCATTCTCTTTCTCATTTTGTATATGGATCTGTCGCTGTTTTTTACGCCGTAAAGCTCGTAGCTGCCTGAGCTTGGCTCCTGCAAGCCGCAGATGACTCTCATAAGCGTTGTCTTGCCTGCGCCGTTAAGCCCGACAAGACCGTAGATAGAGCCTTGCGGCACGCTCATCGTGATGTTTGAAAGCGCAAGACTTGAATGGTATTTCTTAGATAAGTTTTTTGTTTCCAGAACATTATTCATAGTATCATCTTCCTTTCTGAAAACATTTTAACATTACATGGTCAAGAAAGCAGACAAGGAATCGTCAAGAAATCGTCAAGATTTTTAACATTGTCTGATATGGAGTTTAGGAAAGAATCTTTTCAGAAGTATTTCACAGCTGCATATCGGGCAAACGATGATAAAACTCCTGATATTTTTGCTCTTACTTTAACTTGAACCCGATGCCGTAAACAGCTTCGATATGGTCTATACCGTCTGCTGTCATAAGCTTTTTGCGTATATTTGAGATATGCTGTTTAAGGCTTCTTTCTGTGCAGTCGGGAGTATCGTAGCTTATCTTATCAAGGATCGTCGTTCTGCCGACTGCAGAGCCTTCATTTATCATCAAAAGCTTTAGTATCGCACATTCTGTCCTTGTGAGCCTTACCTCATTTCCGCCTGCTGAAACAGTGAGGGTATCGCTGTGCAGGGTAATACCGCAGGCAGATATGCTGTCGCTCTCGGCGGTCTTTGGTTTGCGCAGAGCGACGGTTATCCTTGCAAGCAACTCATTGACATCAAACGGCTTGGTGATGTAGTCGCTCGCTCCGTTGAGAAGCAGGCTGACTTTATCCGCAACGTCGGCTTTGGCGCTCACAACGATAACGGGCGTATCGTTTATTTTCGGCAGAAGCTCCTCTCCCGAAAGCCCCGGCAGCATCAGATCGAGAAGAATAAGGTCAGGCTTTTTGTTTTCAAGCAAAAGAAGTGCTTCCGTTCCCGAATAGGCACGGCTGACGAGATAGCCCTTTGAATGAAGGACCTCCTCAAGCATATTGCCGATATGTATATCATCATCAATAATTAGTATATGCGCCATACTGCTCACCTCAATTTTTACTGATTTCATTTTATCATCAATGCTTAATTATGTCAATCGCCAAAGTTCAGGTTTTCCTAAAATATAACTGAAACAGGACTCCCGTGCGGAAGCCCTGTGTTTGTGATTATTATGCCTTGACGGGCAGGTCGTTTTCAAATGATGGCATGAGCTGCAATTTGAACAGGTTAAGCTGGTGCTTGCGGTCGATAAGCGCTTTTGTCTTTTCGTCCTCACAGACACCTGTTCTGATATACTTGTCAAGCACCGCATAAGTGAAGCCGAGATTGTCCTCGTCTGTCTTGCCTGAAAGTCCGTCTGACGGAACTTTGTCTACCAGCTCAGCAGGAAGTCCAAGTTCTCTGCCTATGGCTTTGACTTCCGTTACGGTGAGATGAGACAGCGGGCTGAAATCGCCTGCGGCATCGCCGTATCTTGTAGAGTAGCCGACCCAGTCTTCAGACAGATTGCAGGTGTTGACAACACGTCCGTTGCAGCACTGACCTATTGCATAAAGAGTTGACATTCTCAGCCTCGGAGGCAGGTTCACTCTTGCCTGCGTGGTGAATTCAAGATCTTTCGGGAGAGCGCCGACAAGCCCGTTGAAAGCGTCCTTGATATTGACGGTATAGTTTCTGATCCCAAGGTGGTCTACAAGCATATGAGCGCAGTCTATATCGCTCTGCTCTCCGTTTGGCATAAGCACACCGATAACTCTGTCCTTGCCAAGAGCCTTGACGCACAGCGCTGCTGCAACGGACGAATCCTTTCCGCCCGATATGCCGATAACGGCGTTGCAGCCCTTGCCGTTTTTCTCAAAGAAATCGACTATCCATTCACAAGCCTGCTCAATGGTCTTTTTAACATCAAATTCTTTCATAACCTTTCCTCCTATTGCTTGAACCTTGAAAGGAACTGCTTTGTCCTTTCGTTCTGCGTATTGCCAAAGACTTCTTCCGGTGAGCCTTCCTCTACGATAACGCCTTCGTCCATAAATATAACGTGGTTTGCGACATCTCTTGCAAAAGCCATTTCGTGTGTGACTATCACCATAGTCATCTTTTCTTTTGCAAGCTCTTTTATGACCTTTAATATCTCACCCGTAAGCTCAGGGTCAAGAGCTGATGTCGGCTCGTCGAAAAAGAGTATCTGCGGTTTGAGCGCCAGCGCTCTTGCTATCGAGACTCTCTGCTGCTGTCCGCCCGAAAGTTCGCACGGATAGGCTTTTTCCTTGCCTGTAAGCCCCATCTTTTCAAGAAGCACAGCAGCATCTGCCTGCGCATCTTCTTTGGATTTTTTCAGAACGTGTATAGGTGCTTCCGTAATGTTGTGCATAACATTGAAGTGCGGAAACAGGTTGAAATTCTGGAACACAAGTCCAATTTTCAGGCGTATCTCACGCAGATCTTTCTTTGGTGCATACACTGCCTTGCCTTTTGCTTCATCGGTGTGCATCATTTTTATTCCGTCTACGGTTATCTCTCCGCTGTCAGCTTTTTCAAGCTGGTTGATGCAGCGCAGCAGTGTGGATTTACCGCTGCCCGAAGGTCCTATTATCGCAACGACCTGTCCCTGCTCAACGTCAAATGATATGTCCTTGAGGACTTGATTACCGCCGAAGCTTTTGGCGATGTTTTTTACTTCAAGAATAGCCAAGATCAAAGTCCTCCTTATTTATAATAGTTGAATTTCTTTTCTATCAGTGAGAACACGACTGTAACTACGGCATTCAGCACGAAATAGAACAGACCTGCGATAAACAGCGGAAGTATCGAGCTGTATGTATTCATCTGCTGCTTTGCTTTCATAGTTATCTCGGCGTATGCTATGATATTTGCAAGCGAGGTATCTTTTACAAGTGTTATAACTTCGTTCGATGTTGCAGGAATGACTCTCTTTGTTACCTGCGGAAGAATTATTCGGATAAATGTCTGCATCTTGGTCATTCCGAGCATCGAAGCTGCCTCGTACTGTCCTTTCGGGATAGAATCAACTCCGCCTCTGAATATCTCAGCAAAGTA
>CAMZIK010000145.1 GCA_947307175.1 uncultured Clostridia bacterium
TCCCCTCAAACTCCCCTCAGAAACCTTTTATTGCTTTTTCGCTAATAGGGTCACAACCCTATTAGCGAAAAAGTTATGAGAGATTCAAAAGAAAATTCAAAGAAAACCCTTGTTCAGAAGAATTACTCTCAGCAAAGCGTCAAGAGAATCTCCCCAGTCAAGCAGAGAGGAAACCGAAGTAAGCATAAGTATCCTAACTGCTTGCGGTATCAATATTATACAATGTTTTTCACAGGATTTCAACTGTTTTTGTTGAATAATACAGTCTTTTTCTGCCGAAACTGATAATAGTCACTCATCGTGCGCAAAAGCTTGCAAAAAAACAAAGTAGGTGTTATAATATTTATCAATGGGGAATGAATTGAATAGTTTACGGCAGTATGATTTTTTACTGCTTTTCATTAGATTTCAGATAGCTTGGAGATATTCTTTTGAACAAGAGCGTTCTCTGAACTCTTTTGAGACTTTCAGTCATTTTCGGCGTTTGGGCTTTTGCCCGATCGCCGAAAATCATTAAAAGGTTTCTGAAATGGGGTTAACTGTCCTGCGGACAGTTGCGAGAATATCCAAAGGATATTCTCGGCGGGGAACAGAGTAACCGTTACCACGGTTACTCTCAAAAAACGCTTTGCGTTTTTTACTTCAATCCAAAAGAGTTTCCCCCGAGCAATCTCTTATCAAAAAAGGGGGGAGAATATGAAGACGATACACAATGCAGACAAGACGCAGCCGAGGGCGAAGAAGAAGCCCAAGAAGATCATAAGGATAGCATTTTCAAAGAAGACGACTATCATCTGTATGCTGCTTATCCAGTTTGCGCTGATACTGCTGACGTTCACGACACTGAGCTGGATGTCAACATATGTTCGTATAGTATTCTCTATGCTTGCGGTTTTCCTCGGATTCGTAATAATCAACACCAACGAGAACCCTGCGTATAAGCTTGCGTGGATCGTGCCGCTTATTGCGATCCCCGTGTTCACCTCTGTGCTGTATCTTATACTTAACAACCAGTATTCTTCCCGCAGGCTCAAAGCCAAGTACGCAAAGAAATGCGAGGAGACAAAGAAATACTTAAAGACCGACCGTGCGCTGATGAACACCATCAAAGCCGAGGACAGAGACTTTGAAAAAATGGTCAGATATATCGACCATTACGGCGGTTATCCCGCATACCGCAACTCAACAGCGGTCTACCTGCCATTTGGCGAGACAAAATTCGCCGTTATGCTCGAAGAGCTTCAGAAAGCGAAAAAGTTTATCTTCATGGAGTATTTTATCATCGACGACGGCAAGATGTGGCAGGCAGTTGTTGATATACTGCTTGAAAGAGTCTCGCAGGGCGTCGAAGTCAGACTTCTCTATGACGGCATGGGCAGCCAGTTCACGCTTCCTTTCAGATACAAACAGAAGATGGAAGAAAAGGGCATAAAAACGCTGGTTTTCAACCCGTTCCGCCCGATGATCTCGTCGGTGCAGAACAACCGTGACCACCGAAAGATACTTGTCGTTGACGGAAATGTGGGTATCACAGGCGGCGTAAATATCGCAGACGAGTACATCAATCAGAAAAACCGTTTCGGTCACTGGAAGGACAATGCGATACTTGTCCGCGGCGAAGCGGTTTGGAATTTCACAATGATGTTCATTCAGATGTGGGACGTTGTTTCGGGCGAGAGGACCCGCTGTGAGCTTTACCGACCTGATGAAGCGCATTACCCCGTGACCGACGGAGTGATAATCCCATACGGCGACTCACCGCTTGACAACGAAAACGTCGGCGAGCTTGTCTATATGGACATAATCAACAACGCAAACGACTATATCTACATCACCACCCCGTATCTTATCCCCGATAATGAAATGGTGACAGCGCTTGGGTACGCCGCAAAAAGCGGAGTCGATGTGCGCATAATCACGCCGAGGATACCTGATAAGTGGTATGTCCACTGTATCACAAGGTCGTTCTATAAGGATCTTATGGATCTCGGTGTCAGGATCTATGAGTACCAGCCGGGCTTTATCCACGCCAAGACCTTTGTTTCGGACGACGATACCGCCGTAGTCGGAACGATAAATCTTGACTACCGCAGCCTCTATCTGCACTTTGAGTGTGCGACATATGTGCATAATTCAAGCTGTATCGCTGATATTAAAGCGGATATGCTCGATATGTTTGAAAACAGCTGCGACGAGATAACCTATGAAGACATCGAGTCACGCTCTTTCTTCAGTAAACTTGCCTCCGGCGTCTTCAAACCCTTCGCACCGCTGCTGTGATGATGTATTATTGAAGGAAACTCTGTTGAGACTTTATTGGGGAAAAACTCTTTTGGAGAAGAGTTTTTCCCCAAACCCCTTTTCAGAAACCTTTTATAGAATTTCGGCGGATAGAACACACGGTTCTATCCGCCGAAATTGTGTAAGAGTCCTGAAGAGAAGCTCGAAGAAGAATCCTCACCAAGAGAATCTCACCAATAAAGCAACAACAGAACCTCCCTCAACAAGACATCAATATAACAGTATGTCCCTGCCTGCCAAGCCCAAGCCATGTAGATTACAGGTGGTGTAGATGCGAGCCGGGTCGAGCATCGTCTTGCAGTATTTAGCCGTCTGCACCGTAAGGCAAACCTCCTTGTCTCCCCGAAATGGTTTCGCCTCCTTAATTCACCCAAGCGGCGCAAGCCGCAATCTTGCCTCTTACCTCTAAAAGCGCAAAAAAGCCTTGGATCTTATCCAAGGCTTTAATAATTGCATTATTTTTTCTTTCTTCGTTTTTCTCTTATAGCGACCAGCGGATCGCCGAATTTTTCCTTTTGCTGATTATAGTCCATATCGAGAGGTTTTCTGCTGCTTTTGGTCATAGCATCGCTGAGCTTTTCCATCATCATATTCTGTTCAAGCAGCGTAACAGCGTCCTCGCAGGTCTCTGCCTCGCCGTTTTCGAGATATTCCTTGATCTTGCCTATGCTGCCGATATAATCGGGAGAGATAAAGTCGAGTCTTTTCTCCAGACCTTTTTTGTAGTCTGCACGCTGCTTTTCGATCTGCTTTGTACGCTGATCGAGCAGTTCGATCTGTTCCTCGATACCTCTGTTTATTTCGACCTGTTCGTCCTGAGCAGCCTTGAGTTTAGCCTTTGCCATCATGACCGAAGCGACAACGCCAATGACAAACACAGCTCCTGCGGCAACAGCTGCGATAACAAACTTCGAGAATATCAGCATCAGAATGAAAACCACAACGGCAGCACATGCAGCGATGATAAGACCACGCATCATAATGCTTTTCTTATCGAAATTTCTTTCGACATAAAGCCCGTCATGGATATATGTTTTAAGGTAATCCTTATTCTGCTTGTTAACTTCGACAGCGTCCTCAAACTCGTAGTATCTGTTGATATATTCAGCTACCCGGTTGACTCTGTCAAGTTCCTTCTGATCAGCCATAAACGATCTGTCTCCTTTTAGCTAAAAACGATCTGACCTATTTATACAGATAATAGTATATCACACTATTTCTGTTTTGTCAACGAATAAGACTCATATAACCAAGTGAAATGATAGAATATCAGCTGTTGGTCGTCATAGTGATGTTGGATTTTTTCTTATCTTCCTCGATCTTAGCCATCTGATCCATGATATTTTTCTTGATAGCGGCGATAAAATCTCTTGGGAATGGCAGGTTGTGAGCGAACGGATTAACAACGAATCCTGCGATGTTGGGGAACACCTCAACCACGCTTGCGATGTCTGCAAAAGACATAACAAAAGCGTTACAGTCCTGAGACTGTTCTTCTTTGAATTTTAAAAGTGCCTGCTGGTCGGTGAAAGCTGGGATAAACTTTTCTCCGTTAGCATTTTCGATCAGCACGAACTGAGATTTCGGGCGCTTTTCAAAAGAAAGTCTCTTGTTCTCATCTTCTGTAAGCTCTGTGTTTTCCCTATCGACAATAGCGGGAACGAAATAGACCGCATCAAAAACAGCTCTGTTGAGTACATCGTCCTTGTTCTTGTCCGTGTAATTTTCTCTCATGTTTTCGATAGCCTTAACGAAATCCGTGTTATCAATGTTGTTAACGTCATTCTGGAATTGCTGCTGAGTATATTCTCCCATGGTTTCAGTCTCCTTCTTCTTCAAGATTGGTTTCAATTATAAACTTAGGCCGAGCCTTTGTTTCAAGATATATCTTACCGATGTATTCACCTATAACACCTATCGACAGCAGCTGTAAGCCGCCTATCGCCCATATGGAAATAACTATCGTAGACCAGCCCGCAACAGCATTTCCGACAGCCCAGGTGATAAGGAATTTTATCAGCATGATAATTGAGATGAAAAATATTAAGAATCCGAGGAAAGTGATGAATCTTATCGGCTTTATCGACATCGAGGTGATACCCTCTATCGCAAAGCCTATCATTTTTTTCAGCGGATACTTTGATTCGCCTGCCTGACGCTCGTTTCTGACGTAAGTGACAATGTCGCTTTTGAAGCCGACCATCGGAACAAGACCTCTGAGGAAAAGGTTTACCTCCTTGAACTCAGCAAGAGCCTCGACCGCACGTTTGCTCATAAGTCTGTAATCGGCATGGTTGTAGGTTATCTCAACGCCCATTCGTGAGAGCATCTTGTAGTAGCCCTGCGCCGTGCCGCGTTTGAACTTGGTGTCCTTTTCTCTGGAGCTTCTCACGCCGTAAACTATCTCGCAGCCTTCTGCCCTTTTTTCGAGGAAGCCGTCGATAGCATTTATGTCGTCCTGAAGGTCTGCGTCCATGGAGATAATAATGTCAGCGTAGTTCACCGCCGTCATCATACCTGCGAGCAGAGCGTTCTGATGCCCCTTGTTCCTGGAGAGCTTTACGCCCGTGAAATATGGTATCGAGTGGAGCTTAGTGATTATCTCCCAGGTTTTGTCCTTTGAGCCGTCGTCAACGAACATCACCTTGCTGTCTGGGTCTATCTTCCCGTCGTCGATGAGCGTCTGCATTTTTCCCAGCAGCGCCTTAGCGGTTATCGGGAGCATTTCCTCCTCATTGTAGCAAGGTATCACGATATAGAGTTTTTCAAGCATTGTTATTCTGTCCCTTGTATGTTTTTCCGAAATCGGTCGGATATTTTTATCAAAAAAAGTTTCTTTTTATAGGGGGCTTTCCGATCATGCCTCAAACCGTTCGCAAGCGAACGCTTTACCCCTTCGGGTTCGTTCTTTATAACAAATGATTATTTTATCCCATACAATCTTTTTGCATTAGCGCAGGTCGTATCGCAAACCTCTTGTTCTGTCAGACCCTTTTGCGCAGCAACTACCTTAACGACCTCAGCTATCATCGTGCTTTCGCAGCGCTGTCCACGAAACGGCGGCGGTGCCATGTACGGGCAGTCAGTCTCAAGCACCAGTCTGTCCATCGGCACGACTTCAAGCGCCCGAAGCGCCTTCTTGGCGTTATTGAAAGCAAGCACGCCCGTAAACCCGATGTAAAATCCCATGTCGATAGCCTGCCTTGCGACCTCGGCAGAACCCGAAAAGCAGTGTATCACGCCCCGTGAGCCGTGCTTTCTGAGCAGGTCCAGCGTGTCCTGCGCAGCGTCTCTTGAATGTACGATAACGGGCAGGTCTTTTTCGCCCGCAAAATCAAGCTGCTTTTCAAAGACCTCGATCTCTTTTTCCCTGTCGTAGCCTTCGTAGTGATAGTCAAGTCCTATCTCGCCTATCGCTGTGAGCTTTCCCGTCTCTTTCGCAAGCTCATAAAGTTCGTTAAGCTTTTCTTCCCAGTCATCAGGCAGAACGCTCGCAAACTCAGGGTGAAATCCGACAGATGTGTAAAAGTTTTTGTATCTCTTAGCGTTTTCTATCCCGAACAGTGCCGAATCATAGTCAGTAGCAGCGTGATTTACAAAACTCACTACCGAGCCGCCGCCCAGCACCCTGTCAAGAACTTCCCGCCTGTCCTCATCAAACCATCGGTCATCATAGTGACAGTGTGTGTCGAAAATATTGTTCATTTGTACATTCCTTTCAGCATAATTGAGGGAGAACCCTTTTGAAAAAGGGTTGCTCCCTCAAACTCCCACTCCTAAAACTTTTATTGCTTTTTCGCCGCAGAGAGTCTGCGACTCCCCGCAACGAAAAAGTAGTAAGATTCAGAATGAAAGTTGAAGAACAGCGCTTTCAGAAGATTTTCCTTAATTGCGCCAAAAGAATATATAATGATAGTATTTTATTTGTTAAGTATCAATAGTGTATATTACAAATGGCGTAGCAGCGAGCCACAGTCGAGCTGCGTCTTGCAGGATTTCGCCGTCTGCACAGGATATTGAGCTGGTGGCGGCAAAAGAGGGGATTGACGGAAAAGGGGGTCTAAGGGGGAGAAACCAGACGGGGAGAAAAGTCCGCTCACCTGCGCCGTAAGGCAAGGCGTCCTTGTCTCCCCGAAATGGTTTCGCCCCCTTAACGCAACCTATGCGGAGCAAAGCTCCGCCAAATCCTTGCCGCACAAAGTAAAAAGGAATAACATATTACATAAGCAACTGTAATTATAGCACATTTGCCGCCGTTTGTCAAAGGCTCTTTTTCTTTATCTGTGCAGAGTTGCGTGGATATTTGTCGGGCGTAGCGCTTATCTTGTCGATAACGACCAGCGTTCTGCCGTCGCCGTTTGGCAGCGTGTATTCCTGCACGAGCGAGATCTTGCCTCCGAGCAGCTTGACAGCGTCCCTTGCCTGCTTTATCTCCTCCTGAGCGTCCGAGCCTTTCAGCGCAAGGAATTTTCCGCCGACTTTCACAAACGGCATGCAATATTCGCACAGGTCCGTGAGATTAGCCACCGCCCTTGCCGTCGCAAAGTCGAACTTTTCACGGAACTCCGAGCTGTTGCCGAGGTCCTCCGCCCTTGAATGGATGCAGGTCGCACCCAGGCTCAGCGAGTCCGACAGCTGCGCAAGGAAAGTAATTCTTTTCTGCAAACTGTCCAGCAGCGTGAGCTTTATATCATCACGCCATATCTTTACCGGACATGACGGAAAGCCTGCGCCCGTGCCGACGTCTATCAGCGTGCTTCCCTTTGGTATCTCAACGAGAGAGAACGGATAGATGCTGTCAAAGAAGTGTTTTACGGAAATGCCTTCGGGGTCTGTGATAGCGGTGAGATTAATTTTCTCGTTCCATTGAACGAGCATCTCGCTGTACATACCCAGGCGGTACATCTGCTCCTCGGTCAGCTCTATGCCCGCCTCAGCGAACATTTTCAGGAATCTGTCTCTTTCGATTATCATATCCTTTTTTCCATCCTATTTTTCTATTCCAAATCAGAATTTGTCGTAGTATATCTGCTGGACAACTGAGGGAAACCCTTTTGAAAAAGGGTTATCCCTCAGACTCCCTTCCTAAAA
>CAMZIK010000146.1 GCA_947307175.1 uncultured Clostridia bacterium
CAACAGCCGTTGTAGCTCTCTGGTTGTTCCTTGCGTTTGTAACTCTTGTGTGCTGAACTGTCAGGTAGTTTTCGGTATAGAACTTGCTGTGGCAGTAAGTTACGGTGTAGAACGTATTGAGCGAACCCATCTGCGGAAGCAGCGGCTGGAGAGAGAACAGACTGTCTATGTCGTTAAGGAACGTCGTCTTGAACTGTTTTTCTCCGTTTGAGTTACCCGGGAACGGGTCAACGAACTTGAAGGTGTGCTGCGGCTTATCAGTGATAGCCCAGTCGTTGTCCTGCTCGATGAACGGCGAGCCTGCTCTGAACGATACGATAGCGACTGCCGGAGCGAACATAAGGATCATTTCTCCGAGCCATACGAGCCATAGGAAAGCACCCTTGACATTATCCTTGCTTGTTTTGTTTGAGGAGGAGTAGGAACTTCTTGATGAAGTAGTGGTCCATCTTCCGTCTTTATTGATGTTGGAAATGTCTTCCCAGAGATCGCCCGGATGAACGAGCAGATAGCCTGTGCTGTGTTCAGGAAGCTTTCTGTATTCGTAAATGAACTGGTAGCAGTTCTTGCCTTTTATGTTTCTGATAGATTCTCTGATCTCTTCATCGGTAGAACCGAGAATGTCTTCATACCCGTTCTTGATACCGAGGACAGAGAATTCATCCGATTTCCATCTGGTCGGGTAAGCTTTATGAGCTGCAACAAAACTCTCGATAACTTCATCGTTGATCTCGGAATCCGAAACACCGAGGAATGTGGTCGATGCGTTGTATTTTTTCATGGAATCATAAATGTTCTTGTCATAGTCCTTTGCAACATAAACGCACCAATGGAAATAGTATACAAAGAGCATGGCAATGAGCGTTGCGATGATAGCGAGCAGCGGATAGCGTATCTTATAGATCTTTACGAAGACCGCACCTATTCCTCCGATAGCGGCACCGAAGAGAATGGTAATAAGGATACAAAGATAGATGCTTGGGATAACATTCTGAAGAATTACATACAGCCATGAAAGCAGAGCGCCTGCTACGAGCATGGAGATGAACATCAGAATAAATCCGACGAATGAGAATGTGTTTGACGGCTTATAGGTCTGAGCCTGTCTCATATAGTTTCCCCCTATTTATTATTTGTTTTAACAACGGATTCATTATAGCACAATAAAATACTTAAATCAATAGTAATCGGCAAATTTTCTATGAAAGCTTAAAAAACGAAAACTACCGACACTGAGTCAACAATGTCGGTGAGTTTTCGGCTATTATGGTAATGAAAATGATAATGATGATGTCATAGCATGGGGTGCAGAGCTAAGACTACTTACTTTTATCAAGCTCGGAGATTATCTGGATAAAGGAATCAACGTCGTTGAAATCCTTATAAACAGATGCAAATCTGACATATGCGACGTGGTCGAGCTTCTTGAGCCCGTGGAGCACCATATCGCCGATCTCACTTGTGGTGGTCTCGGTCTGCATTTTATTTGCGTATGTATTCTCAATGTCGTCTACGAGAGAGGTCATCTGTTCTACGCTTACCGGGCGCTTCTTGATAGCGGTCTGCAAGCCTTTGATGAGCTTTCCTCTGTCAAACGGTTCAAAAGAGCCGTCTTTCTTATAGACCATGAGCATAGGCTTTTCAACTACTTCATATGTAGTGAATCTTTTGCCGCAGCTCGTACATTCACGCCTTCTGCGCTTTTTGCCTTCGCTTGGACGTGAGTCGATGACCTTGGTGTCTTCAAAACCGCAAAACGGACATTTCATAGCAATTTCTCCTATTCTGTATCGGTTAAAATAACTGTCCATTTAACAGTATAGCACAGTTTTTTCAAAATTGCAAGCTATTTGTACAAAAAAATTCTCTTTAATTTTGATTTTAAGCAGCAAAAGTGAATAAAACGCCGCAGATACTGGAAATTTGCAATAAAAATATTTTTAAATAAGCGAAACTGTACAAAAATTCGGCGCAGCTGTGAAACAAAGCAGCCATACGGAAGTTCACCTTCCATACAGCTGCTTTCTGCTATTTTCTTTCCGCAAGCAGTTTTTGCCTGCTTTCGTATTTATGCTTTGTTGCAAGTCCGCCTCTTATATGTCTTTCACGTTTGTTTTCCTCAAGGATCTGTTTTACCTGCCGTGCAAGCTCGGGAGAGATCATTCTAAGCTTTTCGGTAAGATCCTTATGTACCGTGGATTTGCTTATCCCGAACGCAGAGGCTGTGGAACGAACGGTGGCTTTGGTGTTTATCATATGCTCTGCGAGCTGTATACACCGTTCATTTTCCCAGTGATCCATAAAACTCACTCCAATACATTTTGGTGTATTAAAGTATATGCGGGCTGACAGCGGATATTACTGTTCGGGAAAGAAAATAACTGTACAAAAGCTTGTACAGTTAATCTTCGATATATTCAAATCGCTTAATGATCTTCCCGTCACGCTCGATAGTCTCGTCCCACATGGATGCGGGGCGCACCCAGAGTTCACCCTCTCCGTAGAGGGCACGGTAAACGACCATTTCTTCGAGTGTTTCGGAGTGTTTTGCTATGCCTATGACCTCATACATATTGCCTTTGAAATGGCGGTATCTGCCGGTCTTTATATCCATATTCATTCTCCTTTACTTTGTGAAAAACTCAAACAATTTATCTTTGATGTCCGGTGCTTCGTCGTATACAGCGTGACCGTAGCCTTCGTATATATATAGCTCGGCGTTTGTTTTTTCGGCGATGTCTTTTGAGTCCTGTACGCTGAAAACTTCATCTTCGCTGCCTGCGATAACAAGGGCAGGGCAGTGGATGCGGTCAAGCTCATCGTAGATACTGCAGCTCAGAATGGATCTTGTGAGTGTGATGAATCGGTCAATGTCCTCTTGAGTTGAGCCTTCAAGAGAGGATAGGATAGGCTCTCTGAACTTCTCAAAGAAGCTTTTGGTATATACGGCTTCGGCAAATCCAAGTGAGAGAGCGTTAAGATCACCGTTCTTGGCAAGGCTCAGGAATTTATTGAACTGCCGTTGGGAACGGTCGTCTATACGGCTGGCGGTCGAAACAAGGGCGAGCTTCTGAACGAGGTCGGGACGTTTCACTGCGAGCAGCTGAGCGGTCATTCCTCCCATAGAAACGCCGAAGATACATGCGTTTTCAACACCCAGTTTATCGAGTAAAACGGCGGTGTCGTTGGCAAGGTCGGTGATAGAATAGCCTTCGGGAAGCGGCGGGCGACGGTCGGGAACATATACGGTAAACTGTTCTGCGAACATCTTATATGCATCTGCGACCGCATGAGCAAGGGTATTCATAGGCTTTGTGTAGATGCCAGGCAGCATGACAAAAGGGGTCTTGCCGATGCCAAAGCTGAAATAGTCCATAGAAAAGCTGGATGTGGTGATATTAGAGATGTTGACGTTCATATAAGACCTCCATGCAGTATATCTGATTTGAATATAGCATAATTTTGGGGACTTTTCAATAGCTATGTGCAGACTGACGGCAATGAATTTGTTACGAATCTATAAAAATCGAGAATTTTGAAAAAAATGCTTGACAAACGCATTTCGTTAGTGTATAATAAATTAGTCGCTACGGGAAACATGGCGGTATAGCTCAGTTGGCTAGAGCACTTGGTTCATACCCAGGGTGTCACCGGTTCAAGTCCAGTTACCGCTACCATAATTCCCGTAGCATTTCGGCCCGTTGGTCAAGTGGTTAAGACTCCGCCCTTTCACGGCGGCATCATGGGTTCAAATCCCGTACGGGTCACCAAACTTTAACGAAGACGAACACTCATCAAGGGTGTTCGTCTTTTTTATATCTACATTCAGATCATTAAGACGGATGCACTTTTCGCCGTCCTTGTAATTGAACAGCACAACTATCTTATCATCGTAAACGTGTACACTGTTTATGAATATGTCTATAAGGCGCTGCTTCTGTTCCTCGTTTTTGAAATCGGTTTTGGCAAAGTTCATTATCCAACTTTCAATCTGTTCTCTTGAAATAACAGGACGGACTATCTGCTCTTTGGCTATCTCGATTTCAATGTGTTCCTGTTCTTCTTCAAGGCGTTCAAGCTCGGCTTTTGTTGACTTCGTTACAAGCCCTGCTTTTATCGCTTTCATAATGTTAGAGATTTCTTTCTTGTTCTGCTTTAACTGTTTGCGTAATGCAGGAAGCTGTGTGCTTTCGGTGCTTTGCATTGAATAGCAGGTGTCAACGATACACTTGATAAGCGCTTTATCCCTGAATTACCGATCTTATATTGTCCGGTTGCGTAGTCCGCGGTTGCAAAGTAGTTTCCTTTGTAACTTGCTCCTCCACTGCCATCGTCGTAACAAACAAATAATAGACCTTCGATTTCGGGATCATTCTTTATTTGGTGTTTGAACATAATTATCCTCCTTGTTTTTTGATTTCAGCAAGAAGCCTTTCATCTCTCATATTATACAATGCAGTTCATAATGACCTTTATCATCATTTCTTTTTCATCGGGGTTTGATTTGGCAATTCACTGTAGATCACTTGCATTTTAGCATAATCAGTTTGAATTGTCAAATTGTTTTGCTGCTATAATTGACGTAGATAATCAGCTATCGAGGCAAGTGAATTTTGAGATTTCAAAAAAACTTTCAAAAACATATTGACAAATTTGAATGTGTGGTGTATAATACACATAGATAAAATTCGATATGACAGAAAAGGAGCAGTGCAGATGGAACTGAGCGATAAGCAGATAACAGTGATATTCAAGGCTTTGTGCGACGAGAACAGAGTGAAGATATTCAGGCTTTTGCAGGGCGGCGAGCTGTGCGCCTGCCACCTTATTGAGCAGCTTGAACTGAGCCAGCCAACGCTTTCCCATCACATGAAAATACTGTGTGACAGCGGACTTGTCGTTGGCAGAAAAGAGGGCAAGTGGATGCACTATTCCATTTCGCCACAGGGCGCACTGAATGCAATGAAGTGCCTTGGTGATATAACCTCGGTGAAAAGCAACGAGAGCAAATGCTGCGGTAAATAAACAATCAAGCCGTACTGATGTGCGGCTTTAAACAAGGTCAACATATCGATATATCTAAATATTTGTATAGGAGGAAACAAAAATGAACAATGCAGAAAGGGCAGTAGAATTATTCGGACAGAGGTTTATGTGCTCGCAGGCGGTGTTTGCCGCGTTCGCTGATGAGCTTGGCGTTTCGGAGGCTCAGGCGCTGAAGATAGGCGGCTGTTTCGGCGCTGGAATGATGAAAGCGGAGGTTTGCGGAGCTTGCACGGGTGCGCTTATGGCGCTCGGAGCCAAGTACGGTCACTGTGATGCGTCAGATATGGAAAGCCGCGCAAATGCAGGTGCAAAAGCGGAACAGTTCCTTGACGAGTTCAAAAGACGCAAAGGCTCATACATTTGCCGTGACCTGCTGGGCTGCGACATTTCGACAGCAGAGGGCAAGGCGTGCGCAAGGGAAAAAGGGCTTTTCACGAGCGTGTGCCCCGAAATGGTGAGAGCAGCCGCTGAGATAGTCGCCGAAATGCTTGCCGAGGACGGATAGCTATGTGGGACTTCATACAGGACGAGATGATCGGCATGAAATGGCTCAGCCGCCTTATCGGCGCGCTGCTTCGCGCCTGCGGGCTCGACACGGATAAAAGGCTGGGCGGCGCGCTGCAGTTCTTTATCTACGATGTCATAAAGATTTTGATCCTGCTCGGCGTGGTCATCTTCATCATCTCGTATGTGCAGAGCTTCTTTCCGCCTGAGCGCACAAAGAAAATGCTGGGCAGGTTTCACGGCATCGGTGCAAACTGTATCGCCGCGCTGCTCGGCACGGTAACTCCGTTCTGCTCCTGCTCGTCGATACCGCTGTTCATCGGCTTTACAAGCGCAGGTCTGCCGCTGGGCGTGACATTCTCGTTTCTCATTTCGTCGCCAATGGTAGACCTCGGCTCGCTGGTTCTGCTGACAAGTATTTTCGGCTGGAAAGTCGCAGTCATCTATGTTGTCATAGGTCTTGCCGTGGCAGTCCTCGGCGGCACGCTGATAGAAAAGCTGCACCTTGAAGACCAGGTCGAAGACTTTGTCAGAAACAACAAAAGCATAGATATACCGCAGGAGCAGCTGACAAAGCGTGACCGCGCGAAATACGCCTGGGAACAGGTTCTCGCAACTGTCAGAAAGGTCATAGTGTATATCCTTATCGGCGTGGGTATCGGCGCAGTTATCCACAACTGGATACCGCAGGACTTTATCGTGAGCGTGCTCGGCACAGGCAATCCTTTCGGCGTTATCCTCGCAGCCGTTTGCGGAATACCGATGTATTCAGACATCTTCGGCTGCCTCGCTATCTCAGAGGCGCTGCTTGCAAAAGGCGCACAGCTCGGCGTTGTGCTTGCGTTCCTGATGGGCGTCACGACACTTTCCCTGCCGTCGCTGATAATGCTGCGCAAAGCGATAAAACCCAAGCTTCTTGCTATCTTTACTGTCATATGCACCGTCGGAATAATCATTGTCGGCTACAGCTTTAACCTGATACAAAACTACATAACTTAGGAGGTTTCGATATGGGACTGTTCGGTAAGAAAAAAGCCGAAAACAAAAAAACGCCTATTTGTGCAAACAGCGGCGCAAAAGGAACTGTAAAGGTGCTCGGCTCTGGCTGCAAAGCATGTCATCAGCTTTATGACAACGCCCTCAAAGCCACCGAGGGTACGGGTATCAAGGTCGAGTATATCACCGACTTGCAAAAGATCGCCGAGTACGGCGTGATGTCTATGCCCGCGCTTGTCGTGAACGGCAAGGTCGTTTCAGCAGGCAAAATTCTCAAGCCTGCGGACATAGCACGGCTCGCTGCAAAGTGAATCGTAAGTAAAAAAACAGCTCAAAGCGGGTTCTTATCACTCGCTCTGAGCTGCTTTTTTCTGTTTAGTGGTTGCTGCATCCGTGGTCGCCGCAGGAGTGACCTGCTGCGTGCTCGTGACCGTGGTGGTCACAGGTCGGGTTGTCGTTCTGAACAAGTGTCTGGGCAAGGAACGCCTTGACAGCCTCGTCCGCGCTGCCCGAGTTTCCGCCGTAAAGGGTGATGCCTGCTTCGCGCATAGCCATCTGTGCACCGCCGCCGATGCCGCCGCAGATAAGCACATCAGCCTGTGCGTTTTTCAGGAAACCTGCAAGTGCGCCGTGTCCAGCACCGTCTGTGCCGACGAGCTGCTCTCTGATTATCTTTCCGTCCGCAACATCATACAACTTGAACATTTCTGTTCTGCCGAAATGCTGGAATATCTGTCCGTTTTCATAGGTTACTGCAATTCTCATAATAGTCTTTCCTTTCTGCGCGACCTCCTCAGAGACCGTGTTATCAAGCGTGTAATTTCCGCCCGAAATGACGA
>CAMZIK010000147.1 GCA_947307175.1 uncultured Clostridia bacterium
CTGCTTACCCTTATGGGATTTGAAGATCTGTACGCGAGCCCCGCTTACACACAGGAGCCTACACCTGACACAGTTGCCTGCGCTATCGGCAGCAAGAATGTTAAGACTGAACAGGGCACAAAGAAGGTAGTTTCCATAACTGTAAGAAGTGCCAACTACGAAAAGGAATGGGCATCAAACGTTACTATCGGCATAAAGGGCGAGGCAGAGGGCTTTGCTAAGGCAGCTGACGAGGTAACAAAGGAAGTTAACCAGTATCTCGAGGACAATGGTCTTACTCAAGACGCAGCAGACGGAAACGTAGTATTCTGGCTCTCAGGCTTCTCAAGAGGCGGCGCAACAGCAAACCTCACAGCAAAGAGACTTATCGACCAGTTTGAAAACGGCAAGGTCTATGCATACACCATCGAAGCTCCTCAGGGCGGCATGGCATCTGAAGAAAGAAGCGACCGTGACTACACAGTTATCCACAATATTGTCTGCAAGGACGATCCAGTTCCTTTCGTAGCACCTACTGACTGGGGATTCAAAAGATACGGCGTTGACCACTTCATATACAACAGCAATTGCTGGGACAGCGACCATCTGCAAAAGAGCGTTTTTGTAAACAACGTTGCTGACAACGACGGTAACGTAAGCGTTACAGATGCAAGAATAGATCTGCTTAAAAAGGAGCTTGACAAGGTCGCAGGCGACAGAGCTAAGGATTACTATCCTGTAACATCACTGAACAAGAAAGCACTGAAGTTCGATTTTTCAATAGGCTGGGATTGGGGTCCGACGATTGATTGGTCGCTGGGTATAGAGAATGACGGCACCACTACTCCTAGGGACGTTATAAATAAGTTTATCATGAATCTGGGAACAAACATCTCCAGAGAGAAGTATGTAAACGACGGTCTGCAGGACGGCGCAAGACGCATCATGACATTCCTCAACACACAGGGCGTGAGCATCGACGATGTAGTAGACGCATTCAATCTTAAAGACACATTGATAGGCATAGCTAAAAATATGCTCTGGGATTATATTTCAGATTACATCAAGCAGATCTTATCCAATCCGTTAAATATACCAAGTTGGGTTCCTCCTGCTCCCGATATTGATTATCTCATCAACGCACTCAAGGAATCGCTCAACGAAAACCAGAAGATGCAAGATATCTTCAAAAACTACGACGGCGGCGTTAGCAAGGCAGTTGACGATCTTCTCAACTTCGCAGGTCAGGGACTCAAAGGCTTCAGCAGCTTGAACGAAATACTCACCTTCGCATACTCGATAAGTGATATCTATAAGAACCATGCCACACTCCAGTCTATCTGCTGGCTCAGAACATTTGATGATTGGTATGTAGCACAGTAATAAAAAACGAATCATTAAAAACAAAACAGTCAACAAAAACAAAGCGTTCGTATCAAAAGTACGGACGCTTTTTTTAGCTGCACAGAGTTTGCTCTGCAGTTCTTTGGCACAAGAAAAAAACTGCTGCAAACAAAAAAATTTATTTTAGAGATTTCCAAAACCGATAAAATGTGCTATAATATATTAAAAGAGCCCGTTCAGGAAATATCATTACGGAACATACATAATGAGAAGCGCACTAAGTACAATGAAAATAAAAGAATAGAGAGGTGTAACCATGAAACTTATCCATCTGTCCGACCTTCATCTCGGCAAAAGGCTCAACGAGTATTCGTTGCTTGAAGACCAGCAGCATATCCTGCTGAGCATCATCGGCATCATCAAAGAGGAAAAGCCCGACGGCGTGCTTATCGCAGGCGATGTCTACGACAAGGCAGTTGCCTCGACCGAAGCTATCACGCTGTTCAACAAGTTCCTTGTCCGCCTGTCCGAGCTGGACACGCAGGTATTTATCATCAGCGGCAACCACGATTCGCCCGAAAGACTCACCAGTTACGGCGAGCTGCTTATCGACTGCATACATATCGCTCCTGTTTATGACGGCAGCGTAAAGCCTGTAATGCTGTCTGACGAACACGGCGAGGTCGGAATCTATATGCTGCCCTTCGTTAAGCCTGCCCATGTCAACCGCTATGCCGAGGGCACCGAAATAAAAAGCTACACCGATGCGATCGCTTATGCGATAGACAAAATGGACATCGACACAAGCAGGCGTAATGTGCTGATCACCCACCAGTTCGTCACAGGTTCGGAGCGCACCGAGTCCGAGGAGATCTCCGTCGGCGGAACGGACAACGTCGATGCCTGCGTGTTCGAGCCGTTTGACTACGTCGCACTCGGTCATCTCCACGCCGCACAGAACTGCGGAAAGAAAACTATCCGCTATTGCGGTACACCGCTCAAATATTCATTCTCCGAGGCAAAGCACACCAAGTCCGTCACCATCGTCGAGCTTGGTGAAAAGGGAAGCGTGAATATCCGCACGACTGAGCTTGTACCGATGCACGACCTTGTTGAACTCAAGGGCAGCTACGACGAAATAACAAGCAAAGCGTTCTACGACGGCACGACCTATAAGGATGATTACACCCATATCACACTCACCGACGAGCAGGATATCCCCGATGCGATAGGCAAGCTGCGCTCGATCTATAAGCGCCTGATGAAGCTTGATTACGATAACAAGCGCACACGCTCAAACAGCACGATAACCGCAGCCGAACACGTCAAGGAAAAGTCACCGTTTGAACTTTTTTCCGAGCTTTACGAAAAGCAGAACAATCAGCCCATGAGCGATGAGCAGACCGAGTACATCAAAGAAATGATAGAAAAAACGTGGGAGGCAAAACAATGAGACCTATCAGACTTACAATGACCGCCTTCGGCACTTATGCAGGAACTACCGTACTTGAAATGGACAAGCTCGGCAAGGGCGGCATCTACCTTATCACAGGTGTAACAGGCGCAGGCAAAACGACCATTTTTGATGCCATAACCTTTGCGCTTTACGGCGAGGCAAGCGGTGAAAACCGTGATGCCGCAATGCTGCGTTCAAAGTATGCAGACCCCAAAACTCCCACCGAAGTCGAACTGGTTTTCGAATACGCTGGCAAGGTCTATACTATCAAGCGTAATCCCCAATATATGGGAGCCAAGATGATCGGCAAGGGCACAACGAAAAGAGATGCCGGGGCAGTTCTGACCTACCCCGACGGGCGTGTGGTGAACAGGAAAGACGATGTCAATATCTGCATCGAGGAGATAATGGGCATCACCTGTGAGCAGTTCAAGCAGATAGCGATGATAGCGCAGGGCGACTTTCAGAAGCTGCTGTTCGCACCTACGCAGGAGAGAATGAACATCTTCAGCAAGATATTCAATACAGGCATATATTCCGAGCTGCAAAAAAGCGTAAAATCCCAGTCGATAGAGCTTTACAACAAGTGCGCAGGCAAAAGAAACAGCCTCAAACAGTACATCAGCGGCATCGTCACCGCAAAGGACGAACCGCTCAGCGTGCTGGTTGACAAAGCCAAGACCGAGGGTATGCCGATAGAGGATACCACCGAGCTGCTTGAAAAACTTATAGCTCAGGACGACGAGCTGAACGACAAAACAGCCCGTTCCCAGAAAGAAACTGCAAAGCAGCTGGAAAGCGTGAATTCCGACCTCGGCAAGATAGCGACCCGTGAAAAAACTCTCGCTGCGATCGCATCGGACAAGGACAAGCTCGAAAAGGAAAAGGCTCTTTCCGTGCAGTTCAAAAAAGCCCTTGACGAGCAGACGGAAAAGATAGACGAGACCGAAAAAATGTCCAGGCAGCAGGCAACGCTCGAAGCAGAGCTTGAAAGCTATGATGCCCTTGACGAGCTGCAAAAAGCTATCAGCGCTTCACAGAAAAAACTGTCCGATGAGCAGCAGAAGATCAATAGAACAAAACAGCAGCACACCACCCTCAAAGACCGCATCGAAAAGGATAAAACCAAGCTCAAAGAGCTTTCCGCTGCGGGCGAGAACCTGATCAGGTTCAGCGCCGAAAAAGAAAAAGCCGAGCAAAGGACCAAAAAGCTGAACGAACTCGGCAGCGCAGGAAAAAAGCTTGATAGCAAAAAGACCGAGTACGAAAAGCTGAAAAATGAAATGATGCAGGCTTTGCAGAAGAAAGAGGAGTGCAGCAGTGATTACGAAGCTAAAAGCACAGCGTTCCTCAGCGAGCAGGCTGGTATAATCGCAGAAAGCCTTGAAAGCGGCAAGCCGTGTCCCGTCTGCGGTTCAACAGACCACCCGCACAAAGCCACCCTCTCCGCAAACGCTCCATCGCAGGACGATGTCAAGCGTGCCGAGCAGGCAAGGGCGAAGGCTGAGTCCAATGCTCAGGCAAAAAGCGAAAAATGCAGCGCTGCCAAAGCCGAATGCCGTATGCTTTTTGACGAGTATAAAAAGCAGGTGACCGAGCTGTTCGGCGAGGATAAAACGGAGATCAGCGAAACTGTACGATCAGAGACAACGGCTCTGCAAAAGAAGATTACCGAGCTTGAACAGGCAATAACACAGGAAAATGAGAAGCTTCGCTGCAAACAGCAGCTCGAAAAACAGATACCCGAAAACGAGAGCCAGCTTGCAAAACTTCAGCAGTCCCTCGAACTGACGGAAAAGGAATGTGCAGCGCTCGGCTCGCAGATCGTCCAGCAGCAAAAGCAGGCAGAGCAGATGCAGACCGCCCTGCGTTTCCCGAGCAAAAAGGACGCACAGGCGCAGATAGACCGTTTTGCCCGTGAAATAACTGCACGAAAGGCAGCGCTTGAAACTGCAACAAAAAATCATAACGATTCGCAGGGCAGGATAAAGGCTCTCGCCGCTTCTGTTGAAAGCCTTCAAAAGCAGCTTTCGCAGGACAGCGAGCTTGACAAGGATAAGCTCAACGTGCAGAAAAACGAGCTTTCACAGAAAAGCGCCGAACTCGATACGCTCGCCAAAGAAGTACACTCCCGCCTTGAAGCAAACAGAACCGTGCTGCGAAATATCCAGTCAACATCAAGCGAGCTGATACAGCTCGAAAAGCGGTACAGCTGGCTGAAAGCGCTTTCCGATACCGCCAACGGCACCATCACAGGCAAGGAAAAAATAACCCTTGAAGCGTATATCCAGATGACATATTTTGAGCGCATAATCGCCCGTGCAAATACACGTTTCATGATGATGACAGGCGGACAGTTCGAGCTTGTCAGACGCAAACAAGCCGAGAATAAGCAGACGCAGAGCGGTCTTGACCTTGATGTCATCGACCACTATATCGGCGCAGTCCGCAGCGTAAAAACACTCTCCGGCGGCGAGTCTTTCAAAGCCTCACTCTCGCTTGCTCTCGGTCTTTCCGACGAGATACAGTCCTGCGCAGGCGGCGTCAAGCTTGAAACAATGTTTGTTGACGAAGGCTTCGGCTCTCTCGACAGCGACTCGCTGGAACAGGCAATGAACGTGCTCAATAGCCTCGCCGACAGCAACCGCCTTATCGGCATCATCTCCCACGTCGATGCACTCAAATCCCGCATCGATAACCAGATAGTGATCACTAAGGAACCTGACGGTACAAGCAGCGCCGCTATCCACCTCGCCTGATGCACTATTTTTGCTACATAAGTATGCAACTGGGTGTTTTGATGCAGCTCGTAATTTCCTGAACGCAGCTGTCAGAGCACCAACTCAGGCAAAATATCCGTCTTCTTCTCAGGCTTGTAATGCTCAAGCCAAGTTATCCTTGGACTCTGCATACCCTTGTAGTACCTCGACTTGCTCAGATCCGTTATCTTCGACATGCACCCATCTCCACAGCTTCAATAAACCCATTATAACAAATCTCCCCTAAAATGTCCTTCGTTTTCTTTTTCTGCCTCCATTCTGCCACGAGCAAAACAGTGCAAGATCCATTCCCATTGACCCTGCTGCCGATGACAGGTAAATTTTTACTTGTTAGTCCAATAAAACGGCTGACAAATGGAAAAATGTGTGGTATATTGTTAAAAAGAGAAGTGTTTTGTCTGATCCGGGGGTGATTCTATGAGCGCACGCAAACGGGACGGTCTTGACGACTTTATGGATATGCTCGATGAGTTCTGGCTGTATAACCAGGTCACAAAGGAAGAAAATCAGGACAATTTCGACCTCAGTTTTGACAACGACCTCGATGACTTTGACGATGATTATGACGACTATTCCGACAGCGACCTCGCCAAAGATGAGGCTCTCAACAAGTATCACGACGGCGAAGATGAGGGCTTTGATATTGGCTTTGACCAGGGCTTTGACGCAGGCTACGAAACAGGTGTGTTCGACTTTCCCGAATCAATGCCTGAACCGTCAAATGATGACGAAGAGTTTGTAAAAGGCTTCAAATACGGCTACTTCGACGGATTTGAAAGGGGCTACGAGAAAGGTTGCGAAATGAGCGGTCATAAAAGCCAACTCGCTGAAGTGCGCAGAAGAATACTTGAAGAAGACGATCCGCCTGATAATAATCCTCAACCAGCCCAAACCTATGTGGTCAAAGAAAGCGAATCTCAAAGCATAACTGAGCCTGAAAAGCAATTCAATAATACTGGCGATGAGATCAAAGGGACTAAATCCAGAAGTCCTCGTTCGTATTGGATCTTAGATAGGCTAAAGCTTGCAGGTGTGGTTTTACTGATACTGATAGCTTGTTTTGTCCTGGTGTGGATTCAAAAGTCGATTGAACGGTCAGCTAAAAACAAAGACAAGGAAAAGACGGCTCAAACGAAATATACGACTGCACAGCCTGCCGTGTACACAACAAGCAAATCAGCATATACAACGACACGCAGAACTACAACACGAAAAACGACAACTACAAAACGCACAACTGCCAAAAAGAAAACCACTACAAAGAAAAGCAGTGGCAAGAAATTTGTGTTTAACGATCCCGACGATTTCTGGGATGACGAAGAAGCCGATGATTACTACAACGAGCGGTAAAGCAAGTATGAACAGCATAGTTTTATCGACAACCTTAAATGTATGTAGACCAACCTATGCCAAATTACAAAAGTTCGACTGGGGCAGCGGCGTCTGCCTCCGGTCGAGCAATAAGAATGCCAAAGAAACCATGTGAAGATTTCAAAGTCGAATTCCAAGGAAACGGGCGGATCTGATCCTTTGCAAAAGACCTTCCTACGACATCTCTAAAAACCCAAAAGGCGCACATTCCTGTACGCCTTCTGGGTCTTTTTAGTTTTATCCTCTCGCCTCTGCGATAAGTTTTACGAGGTCATCGGGAACCGCTCCCGTGCCACCGAATATGGTTATCTTTGAAGCGTTCTTAGATTTGAGATATGTTTTCTGGCAATCAAGAAGCTTCTTTCCGTCCGCAAGGAAAAGCGCCTGCTTTGTCTTCGCAGCATAAA
>CAMZIK010000148.1 GCA_947307175.1 uncultured Clostridia bacterium
GGATTTTTATCGGAATAAGGTCACTTTTGGAAACTGCCCATTGTTAATTCTTATGGACTTAAGCGATGCTATAAACTATAATGATATTTACAACACGCTTGTTGATCTGTCTTTGTGCATTTATATGCCTTCTCATTATATCTTTGATAGCAAGCTGTCAAAGTATATGGATATAAGTGATAATTTCAGACAATCAAACCGTGAGCTTGGTATCCGTAGGCTTATGGCTATAAATCTGCTGAAAAGACTGGAAAGCTCGGTCAATTCATTCTCGTTGACGTTACAGCGTATCTATGATCTAATAAATGCTACGATAAATGCAATCAATACCTTTGAAAAAAACGGTGAAGCTAAACTTGATATGTATGAGATGTCAGATGATGATCTTGACATTGATGACAGCAACACAGATTTTACAGTTGGCAAAAAGGTCAAGATAGACCTTGCCGATATGGATTACAAGACCTGGCGTGACGATCTGCAAAAAGATAGAGAGTCCCTTGAGTTGCTGCTCCTTATGATAAAGGATATAACGCCCGAGCATGATTCCAAATTGCAGGCGCTGTTTGAGCTTATCGCTAAAAAGCAGAACGCTCCTATAAATGCAGGCAATAAGAAAATGATTATCTTTACGGCTTTCTCCGATACGGCGGAATATCTCTATGATAATGTCAGCGTATATGTAAAAGAGAAATTCGGGCTTGATACTGCTATGATAACAGGCAGTGAGGAAGGAAGGACAACCATAAAACTGAAAAGAGCAAATCTTAATAACGTCCTTACACTGTTTTCGCCGATATCAAAAGGCAGGGATGTTTTGATGCCGGGTAGCACGCAGGAGATAGACATTCTTATAGCTACCGACTGTATTTCCGAAGGTCAGAATCTCCAGGATTGCGACTACCTCGTGAACTATGATATACATTGGAACCCTGTCCGTATTACCCAGCGTTTTGGACGAATTGACCGTATCGGAAGTAGGAACGAGGTTATTCAGCTTGTAAACTTCTGGCCGAATATGAATCTTGATGACTACCTCAATCTGAAGTCAAGGGTCGAGACCAGAATGAAAATTTCCGTTATGACCTCTACTGGTGATGATGATCTCATTAATGCAGAAGAAAAGGGCGATCTGGAATACAGAAGTTCGCAGCTCCGAAAGATGATGAACGAAGTCGTCGATATGGAAGAAATGAATGACGGCATTTCTATCATGGACTTGGGACTTAACGAATACCGCCTTGATCTGCTGGAATATGTTAAGACACATAAGGATATTGAAAAGAAGCCGAAAGGACTTCATGCCGTTGTTCCTGCTACCGACGAGCTTGGCGAGGGAGTTATCTTCGTTCTGCGAAATGTCAATGAGAGTGTGAATATCGGCAGCCAAAACCGTATACACCCTTTCTACATGGTCTATATCAGCATAGACGGCGAGGTAATATGTGATTACCTCAATCCGAAAAAACTGCTTGATGATGTCCGTTTGCTGTGCAGAGGTAAGTCGGAGCCGATAAAGAACCTGTGTGCAGTATTCAATAAGGAGACCGATGATGGTAGGGACATGCATCGAATGAGTGAACTATTGAGTATGGCTATCGACTCCATTATTGATACAAAAGCGGAAAGTGATATTGATAGTCTGTTCGGTTCAGGCGGGACAAGCGCGCTGGTTTCTGAAATTAAGGGCTTGGAAGATTTTGAACTTATCTGTTTCCTTGTAGTGAAAGATGGTGAATAATTAATGTTCGGACTTCCCGATAATACATATTTCGGAAAACTTGTACCCAAAAACAAGTTTTATGATAAGATGTCCATTGACAAGAAACTGGAGCGTAGTTTTATAGATCAGATAGGGTCTATTCGCTGGCTGCACAAGCTGTCCGCCGACACTTTGAATGTTGAGAAAGGCGGCACTGTCGAAGAAGTCGAGGTATTTCAAATTAAGCTGAAAACAAGCGAGCTTGATCTGAATGTCCTGCGGCAAATGGACAGGCAGCTCCATTATCATCTGATATTCATTCTTGAATTTGAGGAGCAGTATCAGCTTTGGACAGGCTACAAGGAAGAAAGCACAAACATCGCTTTCAAGGTCGGGAATTATTATCACACCAACTGGGTGACTGAAGAATCTTTCTCCCTGCGGATAGACGGTCTGAACATGGATACAGTCTATGAAAACCTTGTCCGTCAGATCGCAGGCGATACGCTGACACAGGAAAACAGCGAGAGCCTGAAAGAAACGGTCGAGCGACAGGCAGCAAGGGAAAAGCTCGAAAAGGATATTGAAAAGCTCCGTGCGAAGATACGCAAGGAAAAGCAGTTCAACCGACAGGTCGAGTTGAATCAACAATTAAAAAGGCATTTAAAAGAATTGGAGAGTTTGTAATGAAACTATTTGAAATTCTGATATATCCATTCTCTCGGGAAGAATTAGTAAACAAAGTGTCAAATGCTAGATTGAAATATGAGGTTAGACTGCAAAATCCACTATATCCACGAAGAGAGGAACATCTAAAGAAATGTTCTGCAATGCGTTTTTACCCTTTTAGTTTATGGGACTATAATCACATAATAGGGGCTATTGTTGTAAAAAAAGAACATAATGACATTATAATAGACCAATATGTTCCGGCGCAGGACATGGATCGATATAGATGGGACTCTACAAAGAAAAAATATCTGATGAACGCCCAATTAATCGGAAATCATTTTTATATTGGTAATATGAAAAACGGTTCTCAGTTACGAGACGAACTACACCAATACATAAATTCGTTAATTGAAAGAATTGAAAAACAAGGACGTTTTGTAGATAGAGAAGCATTTGATGTTATTGACCAATTCTTAGATTATGATAAATTGTTGAAAGGATAATTGATATGGAAAAAATGAAAATGGAATCCGCAAATCTCACGGATATGAACATAGAAAAGATCGCCGCACTGTTCCCGAACTGCATTACGGAAACGGCTGACGAGAACGGCAAGCTCAAAAAAGCTATCAACTTTGAGATGCTCCGTGCAATGCTGAGCGAGGATATTGCCGAGGGCGATGAAGCATACGAATTCACATGGGTGGGCAAAAAGGCGGCTATTGCAGAGGCTAACCGTCCCATAAGAAAAACGCTTCGTCCTATAATCGAAAGAAGTGTAAACTGGGATACAACTCACAACCTGTACGTAGAAGGAGATAATTTTGATGTTTTAAAAACTTTACAAGAAAGCTATCTTCATTCTGTTAAATTGATTTATATCGACCCCCCATATAATACAGGAAGGAACTACATATACAGAAACGATTTTTCGATTAGTAGCGAAGAATATGACGAATTAGCGGGAAATATTGATGATGAAGGTGCAAGGCTTGTATCAAATCCTGTAGGTTCTGCTCGATTCCATTCTGCTTGGCTTACTATGATGTATCAGCGCCTTCTTCTTGCAAGGAATCTGCTTGCTGATGATGGCGTGTTGATTGTAGCAATTGATGAGAATGAGCTTTCATCACTTGAAATGATGCTAAAAGAATTATTTGGAGAAGGTATATACGACCATGTATGTGTAACTGTTGTACATAATCCTCGTGGTCAGCAGGGAAAGAATTTCTCGTATATTAACGAATATGCAGTTTTTGTTTTTCCAAAAGATATAAAAGCGATTGCAGACAAAAGAATAGCAGATGAAGATGTGAGTTGGTCACCGCTCCGAAATTGGGGAAGTGAATCTGAACGTACAGATGCTAAGAATTGTTTTTATCCGATAATCGTTCAGAATGGCAAGATCATTGGATTTGGAGATGTTTCACCTGATGATTATCATCCAGAGAAAAGAGTTATTGAAAAAAATGGACTATTCTATGTTTATCCAATTGATAGACAAGGGATTGAACGTAAATGGAGATATGCACGGCAGTCTGTTGAAGCTATTTGGAGTATGCTTAGGGCTAAGAAGATAGCAACAGGATACGACATTGAACTTGGAAAAACATTTGGTGTTCAAAAGACACTATGGGACGACAAGAAGTACGATGCAAATGAATACGGCTCTCAAATTGTTAGTGATTTAGTACCAGGTGGTGGCTTCTCTTTTCCTAAGAGTCTGTATACAGTATATGATTCTGTTTATGCTGTTACAGCTAATGATAAAAATGCAATTGTTATGGACTTCTTTTCGGGATCAGGCACTACTGCCCATGCTGTTATGAAGCTAAATGCTGAGGACGGAGGGCATAGAAAGTTTATTATGGTTCAATTACCGGAAAACCTTCATGAAGCGGTAGCTCGTCCGGGATTGGATGCAAGAATGAAAGCGAATATCGAAGAAACAATTAAATATTTAGAATCTGAGGGATATGAAGCTACTATTTGTAGTATTGGAGAGGAAAGGATAAGAAAAGCAGGCGCAAAGATAAAATCCGAAACAGGTGCGGATATTGATTATGGTTTCCGTGTTCTGAAACTTGATGACACGAATATGCAGGACGTTTATTACACCCCTGCCGAAACAGATCAACAGATGCTTTTAGGCTTTGAGAGCAACATCAAGCCCGACCGCACCGATCTTGACCTGCTGTTCGGCTGTCTGCTTGACTGGGGTCTGCCGCTTTCCATGCCGTACAGCTCCGAGCAGATAGAGGGCGTGACGGTGCATACCTACAATAATGGCGACCTTATCGCCTGCTTTGACAAGGCTATCCCCGAAAACGTCATAAAGACCATTGCAAAACGTCAGCCGCTGAGAGTTGTTTTCCGTGATGACAGCTTTGCAGACAGCCCGTCAAAGATCAATGTCAGCGAGATCTTCAAGATGCTCTCGCCAGATACAAGGGTTAAGGTGATATAATATGAAGAATATCTGGTTAGTACATCAAGCCAAAGCATTTTATAACGCTTATATTGCTCTGGAACAGATCAATTGCTCAGATGATCCGTTAATGTGTTTTGTCCCTAAAATTGTAAATGGAGCATTTGCTGTAGAAATCACTTTAAAAGCAATATTAACTGAACAAGGTATAGGTTATGGAAAAGAGCACAACATCAAAGTTTTATTTGATTTACTTCCTCAAAACATACGAAATGATATGTGGAGCTTTCTTGTTAAAAAGAAACCAGAATATGCCGATATTCAAAAACGTGAAAAAGAGTTAGTGATATTGTCAGACGCTTTTGTTAAATGGAGATACTGTTTTGAAGGCAAAAATCCACCTGCATTCGATACTAGTTTTCTATCAGCGTTTGCAAATGCTGCGATTTATATGATGTTTCACTTAGGATACAATGCTTTTATTCAACCCTCTAATTCATCGAAATCGGAAGAAGAAATTGAAAAGAAATTTGAAGATAATCGGAATGCTAATTATCAGGATAGTACAGATTATATTAATAAAAAGCAAAATGGAGGCACAGCATGAAGTTACAGTTCAAACACCAGAAATTCCAGGCTGATGCCGCAAAAGCTGTTGTTGATGTGTTCGCAGGTCAGCCCTATCTCACCCCTACATACATGATAGACAAGGGTATAAACAAGGATAAGTCTTATGAATTTGCGCCCGGACTTGAAGATAACGCTGACTTCACAGGCTGGGCAAATCAGAAGCTTATCCCTGCCCTGACCGATGATATGATACTGGAGCGCATCCGTAAAATTCAGCGTGCGAATCAGATAAAGCCCTCGGACAAACTGGAGGGGCGGTATAACCTCACTATCGAAATGGAAACAGGTGTCGGCAAGACCTACACCTACATCAAGACCATGTATGAGTTGAACAAGGCTTACGGCTGGAGCAAGTTCATTGTTGTCGTGCCAAGCGTGGCTATCCGTGAGGGTGTGTATAAATCGTTCCAGATAACGCAGGAGCATTTTGCGGAGGAGTACGGCAAGAAGATACGCTTTTTCATCTACAATTCAGCCCGCTTGACCGAGATAGATCGCTTTGCATCTGACAGTAACATCAATGTCATGATAATCAATTCGCAGGCGTTCAACGCAAAGGGCAAGGACGCAAGGCGTATCTATATGAAGCTTGATGAGTTTCGCAGCCGCCGCCCTATCGACATTATCGCAAAGACAAATCCCGTGCTTATCATAGATGAGCCGCAGTCGGTAGAAGGCAAACAGACAAAGGAGCGTTTGAAAGAGTTCAAGCCGATACTGACACTCCGCTATTCTGCTACCCACAAGTCGGACAGCATCTATAACATGATCTACCGCCTTGATGCACTTGAAGCATATAACAAAAAACTCGTCAAGAAGATATCTGTCAAGGGCATCAGTGCAAGCGGCACAACGGGTACTGAGGGATTTGTGTTCCTTGAAAGCATCAACGTATCGGGAGCAAATCCAACTGCGACTATCCGCTTTGATGTCAAGGGAAAAACAGGTGTCCGTCAGGTAAGCCGTACTGTCAATGAGGGTTACAGCCTGTATGACAATTCGGGACAGCTCGAAGAATACAAAAACGGCTATACCGTTTCCCGTATCGATGCAAGGGACGATCATATCGAATTTCTGAACGGCAAAAAGCTGTTCCTCGGTGATATTATGGGCAGCATAGACGAGGAGCAGATCCGCCGTATCCAGATTCACGAAACCATAGTATCGCATATTGAGCGTGAACGTCAGCTTTTCCATAAGGGCATTAAAGTGCTGTCGCTGTTTTTCATTGATGAAGTTGCAAAGTACAAGCAGTATGATGAAGCCGGTCAGCCTGTGAACGGTGTATATGCCGATATGTTCGAGGAAGAATACAAAGCTGTTATTGATAGTTTTCAGAGCGGTTTTGGTGATGATGAATATATCCGTTATCTTGATGCTATTTCAGCAGAAAGAACACACGCAGGATATTTCTCCGTAGATAAAAAAGGCAAGTTGACCGACGGAAAGATCACTGACAAGAAAGAGCAGACCTCGGACGATGTATCGGCTTATGACCTTATCATGAAAAACAAGGAACTACTCCTTGACCGTGATCCTAAGCGTTCTCCTGTTCGCTTTATATTCTCACACTCGGCTCTCCGTGAGGGCTGGGACAACCCAAATGTGTTCCAGATATGCACCCTGAAACAGTCCACAAGTGAAGTCCGCAAGAGACAGGAAGTTGGCAGAGGTCTGCGTCTTTGCGTCAATGAGGACGGAGACAGAATGGATACGGGCGTTCTCGGCAACGAAGTACATAATATCAACGTACTGACCGTTATTGCAAGCGAAAGTTATGACAGCTTTGCAAAAGGTTTGCAGAGTGAGATTGCAGAAGCAGTCGCATACAGACCGAAGGCTGTTACCGCAGATCTGTTCAAGGGCAG
>CAMZIK010000149.1 GCA_947307175.1 uncultured Clostridia bacterium
GGGATAGAGATCGTGAATATCACAGATTTTCTGTTAAGGGAGAATTGGTAATAAATCAGCAGCTCCGTGTGGGGTTTAACCACTTATTCGGAGCTGCTGATTTTAGTATTTTACGGAAATGCGCCTGTTTCAACCACTTGTTTACCACTTATTTGTGTGAAAAATTGCTTGAAATTACTTCAGATCGCTCGAAGTTATGACTTCGCAAATTGCGTGAAATCACTTGTTTTCGCAAATTATCAGAGAACAGTAAATAACTGGCAGCTTGTTCAAGGACTATAAACGGAGTATACCGCAGATATACTTGAATTCTCACACCGTATGTGGTATACTTTTGACAATATAACCACGACCTATGTCCCCCGCCTCTTAGGCGGCGGTCATCTTAGTCTTTCGGTGGTGAGAATAAATCTCCCACCGAAACCCTAAGGGGCACGGGTCTCCAGTGGAGACCTCTAAGCCGTTTGGCTGAGAAGTGCCGACCGAAGCGACAGCTGAGACCTAACGCCCGGTCGTGCTTGAATGACGGGGCGATGCCCCTTATTGAAAAAAGGAGAAACAAAAATGAAAACCACACTGTACACAAATGACATTGAGCGCTATCTGCAACGCAGCAGCATCATCGACTTTGACAACGCTTCGGTTGCACAGCTTGCTGATAAGCTTTACGGCGAGGCGGACGGCGAAACTGATTTTGTAAGAAAGGCTTTTGAGTATGTGCGTGACCGCATCTCACATTCGGCTGATATCGGTGCAGACGAGGTGACCTGCACAGCATCACAGGTGCTCGCCGCAGGTCACGGCATATGCTTTGCGAAATCGCATCTGCTGGCTGCGATACTCCGCTGCAAAGGAGTGCCCGCAGGCTTTTGCTATCAGAAGCTCGTGCTCGACGATGATGCCGAGATACCCGAGCTTATCTATCACGGACTTAACGGAGTATATCTCAGAGAGCATGATAAATGGATAAGGCTTGATGCACGAGGGAACAAAGAGGGCGTGAACGCTCAGTTCAGTATTGACACAGAGCAGCTCGCTTTCCCGATACGCACACAAAAGGGTGAGGAAGATGACTTCACTGTCTACCCCGATCCCGACAAAGAGATAATAAAAGTCCTGACATCAAGCAAGTCAAGAAAACAGCTGTGGGCCGAGTTGCCGATGCAGCTCGAATACAATAAAGCTATCCGCACAAGCATCGACGATACCCGCAAAAGCTTTGAGGAAAGCTTTGCCAAGGGCGATTTCTACAACAGGCAGACGCAGGACAGCGAGCATCTGCAAACGATACTGCGCTTTATCAATGTCAAAAAGGGAATGAGGATACTCGACCTCGGCACAGGCAGCGGCTATCTGGCTTTCCCGATAGCAAGAGAATATCCGGACTGCACGGTGGTCGGGCTCGATATCGTCAGCGAAGCACTTGCCGCAAACCGTGAACGTGCCGCCGCAGACGGCATAAGCAATCTCAAGTTCGTAAGCTACGGCGGCGTTGACTTCCCTTTTGAAGATGAGGCTTTCGACCTTGTTGTTACAAGGTATGCGCTTCACCACTTTCCCGATATCGACCGCAGCATCGGCGAGGTAAGCAGAGTGCTGAAAAAGAGCGGCAGGCTTTTTATATCCGACCCACGTCCGAATGACTGCGACACCGAGCGATTTGTCGATGACTATATGCGTCTCAAAAAAGACGGGCATATAAAGTTTTACACGAAGAACGAATGGATAAATATCTGCGGCAAAAACGGGCTTGAGCTTGCAGACAGCTTTGACAGTTCTATCCGCTTTCCCAAGAAAAAGGATACTGCCGCAGGCTATGAACAGGTCCTTGCAAAGCACAGCAAAGCCGTCATCGAGAGCTATGACCTCACGCAGACAGATACCGAGCTGTATCTGACCGAGCAGGTCAACAATATGATGTTTATTAAAATATGAAAAAGCTACTGCACAAAATGCAGCCCCGGACGTTGACCAATTGTCCGGAGCTGCTGCCTGATATTATGCGGAAGTGTGCCTGGGTTAACCACTTGTTTACCACTTGTTTGTGTGGAAAATTGCTTGAAATTGCTTCAGATCGCTCGAAGTTATGACTTCACAAATTGCGTAAAATCGCTTGTTTTCGCAAATTACCAGAGAACGGTAAAATACTGGAAACTTGTTCAAATCCCGTACGGGTCACTCTTTCGACTACTCGCAGATGGCGTTTGTTCGCTGTTTGCGGGTTTTCTTTTTTTACCTTTTCAGCTCCAACCACTGTGCAACCACTGAGGCTTGGCAGGGCAAATATGTTCATCACAGGGCGGTGGCTCTGTTTTTTTATGCCTCGTGGGCACCTGAGAAAGGTATCTCATAACACTTGCATTTTGTCAATGCTGGCTTTTTCGGTGGTGTTGAGAAGTTCAAGGCGTTGCTGATAGCGTCGCAGCTGCGTGCCTTTGCCTCCTGAAACATATGTGAATACATATTTAATGTGGTTCCGACCATGCTGTGTCCCATGTCTGCTGAAACGGCTACGACATCGACACCTTCAAATATGAGCAGAGAAGCGTGCAGGTGCCTCAGAGAGTGGATATTATGAAAGGGGACATTCATTCGCTCGCAATAACCTTTTAGCCATTCGTAAGGTGTGCCGGTGTTCATTGGCTCACCGTTCCATTTTGTAAACAGGCGGTCATGGTCTTCCCACTTTGAACCGAGCCTTGCTGCTTCTGTTTCTTGTTCTTTTTTGAAATACCTAAGCAGATCCATTATTTCTGTCGGCATTTTGGAGACTCTCTTTGACTTCTTGGTTTTTGTTGTGTCGGTATATATACCGAGCGCAGTTGTGTATTGTGAAGTTCTGCGAATATGTATCAGCTCGTTTTTAAAGTCGATGTCTTTCCATTCCAGACCGAGCATCTCACTTCTGCGGAAGCCGCTGTATACTGCGAGCTGCAGGTAGACCTGAAACTTGATTGGCTCACAGTGAAGCCCTTCAAACAGTGTTTTGACCTGATCTATTGTAAATATCTCTTTTTCCTCATGTTCCATTTTGGGGACAAATACTCGGCGACAGGGATTGTCATTAAGCATTTCCATTCTTATTGCATAGGTGAAGACATCACTTATCAGATTAAGGTGATGGATAGCTGTCTTGCGGGACAGAGGCTTGCCTGTCCGTTTATTCTTTTCTGTTGACAGAAGCTCGGTGATGAAAAGCTGAATGTCACGAGAGGTGATCTTATCCATTCTCATTTTGCCGAAGACGGGATAGACACGCTGCGTTGCTTGTCTCATTCGCTGGAGAGAAGTCGGTCTGAGATTTATGCTTGCATATTCTTCAAACCATTGTTCAGTGAACTGTTCAAACTTGATGGCAGCGGTTTTTCGTCCTCTTTGGCACTCATCTTCAAATATGACCGCTTGTTTTTGAACCTCCTTCTCAATTTGTTTCTGCGTCATTCCCGGCGAGGGATAATAGCTTTTATACTGATATTTTTGTTTTCCGTCCATACGATAGCCGCAGAACACTTTTATTTCGTATGAACCTGTTTTTCTTTTGCGTATGCTTGCCACGTTCATTCCTCCTGATATCAGGTTGAAGTGACAATATCCTGCAAAAACAGTATATCATCACTTGTGGTAAAAGTCTACTGAAAATGCGGCGTTTTCAGAACTTCTACCAAACCAACAAAATTGCTTATTCTTTTTTGCCACAAAGATATCCGAGAAAGATCTCTTTGTTGAACAGATACTTTTTGCCCGCCATGATGTAGGGAATCTGGTTTTCAATGCACATCTGCCGTATTCGGTATTTTGTAAGCCCGTTGACCAATTCGGCTGCTTCCTTTATGGATATCATGGTGATTTTTTTTGTTATATCTTCATTCATTTGACTGATCCTCCTCATATCTATCAGCTTTTCCGACAACGATGCAAAGGCACATTGTAAGCATTCCGGCAAAGCTGCCTGCAATAAATCCTATTATTAACTGAAACATTTTTCATACCTCCAATGTTGATTTATATTTAGGCTTTACCCAAGCCGTTATTTTCAGAGTTATGCTGACAGGGTAGATGTATGCCCTGTTTTTTTATTTATGTATGAAACAATCTTTGTTAGTGTAATTTCTGCTGCAAATGACTGTGACACCTGAGGAGGTATCTGCTCAGATGCAGTTGCGGCACTTTTTGCGCTTTTGGTATTTTCTTTGATTTGATTGATTATTGTTATCTATTTTAGTGGGCTTCATTACATTTTTCCTTTCCTGAGTAATAAAAAGAATACGGCGGTCTGTCTTTATGGCAAACCGCCGTAACTTCGTTTTGCCTTTTGTGCAGTATTTGTCCCTGACACCCGCTGCACCGGAACATTACAGGCGAATGGCAGCGTACCATTTCCATGGGGATCTCACCCTTTTGTGGTTCTCACAAAACCGCCCTCATTGTTATTAGCTGTGACTGGACGGAAGTATCATTGTCCTCCTGTGTTTCATCGCCCTCGGGAAGCTGTCCCGATCTTTGAGATGATAGTTCTCGCTTTGCTTTTCTGCGTCATGGCGTATCTCTCGTCTGGCTGTCGACCTTCTACCGACCGCAGGATTAAGGTACCTGTAATGCTGTTATTCAGTTGTCAAGATTCGGTTGAAGTTTTTTCCCTTCTACTTGTATAAGGGAGAGATAGAAGCACTTTAATAACCTTTTTCACAGGAGTTATTTAAAAGTTTGTAGAGTTTAGACAAAACCTTACCTTTTGTTTTGTGTATATTTACCTGTGAACAGTTGAAATATGTACCACATTCATTCTCTGTCGCTCCGTCAATAAAAAGCATTTTTAATAATTGCTTTTCTTGTGGCTTCAGAAGATTAAAGCATTCGATCAGTTTTTCCGTCAGTACGATATCAACAACTTTATCTACCGTATCCTCGGGATCAGATACAAACTCTTTGAACCCTTCCAAAGAACCGTTTGAATTACCGATAAGCATTGAAAACTGGACCTCATGCTCATAAAACGATCTGTTCTTTTTCTTTATCCTCCATTCGAGTTTTTTATACTCGTCGTAAACATCCTGTGGAACCTCGATATCCACGAGCTTGCGTGTTATTGTGTCATATACTTTAAGTGTTTTATTATTCATTAAATAAACCTCCGTTCTGAATTTTCAATTTGAAAAGACAAAACGAAGGTTATGGGTATTTCGCTATAATACAGAGCCATTTTATATTTATAAACAAAAAAACACTCCTTCAATTTTATATTCTGAAGAAGTGTTTATTTGGTAATTTATTTAGTTTTCTTATATGCCTTTTCGTTAAGAATTCGCACACGCATTTTCTCCAAAGCCTGGCTCGGCTCTTTTTCCGCTTCATATGAAACACCGTCAATACAGAAAATGTCATCATTTGGTCCCAGTATTTTTGTATCACCATTCTTATATTCGATTTTTATTTTTGCGCTGCTGAATCCGTCTTTATGTGTATCTGTTGTGGTTTTACCCGTCTTTATCATTTTTACAAGATCAATGAACTCGTCAAGTTCCTTCTCGTCAAGGTCTGCTTTAGGGTTGCCGTAATTATCACACATTGAGACCTTACCTATCTCGTTTTTGTTTATATCCTTAAAAGGTTGGGTCATTACCGGCGATGACCTGATAGAAAAGAGGAGGATTACACCCACAACTGAGGCTGTAAAAATAAATATTAATACAGCTATAAGCTTTTTATATGTTTGTTTCATAGATTATCACCTACCAGTACTTGCATACAGTTTTAGAAAGGGATAGGGTTACTCCAGCGGCTGCTGAATAATAGCTTACACCCGAACTTGTTTGGTACCCACTTACGCTTCCAGATTCCGGATCTTTTATAAATATAGTGTCGTTAATTATATTATATCCATATATTAATGATGCGTGATAACCCCAGTTACTACTATTTTTGTAATAATAGAAACTTCCGTATATAGGCTTACTATTATTGATATTTGTGCATATTCTATTTATTGAGGCTGGACTGTTATGATAAGTATACCCAAGGCTAAAAAAATCATTCATGTAATCAGCAACATCGCTTGGATTTAGGCCATGATCGTAATCTGAACCAAATTGCATATATGCAATGTATGTTGCAGAATAATTCGTATGCTTAATGTAATTAACAATCATTGCAGTAACCGCAGCCCAACAAATATTCGATCCGCTTGGTTGCGGAACAAATGTAACATTGAGAATAACATTTGTTGGTCGTGATTGAGTATAATAATTTATTCTCATTTTATTTGTTACATTTGTCGTTTTTATCTTTTGTTTTTCTGAATCTGGCAGGGTAGTTATATGATTTCTGTTTGCTAGCCTAAGGCTGCTTTTAAATAATAGTATAAAGGAATCTCCGTTATAAAAATAGCATCCTGTATTATCATAGACTATGGCAAGATTTTCGTTGTTAACAGTCATATCATTAGGGATTGCTGTTGCTTGATACCTGTTATCGTTGACCTCAAACATAATTAATTTCATTACATTTTGATAGTACACAGGCAGTACCTGTCCCATCTTTACTATTCCATTCTCCGTGTATTCATACATAGGTATTTTTTCAGAAGTAAAAAGATTACAAAAATCTACACCTTTTAGTCCATATTGATCTTTTATTGGTTCTATGTTATTTAATTCTGTTACTAAAGCTTCATCATAATACTCTTTATTCGTATCGTTAGAAGCATATGCTCGTAAAGGGTTAAACAGCATTAATCCGGAAAATGTTATTGCTAGAGCTGTTATTATTGATATAAAGCGATGTTCAATATGCTTTTTTATCATGAGTAGACCTCCTTTAAATCCTATAAAATCAGTTTGTTATTAAAACAAATGTGCCAAATAATTCGAAAATATACAAATTCATTGGAAACACCTCTTTCAGATTCTTGATAGATGAATAAGTGAAAGAACGTTTTTTCTATATGTTATAATATCATAAGCATTCACCAAATAATATTATTTGTAATAAATAACCGCTTTATTGATAAAAACAATTCCACTGATTATAAAACAATAATCATTTTTTACAATCAGAACATTATTTTTTACATAGCTTACTTATTAATAAGGTAAAGTAGTATTCTATAGATGCGAGCAGACGCTGCAAAAAAAAGTATTATGGGGGAATAATGAATGAAAAACCAAAGGAAGCGAAGAAAACTCTTTAAAAGGCTGATATCGGGAGTATCAGCCTTAGCTTTGTCTGTGGGGTTGCTTGGCAGCATACCTGCAAGTGCAGATGATTCAACTGTAGGGTACAAGTATA
>CAMZIK010000150.1 GCA_947307175.1 uncultured Clostridia bacterium
TGATATAATATAGGATGTTAAACAAAGTATTAATCTAATAATATTCAATTATGTTTGACTATATGGCACCCAGTATAGTGCATTATTATTGCAAATTATGGCAATAAAATTGCCAATTATAGCCAAGGCGTTTGAGGATTATATGTTTATGATTTAGGATATAGTTATGACAAGCATTAAGGAAGGAGACGAGTAGACTTGATAGTTAATCTTATCACCACCAAGGATATGAATTCAGTTATCCTTCCGGAGAAGGTAGCGGGACAGTATTACCTTCGTTGGGAGGACAAAGGAATAGATTATCTGATCGAAATAGAAGCGATCGAAGACAAATGGTTGTTAAAATCAAATAAGAAAGTTCATATTATTAGTGAAAATGAGTATGTTGAATATGTTCAGCTGTTTCCAATGTGCATTTATTGGGTGGAAATAAACAATGAACGGTTTTCTGTTTTCACAGAGTCAACTTCAAATTCGCAAAATGTTTTTACAAAGTATTGTGTTGAGTCTAATTTTCAGTTCTCTATCGGACGAAGTGATGATAATGATATAATAGTAGATAATTCTTTTGTTTCAGGTCATCATGCATACCTGGAGTATAATGACGGCATTTGGTCGGTTAAAGATAATAATAGCACTAACTTTTTGTTTGTAAATGGCAAACGCATAAATGAAAAGATTTTAAAATATGGTGATTTGATATATATAATGGGGTTGAAGCTTATTATCGGAGGCTTTTTTATTTCCATAAACAATCCTGAAGGTCAGGTACATATCAACACTAACCGCTTGAAGCAGTACTATGGCTTTGAACAGCAGGAAGGAATTATAGATGAAAGCTTGGGCTCTGAAAACTATTTTTATCGTTCTCCAAGGTTCATCAAAAAAATAGAATCAAGAAAAATAAAAGTTGATCCGCCTCCGCAGAGTCCGATCGGGGAGGAGCTCCCGCTGATACTGACTCTTGGTCCATCAATGACAATGGGAATGGCATCTATGGTAACGGCGATAAATGCAGTAAACAACGCAGTGAATAACAACAATTTTGCTGCCGCGATCCCATCATTGGCTATGTCTGTGAGTATGCTCCTGGGTACTATACTGTGGCCGACAATTACTAAAAAATACGATAAAAAACGTAAGGAGAAAAAAGAGAGACAAAGGCAGGAAATCTATCATAAATACCTTACAGATATCGGCGGTGAAATTTCAAGGGAGTCTCATATCCAGGAATACATTCTATCAGAAAACTTCTTAAAAAACAACGAATGTATAAGCATCATAAACAGCAGAGACAGGAAACTCTGGGAAAGGACTCCTGGACAGGATGATTTCTTGCAGCTTTCGGTAGGAAGAGGTATAGGAAAGCTTAATGCTGAAATGGTTTATCAGGAACGGCGTTTCACACTTGAACATGATAATCTCATTGACGAAATGTATGATCTGTGTGAATCACCTAAAAGCCTCAAAAATATCCCTATAACTTTTTCTTTATTTGCCAACTACATTTCAGGGATAATCGGAGACAGGAAAAAAGTAATAGAACTGACCAAAAGTATAGTTCTTCAGATAGTTACATACTACAGTTATAATGAGGTAAAGTTTGCTTTTATTTATGATGAGTATGAAGATCCTGAGTTTTCATTTTCAAAATGGCTTCCGCATGTGTGGAGCAAGGATAAAAAGTTTCGTTTGATCGCAACTACTATCGAAGAAGTGAATGAGCTTTCAACATATCTTGAAAAGGCAATTGAGCCTCGTTTAGCTAAAAGTGATGCGGATAATAAACCGAAGATACCGTATTATATTATATTTGCAGTTAATAGAGCTCTTGCTATCAGATCGGATGCTCTGAAGAGAATATATTCAAACTCAAATGCCGGGTTTAGTGTTGTAACACTATATGATAATATAGAATCACTGCCCAAAGAGTGTACAGCGGTTGTTGAGATAAGCGGCATGAAGGGTAGGATATTCAATAAAGATAATGCTTCAGGAGAGATAACTGAATTTGAACCTGATGTAATGCCCATCGGTGACCTTGTTTCGATCAGCAAACAACTGTTGAATACTCAGCTTGATGAGCGTGATACGTCAGTCAGACTTCCTAATATGCTTACCTTCCTTGAAATGTACGGTGTTGGAAGAATAGAACACCTGAACATTTTAGCAAGATGGAAAGAAAACGATCCAACGGTTTCCTTGGAAGCTCCAATAGGTGTAGACAGCACAGGAAGATCTTTCAAGCTGAATCTGCATGAGAAATATCATGGTCCTCATGGACTTGTTGCCGGTATGACAGGATCGGGTAAGTCGGAGTTTATTATTACATATATTCTTTCAATGGCAGTTAATTACCACCCTGACGAGGTTTCATTTATATTGATCGACTATAAAGGAGGAGGACTGGCAGGAGCTTTTTGTGATCCCGATCACGGAATTATGCTTCCTCATCTCGCAGGAACGATCACTAACCTTGATGGTGCCTCGATCAACAGATCACTTATATCTATACAAAGTGAACTGAGGAAACGGCAAGCGGTCTTTAATGAGGCTAAACGTATATCCAATGAGGGAACAATGGATATATATAAATACCAAAAGCTTTATAGAAGAGGTATTGTAAATCGTCCGATCCCGCATTTGTTTATAATCTCTGACGAGTTTGCAGAGCTGAAAACACAACAGCCGGAGTTTATGGAACAACTTATAAGCGCAGCCAGAATTGGACGAAGCCTTGGTGTTCACTTGATTCTTGCAACGCAAAAACCAAATGGAGTCGTTGATGATCAGATCTGGAGCAACAGTAGGTTCAGAGTTTGTCTTAAAGTTCAGGAAAAAGCAGACAGTATGGATATGATCAAGCGACCCGATGCAGCTGAAATAGCTGAAACAGGCAGGTTCTATCTGCAGGTAGGCTTTAATGAATTCTTTGATATGGGGCAGTCTGCATGGTGCGGCGCAGGATATGTGCCAAACGATAGGTTCGTTAAGCGTAAAAACGATTGTGTAACTGCCATAAATAATCTTGGCGAGGTAATTGCTGAAGCCAAAGTGGTTGACAATACCGTAACAGGAAACGAGAGCAAGGAGCTTGTGGAACTTGTTAAATACTTATCGACCATTGCGGCTGAGGAGAATGTTGGAGCATCTCCTCTCTGGCTTGATCCGATCCCGGAAAGAATTTTCATAGATGATCTTTGCAATAAGTATTCTTACAAGCCGCAAAGCTATAAACTCAATCCGATCGTTGGTGAGTACGATGATCCGTTCAATCAAAGGCAGGGTATCTTTACGCTTCCTCTTTCTGGTGAGGGACACGCTATTATATACGGTGCATCCGGAAGTGGTGTGGAGAATGCGGTTTCAACGCTGATATTCTCTCTGATAAGTTATCACAGTGCAGACGAGGTCAACATTTACGCCGTTGATTTCGGCTCGGAGATCCTGACTTCATTTGCAAAGGCACCGCAGGTAGGCGAAATTCTTTTGGCTTCTGATTCGGAAAAAATAATGAACCTCTTCAAGATGATCCGTGAGGAAGTTACTAAACGTAAAAAGCTCTTTTCGGAATATGGTGGAAACTATATTTCCTACATAGAAAACAGCGGCGAAACGATTGCATCTATTGTGGTGTTTATTGAAAACTTTGCGGTTTTTGCCGAAGAATTCAATGATCTTGAAGATGAAATGGTTTCTATAACCCGTGATTGTCAGAAATACGGTATATATTTTGTTATCACTGCTAACTCGAGTAACGCTATCAGATACAGGCTTCAGCAGAATTTCAAGCAACTTGTTGTACTGCAAATGAATGACACATCTGATTATGTAAGTATCCTGGGACAGACGGAAGGTATAGTGCCATCTAAACTGTTTGGAAGAGGGATAGTCAAGATGGACAGAGTCTTTGAGTTCCAGACGGCATTGGTATCTGATACAAAGGATATTATGGGATATATAAGAAAGTATTGTTCTGATCTTATGGCGTCGTCTGATGCTTTTGCAGCTAAAGTACCCGTTCTCCCCAAAGTTGTAAGCAAAGATTTCATACAGGATCATATCAAACAGCAAAAATCGATACCTGTAGGTGTTTACAAGAATACCCTTGAAATTGCTACAATCAACATGACTGAAAAGACTGTTAAAATGGTTATTTCGGAAGATGTCAGCGATACAGAGGTGTTTATTCATTCACTTGCAGTCGTTCTGGATCAGATATTTGATAAGGTTTATGTTGTCGGAAATAATTATCAGCTGAGAGATGAAGCTTATGAAACCATAATAGGAGATCTGGATGGTTTTATTGATAGTATCTTTGAACAGGTAGTGCAAAGACATAACACTTTCATAGATGCAAATATGAATGAGGATTCTATATCAGATCAACAAAACACAGTAATACTGTTTTACGGTATGAAATCCATTAGAGATTCTTTAGATAATGATTTTTTGGATAAGCTGAATCTTATTATTGAAAAAACCGATCCCAGATACCGCATGAAGTTTATCATTGCTGACAGCGCTGCATCAGTCAGATCTTATTCAATTACTGATTGGTATAAAAACAGAGTGGCTCAAAACGACGGCATCTGGCTCGGTGCAGGATTGTATCTGCAAAACAGCATAAAGCTTAACCGCAACAGAAACAATTCCGAGGAAATGGATACGAGCTTTGGCTATATTGTTGAAAAAGGAAAAGAGCGTCTTGCTAAATTCCTTGATTTCAGCGTAATGGACGAGGAGGCAGATTATGAATAGACTATTGGTTGATATTTATATTCCCGTTATATTTAAAAGCTACCAGATGTTTATTCCCGCAGATGTCACAATACGAAAACTGATGCCTCTGATAGAGAGTATTATTCGTGAATTGAGTTACGATGCGTATATGCCTTCTGCATCCTCTGTTCTGTGCAGAAGAGATAACGGTGCTATTGTAAATGCTGATACAACTGCAAAGCAGTCGGGGATCGTCAATGGAACAAGCTTGATAATCATTTAGTTAGTTAGGGGTCATCCCTGATATAATATTTAAGGAGGAAAACCATTATGAATGGAACAATTCGAGTAGAACCCGCAAAGCTGAAATCCACAGCTTCGCAGATCGACGCACAGGCAGCTCAGTACAAGAGACTGTATGAACAGCTGTATACTGAGGTAAATGCTATGAAGAGCGCTTGGAATGACGCTGCAAATATTGCATTTACAAGTCAGGTTGAAGGCTTCAAGGAAGATCTTGAAAAAATGTACAAGCTGATGACACAGTATTCTGAATTCCTTGTGAATGCAGCGAATACATACGAAACAACACAGAACAATCTGATAGACGGAGCCAAGAGGCTTGCAAACTGATAAGGAGTGATTGATTATGGCAGAAGGAATCCAGATTACATTAGGTGAAGTATCAGGTATAGCAAATACAATAAGAAACCTGAATTCAAGTATGACAGCTTGTCTTGACGAGATCCATTCTCTTATGAGAGCAAGTGCAGACTATTATGACAGTGATGACGGTCAGACTATCAGAACAAATTTTGATACTACTTCCGGACATTTTGAAGAGTATCGTTCGGTTATTGAATCATATGCAAAGTTCCTTGACGATACGGTATCATCTCTCAGCGGGGCGCAGACAAGCAATACATCTCATGCTGATATGTTCAAGAGCGTTTGATTTTCAGTTGTGCCGGGAGTATGAAGAGTATTCCCGGCATAATAAAAACGGAGGGAAACTATGGATAACATAAAAGTAAATCCAGATGAAATGCTTGCTAATATTAAAAAGATTGATAAGGCAGTTACAAGCTATGAAAAGCATTGTAAAGAACTCGATGGAATGCTTAAAGCAAATGAAGCGCAGCTTGATGAACTGACGCAAGCTTCTTTATCTAAATCACTTGATACGATAAGGCAAAAGTTTAATAATATCTCAAGGATTATTAAAGAGCGTAACAAAATACTGCAGATGATTGCAGAAACATATAGGAATGTAAATGATGGCAATGGTGCTGCCGCTGTAGTTGTAGGTGCGGCTGAAGGACTCTCTATGGCTTTGGAGCCACTTAATGGTTCTGGCACAGGCGGACATTTTTAGATTACAATTGACATACGGAGGTGTTGAAAATGCCTAAGAAAGCAACTGTAAATGCGAATAAAAGCAGTCTTGAGCAGGCTCAAATAAAACTTGGAAATATAGCATATTCACTTGAACAAGATCTGAATAGTATTACAAGCTTGTTGACATTAGTCAAATATAATTGGCAAACAAATAATACAGAAAGCTTTGTAAATGTTTATAACTCCGACATTGAATCAATGAAAAATGATCAAAAGCAAATGATAGAAAATGTTAGAAAATTTTTGGATAGTGTTAAAATCCAGTATTCAACAGCGGAAAAGAGACTTAATTCCAATGCTGAACGATTCAAATAAGAGGTGAGTATACACTATGGCCAACAAAGTGACTGCACACAATACTATAAACACTATCAGAAATGATTTGATTGCAACTAACAAAAAGCTGAATAACAAATTTCAGGAATTACTTGATCATATGATTTGCAAAACAACGTTATCATCATTTACTGGTGATATGGCAAATACAATCAAGAGCTGCCTGAAGATGCTGGAACAAACATTATGCCGTGCACAGATCGCTGCTACGGCAATAGCGGGTTCAACTGCAAAAGTACCCGAAAAGAGAATTTCATTTAATCTGTCTGCTCACAAACGATTGCATAGTATTGATATTGATGTAAAAGCAGCAGGAAATGAATTAGGAAATGGTTTGACCTCTATCAGCTTGATCAAAAATGATTACAATCAATACATTTCAAGACTTGATGGATGCAAAGCTCAAATCGCATCATTGCCTGTTGAAAATCAGGAGTTGAACTCTATATCAGTAATTGAGTCAACTTTTACAGGACTTTATGCAAGCATTTTTGGAGGCAGCAACAAGGCAGATGTAGTTAAAAAGGCAAAACAGGCTTTTGTCAATAATATTGCGGAAGCTGAAAGAGTGATCCATGAGTTGAATTCTATTATTGATCATTACACTAACAGTGGATCAAAACTCGCAAGGTTCCTCAACGAGTTCGATAGTTGTGAGAACAATGTTTTCAGCCGTTGCGAGCAGGCTTTTGTAAAGAAATATAAGGACAGGACAAGTGCCTATACCGAGAGTAATGTTCCGGAGGAAGGCACGCTTCAAAACAGCATAAAAGAAATAACAGCTGCAAG
>CAMZIK010000151.1 GCA_947307175.1 uncultured Clostridia bacterium
AAATGCTCAAATGCACGGATCAGGGCATCCTGAAAGCGTTTGACCGGTTACAGTGCTTTCCTGATTTTTGTATACCTGCACAAATTCCCGTTCGCAGTTTGGAACACAAAAAAGCCTATCAGATGTAAGAGATAAGCGGTAAGAGGTAAGAAAAAGCTCCCACGATTGTGAGAGCTTTTTGTTTTTATTAAGTTATACGCTTGCCTTTGCGATCAGTTTCACGAGGCTGTCGGAAACTGCGCCAGTGCCGCCGAAGACGGTGATCTTGCCTGCGTTCTTGCCTTTGAGGTATGTATTCTGAACGTCCTGCAGCTTCTTGCCGTCTGCGAGGAAGAGTGCCTGCCTTGTTGCCGCAGCATACACGCCGCCTGCGAGAGCGTCAGGGAAATCAAGTCCCTTTGCAACGCAGATGCCCGTGCCTGTAAGCATTGATTTGAACTTCTTGTTGACTGCCACGCAAGTCTCATAGCGGTTTGCACCTGCGACTCTCTGAACCGTCTTGCCCGATGTGAGTCCGAGTGCCTTTGCAACGTTTTTCATCATCGCATCGGAGATAACTCCGTTACCGCCGATGATGTAGGCGTTCTTGATCTTGCCCTTGACGGATTTCAGATAATCCGCAGTTGCCTTGTCAATGCTCTTGTTGTTGAGGTAGATGATCGGTGCGCCCTTGATAGCAGCGACAGGGCTTGCTGAAAGTGCATCAGCAAATGCCGAATCCGTTGCAAAGAATATCGTGTCGGGAGCTTTTTTGTTCTGCGTCTGCAAAGCTTTTGCGACCTTTGTTGAGGTCTCAAAAACATTCCTGCCTTCGATGTATGTAGCTTTCAGACCGAGTGCTTTCAGCTCTGCCTTTGCGCCTGAGCCGATAGCGCCGTTGGTGCTGACAACGATGACGTTCTTAGCCTTGAGCCTCTTGAGTTCAGCTTCCGTCTGCGCTGTGATGTGCTTCTCGGTTGCGAGCAGAAGTGGTGCATTGTGAGCGCTTGCAAGAGGAACTGCAACAAGTGCGTCCTGATATGTAATACCTGTTGCGATTATTACAGTGTCCGAGGTCTTCGGATTCATCTTCTTGGAAATTATCGAAGCTGTCTCGTACCTGTTTGCGCCGGCGAGACGTGTCGCTTTCGGCTCGGGGTTTCTAATCAGAGTGTACTTAATTTTATTTTCTTTGGCATATTTTTCAGCTGTTGAGCCCTTATAACAAGTTATTGTAAAACCTTTTTTTGTTACAGCCTTACATATAGCATAATCAACATAGAATCCCAAAGCAAAATCGTCAATGACAACATCTTTACTTAAAACAGTTACTCCATTCAAAGCTGAACAATCTTCAAATGCACTGTATCCGATATGCTTGACTCCTTGCGGAATGGTCAAGCTTTTCAGATTCGAGCAATACCAAAATGCACATTTCCCAATGCTTTCAACTGTACCTGGTATAGAAACGCTCTTGATCTTATCATTGTATGCAAAAGCGTTAGGAGCTATTGATTTAACTGTGCCTGGTATTGTAGCATTTCCCGAGCTTTTTTTCCCATCTATAAGTATTCCGTTCACAACAACGAGCGGATTCTTCTTCTGCTGATTTTCAAGCCATTTTGTGCCATAAAATGCATTTCCGCCAAACTCTTTTAAAGTATTGGGAATAGAAATAGCTGCAAGATTTGAACAGCTTTCAAACACTTGCTCATCAATTGATACCACGCTATTTGGAATGATTACACTTTTAATTTCCTTATTTTCAAAGAACGCACCAACGCCGATGCTCGTAACTTTCTTTCCGCCGATCGTAGACGGTATCGTGACAGAATCAGCCTTGCCGTTATACTTTGTTATCTTGGCTGATCCGTCGGCAAGCTGTTCAAATTCATAATCGGTGCTAAGATATTTGTAAGCGAAGCCATTCTCCTTGGCATACTTTTCACCTGCAGTGCCCTTGTAACAAAAAATATTAAAAATATTTTGTTTTTTATGCTCAGGATTTAAAGTCTGATCGTTGATCTCATATCCAAATGCATGATCTTCAACACTGTTTATGCTGTTTGGTATTATTACTTTTTTAAGACTATTGCAATTTTCAAACGAGCTGTATCCTATCTTCATAACATCATTAGAGATACTAACATCTTTCAGATTTGTACATCCTTTAAAAGAGTATTCCGAGAGTCTTTCTATCCCGCCGGAAATCGTTACGCTCGAAAGGTTTTTACAATTTTCAAATGCGCTGTAGCCAACCTCTGAAACATCTCTCGGGATAACGACTTCCTTGATATTATTACCGTAAGCAAGTGCATAATCACATATAGCCCATACATTGTCAGGGATAGTTACTTTGCCTTCGCAGGTCTGACCATTAATTAACATACCGTTTACGACAACCAGCGGATCTTTTTTTTGTAGCTCATAAAGCCACTTTGTACTGCTGAAAGCAAAGGCTTCGATCTTTGTAACGTTTTTGGGAATAGTAATGCTTTGTAGTTTTTCACAGTTTTGAAAAGCACTGTATCCGATACTTGTAACGCTGCTCGGTATAGTTATTCCCGTTAGTTTATTATTAAAGATAAATGCACTGTCGCCAATGGCTTTTACACCGCTCGGAACCGTGACCTTTCCGACACACTTTACACCGTCAACAATAATATTGTTCACAATAACCAATGGATTTTTATTTTGCTGATTTTCAAGCCATTTTGTCATGTAAAACGCATGAGTACCAAAGTGTGTAACGTTTTTTGGAATAATAATTTTCTCAAGTTTCATACAGCCCATAAATGCGGAATTGTCTATACATGTCACTCCGCTTGGTATATTCACGCTTTCAAGATTATAACACATCTGGAAAACACAGCGACCGATCTTTGTCAGATTCTTTGAAACAGTCGCACTTTTCAGACCTGCACATACCTGAAAAGCACCAGTTTCTATACTTGTGACGCTATCAGGAATAGTTATGTTTGTAAGACCCGTACCCAAAAAAGCATACCTGCCTATGTTTTTTATGCTGTCTGGGATAGTTACGCTTTTAAGATTTTCACAGTTGTAAAATATACAATCGCCAATACTTGTAACACCAGATTTTATTATCACAGACGTAATGTCTTCTCTATAATAGAAAGGACTGTCATCCTCAAGATCATAGTCAGTCATTTTCCCGCTGCCGCTGATAGTCAGTACACCGTTTTTCAGCGACCAGCTAACATTTTCACCGCACTTGCCCGATGTAGCCTTGCTCACTTCCGCACTCGCCGTGATGCTTGTGCTCTCGCTGAACACTCCCTCAGGCAGCGCCGCAGCCGAGCCGAAGAGCATTGTCACCGCCAAAGCTAAACTCAATAGTTTCTTCTTTTTCATGCTTGATACCTCCCAATTAAATAAAATAATTACTAATTTTTGTTGTACCAACTTAACTATAACACATTTTTCTTTAATTTTCAAGTATTTGCGATAAATAACCACTAAAACACTACGAATTGTAGATATGCACAAAATCCCCGTTCACATTTTGACATACAAAAAGGCGCACATTTCTGCACGCCTTTTTGTATGTATTAAGTTATACGCTTGCTTTAGCTATCAGTTTCACAAGCTCATCGGAAACTGCGCCAGTTCCGCCGAAAACAGTTATCTTCGCAGCGTTCTTGCCTTTCAGATAGGTGTTCTGGCAGTCGAGCAGCTTCTTTCCGTCTGCGAGGAACAGAGCCTGCTTGGTCGATGCAGCATAAACTCCGCCTGCGAGCGCATCAGGGAAATCAAGTCCCTTTGCAACGCAAATTCCGTCGCTTGACAGAACTGACTTGAACTTGTTGTTCACCGCAACGCAAGTCTCATATCTGTTCTTTCCTGCAACTCTTACAACCGTCTTACCCGAGGTCAATCCCAGCGCAGTCGCCACGTTTTTCATCATCGCATTGCTGATAACGCCGTCTCCGCCGATTACATACGCATTCTTGACTTTGCCCTTGACGGATTTCAGATAATCCGCAGTTGCCTTGTCAATGCTGCCGGTATTTTTCAAGTAGATTATTGGTGCGTTCTTGATCGCTGCCACAGGGCTTGCCGAAAGTGCATCAGCAAACGCAGAATCAGTCGCAAAGAAGATAGTGTCAGGAGCTTTCTTAGTCTTAGTCTGCAAAGCCTTTGCAACCTTCGCAGCTGTCTCAAAACAGGTTTTGCCCTCAATGTAAGTAGTCTTATATCCTTTCAGCTCGGCCTTCGCCTTTGCGCCGATAGCGCCATTGGTGCTGATAACAATAACGTTCTTAGCTTTGAGTCGCTTCAACTCAGCCTCTGTCTGCGCAGTGATGTGCTTCTCGGTTGCAAGCAGCAGTGGTGCATCATATGCGCTTGCGAGTGGAACAGCAACCATTGCGTCGTGGAAAGTAAGTCCTGTTGCAATTATCACTGTGCCGGAGGCCTTCGGAATCATCTTCTTGGAAATTATCGAAGCTGTCTCGTACCTGTTTGCGCCGGCGAGACGTGTGATCGCATTTTTGACAGTGCGTGTCGAGAGCACCTTTCCGCAAACCGTGCATTTACGCACCTGAGTCGAGGTATTCTTTACGAAATCAAAACCCGTGCTCTTCCAGGCGGAAGCTGAATGACCCTTAGGATCGGTAAATTTGTCTTTTTTCGTCTCGCCGCAGCCCTTACAGGTGTAAAGCGTGTAACCCTTTTCCGTGCAGGTCGGCGCAACTACTTTTGTAGCTGTAAAACTGTGTGTATGCGTTGTTTTCGGGACAACCGCCGTCTCCTTTTTTCCGCAGACCGTGCAAGTCCTTTCTTTCACACCGTCAGCCGTTGCGGTCGCCTTTTTGGTAACTTTCCAGTCGCCCCACTTGTGAGCAGCCATATTCGTGTATGTGTCCTTGTAGCTGTCTCCACAGCGAGTACACTTGTGCAGTGTGTAACCCTTAGCCGTACAAGTCGGCTTCACTACTGTCGCCTTGTAGTCGTGTCCGAGTTTTGCGATCGAAGCAGTCTCAACCTCGCCGCAAATCGTGCAGGTACGCTTTTTCGAGCCTGCCACCGTGCAGGTCGCCTTCTTTGTCGTTGCCCACTTGCTCCAGCTGTGTCCCGTTGCGTCCTTGTATGTGTCCTTGTAGCTGTCTCCGCAGCGAGTACACTTGTGCAGTGTGTAACCCTTAGCCGTACAAGTCGGCTTCACTACTGTCGCCTTGTAGTCGTGTCCGAGTTTTGCGATCGAAGCAGTCTCAACCTCGCCGCAAACCGTGCAGGTTCTTGTCTGAGATCCCGCTGCCGTGCAGGTCGCTTTCTTGGTCGTCGTCCACGCCGACCAGCTGTGAGCTACCGTTTCCTTGTATGTGTCCTTGTAGCTGTCTCCGCAGCGTGTACACTTGTGCAAAGTATAACCCTTAACCGTGCAAGTCGGCTTCACAACCGTTGCCTTGTAATTGTGTCCGAGCGCATCAACATATTCCGAATTTTCCTGCTGACAATACTTGCAGATCCTCGCCCTTATACCTTTTTCAGTACAGGTTGGCACCTTGGTTATCTTCCAATCGCTCCAGCCGTGATCGCCGTAACTCGTGTAATTGCTCTTATAACTGTAATCACAGCGCTTGCATTTATAAAGTGTGTATCCCCACGAAACACAAGTGCCCGGAACAACCGTTTCTGTGTATGAATGGCGATGTGTAACCGTTACGTTCACATCGACCGTCTGTCCGTCCGAACAGTTCGCCGTGATAACAGCCGAACCTGCCTTGAGCGGAACGACCTTGTTGCCGCTCAGCTTTACCACATCGCTTCCCGATTTTATCTTCCAGCTGTAATCAATGTCAAGCTTCACATCAGGAGCATAACCCCATTGTCCGTCAAGACGGATATTTCTCGTTACCACAGGAAGATCATAGTTCTGATCGTCATAAATACTCAGATATGACGGCGAAGCCGCAGGAGCGTTCTTAGTTATCGTATCGTCAGAAACGCTCACCGTCGCAGCAGTGCTGCTGTTGTTAGGTGCTTTGTAAGTGGTATCAACTGTCTTGCTGGAAAATTCCTGCACCCAGTAATCCATACCGCCGTATTTAACATGAGCAATAGCAATAGATTTGAAATTAGGACTGAGCATATTTCTTCTGTGACCCTGACCGGAATAGTTGTCATCGTCCTCCTTCCAGCCCTCAAACATAGCCTCCATAGTTCTGTACCCAATTGCAATGTTTTCGCCTTTTGAAGACCAGTCGAACGATTCAGGGTAAGCAGTAAAGCATCTTTCTCCGTTCGGTCTTGTGTGACTGTAATACGCCACAAGCTCCGCAGCTCTCTGCATTGCCGCCTTTTCAAGCTCGTAGTCTATCACCAGATCATTCAGATTATTATAGTAGACCTTACTGCTGTTGTTTTCGTCCCACGCCCATGCTTCATCGCCATGTCTGAAATCGTTTATCAGTTTAAGCATGCTTCTTGCATCTTCCTGACAGAACGTGACCTCGTAAGTCAGGTCGGTAAAACCATCAGCACTCGCCGTAATGCTTGTACTGTCCGTGAAAATGCCTTCCGGCAGCGCCGCCGCCGAACCAAGCGCCATACATACCGCAAGAACCAGGCTCAACAACCTCTTTTTCATCAAACCACTCCTTATAAGAATAAGATCTCACCCCAATATATAAAGTAGTATAGCACATTTCACTAAAAATGTAAAGCGAACAATGTATTTTTTGTATATATGCACATATTTTCCTATCTGTTTTTGACACACAAAAAGCCGCACATTCCTGCACGCCTTCCGCACTCTCGCCATACAAAAAGGCGCACATTTCTGCACGCCTTTGAATTGATATTCGGTTTAAACGCTTGCCTTTGCGATCAGCTTCACAAGGCTGTCGGGAACTGCGCCTGTGCCGCCGAAGACGGTTATCTTTCCGGCGTTCTTGGATTTCAGATAGCTGTTCTGGCAGTCGAGCAGCTTCTTGCCGTCAGCGAGGAAGAGTGCCTGCTTAGTTGCCGCAGCATACACGCCGCCTGCGAGTGCGTCAGGGAAATCAAGTCCCTTTGCCACGCAGATTCCGTCGCCTGAAAGTGTAGACTTGAACTTCTTGTTTACAGCAACGCAAGTCTCATAGCGGTTTGCACCTGCTACACGCTGAACAGTCTTGCCCGAGGTCAGTCCGAGCGCCTTGGCAACATTCTTCATCATAGCGTTAGAGATTACTCCGTCGCCGCCGATGATGTAAGCATTCTTGACTTTAC
>CAMZIK010000152.1 GCA_947307175.1 uncultured Clostridia bacterium
TCATAGGTTGTATATATTTTTTCTTTATGCCTTCTTTACGAAAATTTATATTTGGCTTATATAGTACAAAAAGTATATTTCCGGAGAGCTTTTCTTATGGAGCAAACCAACGAAACGTGGCTCCGTTTAGACAATTGGACGTTGTAACATTACACATCAGGAAAGGGAACAGCTCTGGGAGCGTAAAACTCTCAGAGCTGCTTTGATCCTTCCTCAAAATACACTACATATCGGTCTTTGAACCCCCAGTTAGCATTCCGCCAATAAAAGAGCTTGCTGCCATTGTAGTAAAGCTCTTTCAGCTTGTTCAGCGAGGCATTTACGGATTTATTTATGGCATTCGGCGTCATGAGCATTAGATCGGATATATCATTTGCGGACATCTCCTCATAGCCAAAAACTCCGAAGTACCTGCCGAGGATCTCCTGTTCCTTTCGGGAAAGCTGCTCAAACAAAGGCTTTAAGTATTCGCAGCAGAGCTTTATATATACATCGTTGTCAGGGTGAAGCTCGTTCTCTCCGAGCCTGTCCTCGGTGATATAATCGAAGCCGAAGTTGTCCTCCTCGCTGCCATATATGATCACGGAGTACACGAAGGAGTACTGCAAACATCTGCTGACTACCGAGAGACTTATGCCGAGCTCATCTGCGATCGCTTTATTGGACCTGCCGTTCTTATGCGAACGCTTGCATTTATTGATAAGGCTGAAGCTCTTGTGGGACAGCTTGAAAATCGAACTGGAGTCGATGATATGATTGCGGATACTTGATTCCATGTAGGGCTTGATATAGGTGAGAAAAGCACTTGTATCCGGATTATAAAGCTTCGACATTAGTCTCTCAATAAACTCGAGAGAAGCAATCTGAAACAGGTCATCAAGCGTATCCTGCGAGTGGATAAATGAGCGGTATCGCTTAGCAACAGTGTTTACTGTTTCATGGATAAAACCGGTATTCTGTTCATAAAGTGCGTGGAGCGCGGCCTTGTCTCCGTCATAAAACTGTTTTACCAGTTCATCGTTAGTCATTGTCCGATCCTTTCTTAGGTCTGCCTTTTCTCGGAATGTTAATTCCGCAGTTCTTATACAAATTCTTAGATTGCAGCATCGCTTCAAATTCTTCATTGCTGTATTCAGGAGCCATCATCGCTTCTGTGTATAACTCCTCAGCTTTTGACAGCAGGAGTTCCTTCTGCTCTTCGGTAAGAGCTCCTCTCTGAAATGCTTTTTCAATTCGTTTTATGCAGCGGCGATAACTCTGATATTTAGGATCATCAGCTTTTTCTTCCTTGACTTTCTTCTTTGCATACGCCATTTGATTGCAGGTACGCTTTGGATCTTCGGGCGACGGCATATCGCAGAACCTTGTCCTGTAAGCTTTCGTCATAAGGAAGTAACGTCCGCAGTTCTCACAGCGGCGAGGAAAGTGTCCCTTCATAAGTCCGCGAAGCATATCCGTCTTAGCAATTGCCTGCAAATTGTCCATTCGGAAATACTCTGCTATGATATATTCATTTTTGACCGGATCATACATAGGCTTATACTGCAAGATCATAAAGTCTGAATCTGTGTAAGTCACCTTGTCCGGATCATTGAAGCTTGCGACCATCCATCTGTAGCGTGGATCACACATCAGTATGTGATAAGCACCGGCAAGATGATTTATGTCGTACTTTTTCAGGAACGAGATAATATGCACCGTGAACATTCTGAAAGTGCGTAATACTGCAAATACATCTTCGACAAATCCCATAGTGATGTCCAACAGTTCTAGATACCACATCCAGTTGAAGTTGTACTTCTCTGTTCCGAATTCTGCATTTTCAAAAAGCTTCATGAAGTCCTTTCCGACAGGGGACATAAGTACCTCTCCCATCTTGAAGGTCTGCATAAGCTCCTGAATAGCACAGACGTGTTCGTGTATTTCTATCCACTCATCAAATGTAGGTATTTTAATATGTTCGTCCTGTGCAAGCTCAGCCTTTCGTTCTTTGTCAGTGTCTATGAGTTTGCGGTAAAAGACGTGCTTCTCTCTGCATATACACGCAAGACGTTCAAGCTCAACAAGATGCTTTGACATCTGCCGCAGTACATCATCATCCATGTTCATAAGAGAAACAGAAAGTTCGCCGAGAAGGAATTCCTGTCCCTTGATAACTATTTTATTTCCCTTGACAATTACATCAATGTATCCTTGCATGATATGCCTCCTAACAACGAGAACAAATGTTTTATATATTATATCACACATATGTTCTGCTTGCAATAGTCAAACCGAACAAAATTTCTTGTACTGCATTATGAATATGTGATAAAACTCATATCACGATATATCGGCAAGAAAAAATGTCTCCGAAAACGAAAAATAAATGTCTCCACATTTTATGCAAATGAAAAAAAGTTCCCATAATATATATTAGAGGGACATGAACGCCGCAGTTGTTTATTCAGCTGCGGCAATTTTGTTTCTACACTGAAGGAAAGGGGGGGAAGGCTATGAGTAATATGTTACAAACGAAAACTGCAGAAGAAATACTGTCAACAGTATTCAAACCGAAGGAGTTCATAATTGACGGACTGCTTACGCAGGGACTGTATGTCCTCGCAGGCGCACAGAAGGTTCGTAAGTCTTGGTTGGCTATGGATATTTGTCTAAGCATTGCAACAGGAGTTCCAGTGCTCAGGCGTGAAACCATTCAGGGAACTGCGCTGTACTTGTGTTTGGAAGATAACTATCAGCGAGTGCAGGATAGGTTGTTTCAGATGAACGCTGAACCGATTGAAAATCTTCACTTCGCACTTGCTGCTGATAAAATCGGTGCAGGTCTTGAAGAACAGATAGAAAGCTTCAAGAAAGAGCATGATGACTTGAAAATAGTTGTTGTCGATGTAATGCAAATGGTGCGCAGCAATGTTGAATCAAGCTACGGCAGTGATTATGCAGAACTGATCGCACTGAAACAAGTCGCATACCGATTAAACATCTGCATACTGCTGATACATCATATGCGAAAAGCTAAGGACGATAATCCGTTCAATATGATGACAGGCAGCACAGGTATCGGCGGTGCTACTGATGGAAACTTTGCGCTCAAAGAAACAAAGTGCGGCTCAGGAAAAGCTATTATGTATTGTCAGGGGCGTGACATTGAATACACTGAACTGCGAATGCATTTCGATACTGATTCTATGCGTTGGATAGTTGAGAATGAAGTCACTCCGAAGAAGAGCTGTGACAATATTGTTCTCTCTGCTGTATATCTTTTCATCAGGGAGCGGATTCACTTTGAAGGTACAGCAACTGAGTTGGTTGAAGAATTGAAAAAAGTTACCGATGAAGTCATTTATCCGAACAGAGTAACCCGCGACTTAGTCCAGAATGGTTATGAACTCAGCAAGTACGGAATTGATTTCAGGTACGAAAGAGTACACAAAGGTCGCATTATTATTCTTCACTACAACGGCGAGCGTGACGGTAGTGACGGTAGAAACGTTACCGTCACGCAGGCACTGCCTGACAGCTCACAAAGCTCTATATAGCTTCATCTGCGGGGCGTGTCAGTAGGTTTTCGTGTCGGTAGTTTTACCGTCACGGCTGAGTTACTGTCACGCACAAGAACGCCCGTTTTTGCCTCCGATACAGAAATCGGGTAGTTATTCCACCTGCGACGGTGAAAGCGATTGTCGTGCAACGTGGAGCGAGTGTGGCGAATAAAACAGTAATGAATCGTTACGGAATTATTCGCAGAGGGCAGGAGCAGAGGCTGGGGGCGAAAAATCAACCCTACTGGGTTGGCAAGCATAGCAGCTGGCATTCCGCCTGCCGCCTTGCTTGTCGGGCAGAAGCCCGAACCCACTTACGGCGAGCCGCCGCTCCCAGTTGTGCCTCCGCATAGTCCCTATGGACAGGAAGTACAATTGTCGGCACGCTGAAACATTTTACAAAACGGAAGAAAAGGAGGGATTCTATGAGACGGAGAAACACAACCATAGCGATACGCTGCACAGAGGAAGAAAGCAGACATATCCATGAACTGGCTGAGAGGCACGGCTTGAAGCTGAATGACTTCATTATGCGGTGCGCTCTTGGCAAGAAAATCGTTGTCGCAAACGGCATTAATGAGATAGTTCGGCAGCAGAAAGCTATCGGACGAAACCTCAATCAGATAGCTACACTTGCGAACATTGACAGGCTGACCGCTGTAAATTTCCAGCCGCTCCTCGACGAGCACAGGAAGGTCACGGAGCTGATAGGTCAGCTTCTGAGGGAGGTGAAATAGTGGCAACGGTCACTGCGATAAGTACGAAAGGCGGTGGCGGTGGAAAGAAAAGTCTCGACTACATCTGCCGTGACGACAAGACCGAGAATAAAAAGTTGGTGACGGCTCTCAACTGTTCACTGCTCACAGCCTATCAGGAATTCAAAAACACCCGAGAGATGTACAACAAGACTGACGGCATTCGTTACTATCACTTCGTCCAGTCTCACCCAAGCGGCTACAAGATAGAGCCTGCACTTGCTCACAAGATAGCTGTTGAGTTTGCGGAGAGTGCCTTTCCCGGACACGAAGTTGTAGTGGCAACACACACCGACGCTGAACACGTTCACTCACATTTTGTGCTCAATACAGTCAATGCTGAGACAGGTCTGAAGTACCATTCCAACAAATTTACATTGCAAGATCTACGTCAGCTCAGCGATGAAATTTGTCAGAAGTACGGTGTAACAACTCTCAGCAAACCTGAGATTCACAAGCAGAGCAACGGTATAACTAACGGCGAGTATCGAGTTGCAATGCGAGGTGAGAGCTGGAAAATGGCTCTCTCCAATACCATTGACGCGGTCATGAAAAGAGCAAAGTCAAAGAAACAATTCCGCTTCTACATGAAGCAGTACGGCTACGATGTCAAGTGGGAAGACAGCCGAAAGTACATCACATACACCTGTCCCAACGGCAGGAGATGCCGTGACAACAAGCTTCACGAAGTGAAATACAGGAAGGAGAATATGGAATATGAATTCGAAATACGAAGAAGCGAAAGAAGCCTCCAAACAGAATTTAGAGGAGACACAGGACATACCAACTATGGTCTGCGTCCAGGAACACAACTGGCTGGCGCTGATCTCGCAGCTGAAACTTCTGACAGATACGCTGTTCGATGTCAAGGCTCAGACAGACGAGACAATGACATATGCACAGATGAAACAGTACCTGCAAAATCAGCGGACGATATACAATCAGCTGCTGGAACAGGGAAAGGAGATTCAGGAGCAGACGTCACAGAACGTGACGGCAGAGGTGTCGAAGCTGGATCAGGCGGCGAAGGACCTCGTCTCACAGGCTGGGAGTCTGAACGAGCAGACCTTATCGCAGCTGAAATGCTCCGAAGAGCAGAGCAGAAGTCACGGCTTCAGACTGCTCCGACTGGTGGTGCTGATAGAGTTTCTGCACCTGATATCGTCGGTGGCATTGCTGCTATGGCTTCGATAATGAAGGAGGGAAAATATATGGCGACTATAAGAAAAAGACCGAATGGTTCATTCGAGATAAAAGTATCATGCGGCTACGATATTTACGGAAGACAGCACAATCAGTACAAAAGTTATTATCCTGAACCCGGCATGACACCTCGTCAGATCGACAAAGAAGTCAACAAACAGGCGGTGCTGTTCGAGGAGGAGTGCAAGAAAGGTCAGATAACATCGGCGGTCAAGTTTGAGACATTCGCCGAGCAGTGGTTTGAAGAGTACGCAAAGGTCAACCTGAGACCGACAACATTTTCAAAAATGCGGCAGGTCACCAAGCGTATCTACGCTGCCATCGGACACAAGCGTATGGACAAGATAACGTCCAGAGACATACAAAGGTTCATCACCGATCTTATCGTGAACGGCAGACACATGGTCACAGGCAAGCCGCTGTCACGAAAGACGGCTATACATCACCTGAGCTTCATCAGCGACATTTTCAGCTACGCTATCCGTATGGGAATGCTGACAGACAATCCGTGCAGCCGAGTTGTGATACCCAAATTGGAGCAGAAGGAAAAGGAGATATACACCCTTGACGAAGTGAAGAAGCTGTTTGAAGATCTGGGCTATGAGCCAATGTGGTTTCAGGTCTATATCACACTTGCGATATACAGCGGCTTCCGACGAAGCGAAATGCTGGGACTTGAGTGGAAGGACATCGACTTTGACTACAACACTATAAGAGTCCGCAGAACTTCCCATTACACACCTGCAAAGGGTATCTACACTGATACTACGAAAACGAAGAAGTCTCAGCGAGTGGCGAAGTTCCCCGAGGACGTAATGGATATGCTGAAGAAATACCGCAAGGAGCAGAGAAAGGAAGCTCGTCGGCTGGGAACGAAGTGGGAGGATCACGACAGGCTGTTCACCAAGTGGAACGGCTCACCGATGTATCCCGAAATGCCGTACAAGTATCTGAAAAGCTACTGCGAGAAGATTGACATACCCTTCCGCGGCATACATTCACTGCGGCACCTTCACGCATCGCTGCTCATCTACGAGGGAATAGACGTAGTAGCCGTGTCGGCAGATATGGGACACAGCATCGTAGGAACGACCTTGAACCTGTACTCCCATATGTTCCAGGAGGCAAGAGCAAGAAACTGCGATGCCATAACCAATGCACTGAGATTTACCCGAGAGGGGAATGACGCTAAACCTAAGTCCGCAAAGGAAGCCGAACCTGACATTGACGAAGATGAGGACGAGCTGGAAGAAGAAAATATGGGGCAGACTATGGCATAAAAATACTCCGCAGAGACAAAACTCTGTGGAGCGTCTGATATTGTTAAATAAAAAAATAAGTGGTCAATAAGTGGTTGAGAGCACTTTTTAAAAAGAACGAGCTCGCAAAATGGCTATTTTAAGCCGTTTGCGAGCCTTGCTTCTGGTGGAGGCGAGGGGAATTGAACCCCTGTCCGAAAGTCCGTTCATGCAACTTTCTACGAGCGTATTTTACCTATTATAATTCCCCGTGGCAGCCGCCGATAAACGGGCTGAAGCCGCAGGTAGTCCGTATACAACTGACGGACACGGACACTTCCGACAGTCGTTCACCGCTCATCGATGCCCAAGCGAGAGCCGCGGTACTCCCTCGGTGGACAGAAGCTGACTTAAGCAGCTACCAGTTCGCTATTTCTAGAAACTGTAATGTTATTTCT
>CAMZIK010000153.1 GCA_947307175.1 uncultured Clostridia bacterium
AATAGCGTTAAAGGCGGCGGATATACCGTTTTCGCAGCGGCGGTCCGCTTGTCCGTCGCAAACAACAACGCAATGAAGGCGGCTTTTGCGCTGCTCCGGGTTTTTCAATAGCGTTAAAGGCGGCGGATATACCGTTTTCGCAGCGGCGGTCCGCTTGTCCGCCCCCAAAAGACAACAAAAGATCCCGTCGCAAATACACAGCGAAAAGGGCTTGACATTGTCAGATAACCGTGGTATAATATATAAGTTGAAAATGCGCCGGTAGCTCAGCTGGATAGAGTAACTGGCTACGAACCAGTAGGTCGGGGGTTCGAGTCCCTTCCGGCGCACTGAACAAAGCGCCGTAAATACGGCAAATGTCGTTCCTGATGAAAGTCAGGGGCGATATTTTTTATGCAAAAACTGGTTTTCAGGGCACTATTAGGGCACTATTTTGATAAATGACACGAAAGCAGCGACACCAAAGTGCCGCTGCTGCGCTGTTTTGCCTGTTTCATATTTTCATATAGCTATCCTGCTTTTGTGGTCGCCTTGATGTTTTTCCTCCTAAGCATTACCTCTGCGAGCTGCTCTGCCGATACCTCATCAGCTTCTTTGAGCATGTGGCTGTAAATATCCGTCGTGGTGCTTACCCTGCTGTGCCCGAGCCTGCGGCTTATGCTGACAGGGTCTACCTTGCTGAAACACAGCACCGATGCCATCGTATGTCTGAATGCGTGAGGATTGATGTGCGGCAAGCCCTTGTCCCGTGAGAACTTGTCAAGGTATCGGGTTATCGAGTCGGGGTTCATCGGCTCACCCTCGTGATCCGACCTCTCCGAGAAGAACAGGAATCCCGATTCGTGCCAGCGGTTAGCGTATGTTTCCTTGCGCTGTTCATACCATCGTTTGTATTCTTTTAGCAGTTCCATCGTTTCTGTCGGCAGATTGACATAGCGTTCAGAATACTCGGTCTTGGTTGAATCAGTATAGGTGCCGTACTCTGTCGAGTGCAGCAGATTGATGTGGATATATATGCTGTTTTGTTCCCAGTCAACAGCGTCCCATTTCAGTCCTGCTATCTCTCCCCTGCGGCAGCCTGTTATCATCAGAAGATGAATGATAGTCCGCCACTTTATCGGCAATTTGTCCACTTCCTCCTGTATCTGTTCGAGTTGGTCAAGCTCAAAGAAGTTGACCTTGCTTCGTTTAACTTTCGGCGGTGTAGCCTTTGATGCAGGATTGTACGGGACTATCATTTCCTTATCCGCCTGTTTGAACACCATATTTATGAACCTGTGATATTCAAGCACCGTCTTTGCAGACAGCGGACTGCTGTCATGCGATATGATGAACAATTTTGTCAGTGGCTTATCTATTGCTTTTGCGATCTGCTCCGCCTTTGACCTGAGTATCCGCTCTCCCTTGCAGGCTTTTGCTATTGTGTTTACCGAAACATCAAAACTGTCAGATATCTTCTGGAAAGAAAGTCCCTTGCTGCGTATCTCATTTTTGAGATCAACGATCGCAGTTGCTCTGTATTCGTACTGACGTGTGTTGCGCTGTGACAGTTTTTCATAGAAAATATTCAGATGCTGCGGACGAATATCTGCAAGTTTCATGTGCCCTATTTCCTCATTTATTCTCGGCAGCAGCATTTTGTATCCTTCGATAGTTGTTCTCTTTACACCGATCCTCTCTTTGAGCCTTATGACATAGTCAGCATACTTTGCAAAACTCTGCCGGTTATCGAGAACATATCCCTGTTTGCACTCCTTTTCAAACTCCACAGCGACCTCATTCAAGGCTTTCATGTTCTGTCGTTCTGATTTTTCAGGATCAGGCTTGAAAGTCTTTTCAAATGGTTTTAGCTTTTTGCCGTTTGCATCATAGCCCTTGTTGACTCGTATTCTGTAGGAGATTATCTCACCGTTTTTGTTTTTTCTCGGTTCGATATATGCCATTTTATCACTCCTTTCGTAGTTTGCATTTCGGCAGGACACAGGATACCACAAAGGTATCCTTGTATCCACCCTATTGCTTTCAAATTAAGCTCTGCAACATAGTTTTCTACCTATCACACAACTCACCGCTGAGGAATTTGTACAATGTATCCTTGTTTATCAGATACTTTTTGCCGGCCATTATGCAGGGCAGCTCGCCCGATTTGCACAGCTCTCTGACTCTGTATTCTGTCAAACCCTGCACAAGCTTGGCGGCTTCCTTTATTGTCAGCATTGTTGGTTTGTTTGTAATTGTAATATCTTTCATATAAATCTTCCCTTTCATAATTCCATAAATCTACCCCATATGCATTCCCAGCGACTCTTTCTTCTCCCATTCTTCCTTGAGCCGCTTGCGGTCAAGGTGAGCGTAGTGCTTGTTCTCGTCCTCATCGCTGTCCTCAATCAGCGCAGCCAGCGCAGCAATATCGCCCACAGTACCAATTGCAGCGCTTGTGATGCTATCAGAACTTTGCACAGCTTTGAGCTTAGTTTCTGCCGCCAGCTCTCTTGCTCTTTCAGCCGAGATGAGTATTCTGCGCTCATGCTCCCAACCTGTTTGAGCAATTCGCTGCTCATCTCTTTTATCTCCTGATGTATCTGCTGACGGTTCTGTTCGCTCTCCTGCTGGTACCTGCCCAGCAGTATCGACTGGTTCTGCTCGTATCTCGATATCTGTCTCGATGTCGGCAGCTCTTTTAACTCTTCTCTGACCTCGTCCTGCGACTGACATATCGAACTGAGGACTTTCAGCACCGCTCTCCAGTTCTGTTCCTGAACTACCACCATGGGTAATGTCTCGGCTGCTTCGTTCAGGTTCGTTTTGTTCAATTCCATTAAAGATTGTATCTCTGATCTCGAACTCATACTCCATTACCTCCTTTGTAAATCTCCTGTCGTGCAGTTTATTGCACCTGCACTTTTTGCCTGTCGGTGTTGTGTATGTGATGTACTTGCGCTGGTCTTCCCACCTAACTTGATAGCCTTTGCGATTCATCAAAGCTATGAACTGCTTTTTGGATTTCGCTTGTTTCATACAGTCTGTGATTGCGTTCATCAAAGCGAACTTGAAGCTCTCACCACGCACAGCACTGCGGTACTCCTTGTCGCCGAGTATCTCTTTCTGCCCGTCTTTATTAAACTCAGGCTTGTCCAGAACAGATACGCCATGCCGCTTGCAAATTTCATCAGACAGTTTCATAAGCTGTTTGACATCGTTAAGGTTTGAATGGTATTTTCGTCCGTTCTGAAAGCTGACCGAGTTGAACACGATATGTGAATGGATATGCTCCCTGTCTATGTGAGTTGCCACCACACATTCGTAATCGCCAAACGCTTTCTCGGTGAACTCCAAAGCTATCTGATGTGCAAGCTCAGGCTTGATGTCGTAGCCTTTCGGGAAGCTCTGCACCAGATGATAGTAGAGTCTGCCGCCTGTCTTGCCGTTTGCGTGTTTGGTCAGCAGCATTTCTTGGTATGCACTCTCGGGAGAACAGTTGACTCCCGAGACGAACCGTCTGTCCTCCAGCTTGGTTTTCTTCTCACGGCTAACATAGGCGAGCAGTTTTATGAAACCCGAGGTGTTCTGACCTTTGCTGTTTGCAAAATGTATAATCGGCATCACTTCACCTCCCGAAGTATTTCGCCCAGCCGTCCGTAGATGTCCATAAGCAGACCTCTGCACTCTTTCAGCTCGGCAACTTTCACCCTGCCCTCGTTGCAAAGCCTGGTCAGCTGATTGAGATTGTTGCCCACAGCTTTGAGCTGTTTGCTCAGCTCCCAAAAGCCGTCAAGCACAATTATCTTCTTGCCGAGCGCCGACCGCAGAACGAAATCGGACAGCTTCAGCCCTCGGCTTGCGGCTCGCTCTCTGATCTTTCTCCGCTCGTCCTCGGTACATCTGACTGTGATAGTTACATCTCTTGTTCTCATTTCATCACTCCTTTCTTTTTGTCACAGAGGGGGGTCCGGGGTCCTCCCCGAGCCAGTGAAGCGGGCGGTGGCGGACTGCCGCCTGCGATGCTGGCATTGACAGAATCCCTGCGGTTTTCGGACTGCCTTTTGACCACCTCAAAATGACCTTTCTTTCTTCGCAATCATTCGCAGAAAAGAGAGAATTGCACTCTCGTTCTGCATTTGAATTTCACATCGGACTCACTCCTTCGTTATTCATTTTTCAAGATGCATTGAAACATAGCCCTATAATATAGAGGCAGTGAGAAAGAATATTTGCACACCCAAAAATGAAATTCACAAATAAATATGTACCACTATACAACAAACAAAACTCTGATCTGTCAAGCTGCTGTGAGATTTTGCCCTCTATAATAAAGAGACAGAGAACATGATTTTGCACACCCAAAAATAATGTTTGCAATTTGTTTTGTAGACTTGCACGGAAAACTGAGCTTTCTTTTAGTGAAAAACACGATGAGTTTTTAATTTGTGCCTCTAATATAGAGGCAGTGAGCAAGGTGTTTTGAGAGGGGTAAATTTGAAAATTGTAATATTTATTGTAGCCTTGCACAATAAACCGAACTTTGATTTGTCAAGATGCTATGAATTTTTGCCCTCTATATATAAAGGCCATAACCATATGGTTTTTGACACCCTGAAATTTGAAGCTTAACAATTTTTGTAGACTTGCATAACGATCAAAGAATTAGCTTGTTGAGAAGCTCTGATATTTTTCCCTCTATATATAAAGGCTTTGAGATAGACGTTTTGAGAGGGATCAATTTGAAAACAGCAATTGTTTTTGTAGCCTTGCACAATAAACCGAACTTTGATTTGTCAAGTTGCTGTAATTATTGCCCTCTATAATAAAGAGACAGGGAATCGGATTTTTACCACCCTTTTTCAAAACCAAAACTATTTTTGTAGCCTTATACAAAGGCATATCCTTTTTTACGCATTACACGCATTACATCTGCTGCTAAGTCAATAACCAAAGGGCTTTGCTGACTTTTCCTTCGTATTACACACAGCATACACTCGCATTACAAGTATTACACGCCTTACTTTCGCATTACAGCTTTTCGCCCAAAGCTACGCCGTTTGCAATGACTGTAAGGCGTGTAAGACGAAATTGAGAGTAGAGGCCGCTCTTTATCGGACTCTTCTGAAGCCCTATGTACTTCACCATTAGACATCATTCGTATGTGCGGATTCAATTTTCAAGCTGCTAAAAATATTCCTATATGTATACGGAACGATGTTGGAGTTTTGTTAACCTGGTTTTTGAGATCTGTAATATTTTTTGTGTGCTTGCACAACAAACCGAACATTGACTTGTTGACAATCACAACAGATGATAATAGCGCTCGTGTGCGTCGATCACAAGGACCTTGTGCGGCGCACTGATGAAAAAAAGCACCCTTTCGGATGCTCCTATATATATTATGGGAAGTAAAACGCCGAGTGTATAGTTTTTGACCACATTTAAAAACTCCTCCGGCCACATTTTTCGATTGTTTTTCAGGTTAAAGGGTATCTCATTTTTTCACCGAACAGAACGAACAAGCACAGTATTCAGCGCATTTGCAGGCTTTTAAAGAGATTTCTAAAACGAACACACAACGAACAGCGACGAACAAGAACGAACAGAAAACGAACAACGCAAACAGCATATCTACGGAGTTTGAACTGCTTTGTTCGGTTGTTCGGCGAGGATCGGGATACACCCCTGCACTTGTGCTCACACCTGCGCCACGCTGCCCTGTGAGGCGTTTTCGGGTTGCGGCTCGGGTAAACTCTCCACCGAGGGATAGGGCGGGCACAAATCGGCTCACAGTGCGAGAGTTACCGTCACCCGTCACAGTTACCGTCACCCTGAAAGCAACGCAGGCAAAGGTTTTTCATAGCGTGGGTGACGGTAGTGACGGTAAAACTGCACAGGGTAGGTTACCGTCACCCGTGTCACTTTGAACAGCTCTTGACCGTAGCCGTGCCGCACAAACTCTGTAAACTCGCCGCTTTCAAAAATATATGTGATCTGAGTTACTATACAGATAGTAATGTGCACCAACGAAAAAGAGCACCCTTTCGGATGCTCTCTGATTCTATTATGGGTAATAATTTTCAAAGTGTATAGTTTTGCAGGACATTTAAAAACCATTTGCAAGGACATTTTTAATCCGCCAAAGCTCACATAAGTATTTTGAGCAAACGCAGCAAACAACCGGCAAACAGAGATTACACCGCAGCTGCGGTGTTTACTCGCACCTGTTTGCTCGTTCGGCGGATTCGGTATAAAAGAATAAAAAAAGAGCAGCCTAAACTGCTCCTTGAATCAATAATTCAATATAAGATTTTCCTAATCAGTGTAGCTCCTAACTACTGTTGAAACCGCTTTTCTTTGTTTCTCAGACAACTTGCGGTAGTGATTTATCAACCTAGCTTCGTCATCATTAAGATCGTATTGCTCAACATGTTCAATGATATGATCAATCTCAGTGTGTCCGATCAGATAATCTACTGATGTGTTAAAGTAATCTGCGAGCTTTATCAGAGTATCTATATCGGGCTCTATATTGTGGTTTTCGTACTTGTTTATCGATTGCTGTGTGACCCATACTTCGTTAGCCAGCTGCTGTTGGCTGATTCCCTTTTCCAAACGGAGTTTTCTCAGGTTTTTAATCATATCATCACCACCTTAATAGTATTATAACACCTTGAGGGAGTTGTGCAAAATCTCTAAGGTTGTTATTGACAACAACTGTTATTTGTGATATAATAACATAAAGTATTTGAAAAGCACGCAAAATATATGCATTTTCACAACAGACAATGAACTCTAACAATAATATTATGCAAGTATTAGCAAATAGCATAAAGGAGGAACCACTTATGGCTAGACCTGATCTATCAAAAGTAATAAAAATGCTGGAGGCTGGAGAAGACTTTAGTCTTACGGATAAGCAGTATCTTAAAAAGACGGGATTGTCAATTCCAAAGAATCCAAGATATCTGATCAGTGAATCCGCTGTTGCAAAAGAGGCTCGAAAGAACGGGTTTTCAGTCACACTACAAGAAAGAACAATTATGTTTAAAAAGAATAAGTAAGATTTGGAAGGAGGACTAATATGAAAAGACTACTTGCTATTATTATATCCGCTTTGTTGATGTGTAGTATGTCATCATGCGGAGACAGTTCGCATTCTGACAGCAGTACTGAGAATAATTCTTCATCAGCTGAAACAAC
>CAMZIK010000154.1 GCA_947307175.1 uncultured Clostridia bacterium
AGAACCCTTCTCCAAAAGGGTTTCCCCCAGCTACTCGCCTATAAATTCTGATTTATAAATGAAAGGATAGCTTATGAGCTACAAGACTGTTTATGAGGAAGCGCAGGACAGCTTCATTGAGAAAAAAAGTGAATTCATAGGGCACATTGCGCCTGTTAAGACCTCGGAGGAGGCTATCGCTTTCATTGAGCGCATACGCTCGGAAAACCGCAAGGCACGGCACAACGTTTATGCTTATATCCTGCGTGACAAGAACACGACCCGTTACTCCGACGACGGCGAACCGCAGGGCACGGGCGGTGTTCCTGTTCTGGACGTGCTGCAAAAAGCCGGTCTTACTGACATATGCGTTGTGGTGACGAGATATTTCGGAGGTGTGCTTTTGGGTGCGAACGGGCTTGTGCGTGCGTACTCGCAGGGGTGCAAGCTTGCGGTGAACGCTGCGAGGATAATGGAAATGCACGAATGTTCACGGTTTGAGTTTTCCTGCGATTACAATATGTACGGCAAGGTGAGCTACATTCTTCCCGATTATGAGGTCATCAAGGAAAAAGAGGACTTTGCGGACGTTGTGAACATCAGCGTTATGGTCAGGGCGGAGCTTTGCAAGAGCTTTCGGGACAAGATCACGGACATCTCCAACGGACAGATAGAATTGTCGGAAACGGCAAATTTAGAGGCGGATTTTGCTTGAAATTTGTGCAGATATACAAAAGAGTGAAAACCTTTATGAAAAATAAAGGTTTTTATTTTTTTATAGCGTATATAGTAAATGAGACGGTGAAAAACACACAACAAAGGAGAAACGATGCACACCTGGTCTAAAATGCGCAGCAAACTCGAAAACGAACACCTTGCCGAATCGCTCAGGGGACACATAACCTACTTTGCAACATCATTCAGCAAAGCTCCCGACCACTGGGGACGGGCAGCGATACTGCTCGACGGCAAGGAGGTCATCGAGGGCAGCTACTGCGAGCTGTGGAGCAATGCCGATCTGCTGCCGAAGGACGAAACGCTCAATGACAGGCTGACAAGAATATTTCCGTATATCGACGAAACCGCAGTGAAATACGGACAGTTCGATCAGCAGTGCTTTTACAACGCCTTCGGCGAGTTCGATAATCAGAGCATCGAAAAAAGCCTTGAAAGCGACGATCTGATAGTGCGCATATTTGCGGTGCTGGACAAGAGGGTCGGCAAGAGGCGGCTTTTGGCTTTAAACGAAACAACAAACGAAAAAGACGAGATATTCCGCACTTTTCTTCACATCAGAATGGCGGCGGAAGGAATGGACACAAAGGAGTGAGGGTATGCTCCCAAGAGAAAGATACGAACAGCTTGAAAAGGACACGCTGTGCGAGTTTGCCTGTCTGAGCAGTCAGACAAAGGGACGTGAAAAGCAGGCAGAACCTTGCGATATGCGCACGGAGTTCCAGAGAGACAGGGACAGGATACTGCACTGCAACTCGTTCCGCAGGCTGAAGCACAAGACGCAGGTGTTCCTCTCCCCTGCGGGCGACCATTACAGGACAAGGCTCACGCACACGCTGGAGGTCGCACAGATAGCGAGGACTATGGCGAGGGCTTTACAGCTCAACGAGGATCTGACGGAGGCTATCGCTCTGGGGCATGACCTGGGGCACACGCCGTTCGGTCACGCAGGAGAGAGAATGCTTGACAAGCTCAATCCCCACGGTTTTCACCACTACGAGCAGAGCCTTCGGGTAGTTGAGTGTCTTGAAAACGGAGGCGAAGGGCTGAACCTTACTTATGAGGTCAGGGACGGCATCTTAAAGCACACCAATCAGACGGCTGAGACAAGAGAAGGACAGATAGTGCGTCTTGCGGACGTTATCGCTTACATAAACCACGACATTGACGACTCGGTAAGGGCAGGAATAATCAGCGAGAACGACCTTCCGCAGAACATCACTGATGTGCTGGGGCACTCAAAATCAAAGAGAATAACAACGCTCATTACTTCGGTAGTGAACGGCGGTGCGGAGAACATTCACATGGACGAGCGCACGAAAGAGGCTTACGACGCTTTGCACAAGTTCATGTTCGACTACGTTTACACCAACCCGAAATGCAAATCCGAGGAGACAAAGGCACAGGACATGATAGCGTATCTGTATCAGTATTATGTTCTGCACATCGAGGCTCTGCCTGCTCATTATCTGAACAATGCGTACAAGTTCGGCGCTGACACGGCGGTATGCGACTACATCGCAGGTATGACTGACGGGTATGCGGTCGAGACGTTCAAGAACCTGTTTATACCGAAAAGCTGGACTATGTACTGATATAAATCAGAATTTATAAGTCTAATCAGACTTTCAAGACCTATCAACAAAACAGGTTTTTTCGTCCACCTTTTTCTCGTAAAAAAAATGGTGCAAACTGCCCGTAGGGCAGTATGTCAAGGGCAGCACCCTTGCCGACGTCCGCAGACGGTGGAATACCTGAGCGTCAGGCGCACGGCAAAGGGTGAATTGAAAAACAGTCCTGTGGACTGTTTTTCAAGAGGGAAAGCCCTGTAAGAGAGGGCTTTCCCTTATCCTGTGGTAACGCAAGCCGCCTGCAAAAAGGCGGCTTGAACAACAGATGTTGAGCTTTTGTTTTGGGGGCTTTCCGATCGCCCCCAAACCCCTTCGGTCGCACACCCGTATAATACTGATTTATAATGAAAGGAGGAGAGCAAGTGGCTCTGCCGCAGGAGTTTATTGAAAGGCTAAAGGCTGCCAACCCCATTGAAGAAGTAATGGGCAGCTACATTACCATAAAGCGCACAGGCAGAGATTACATTTGTCTTTGCCCTTTCCACAACGAAAAGACCCCGTCCTGCCACATTCACCCTGACAAAGAATTCTTCCACTGCTTCGGGTGCGGCGCTGGCGGCGATGTTATCACATTCGTGATGAAATACCTCAACCTTGACTACTGGGAAGCTATCAAAATGCTGGCGGAGCGAGGAAATGTTCCTCTGCCCGAAACGAGCAGCTTTGCAAGGCAGAACACGGTAGACAAAAAGCGGTTCTACGAGATGAACAAAGAGGCTGCAAGGTTCTTTTATTCGCAGCTCAAGACAGAAGGCGGAAAGGTCTGCCTTGATTATCTTATAAACAAGCGAAAGCTTTCAATAGAGACTATCAAAAAATACGGAATGGGTTTTGCGCCGAACAGCTGGAGCGCATTGAAAACGCACATGATGTCTCTGGGCTACTCGGAGCAGGAGCTTATTGACGCTTCGCTCATTTCACGCTCGGCACACAACACAAAGAAGTCTTTTGACTTTTTCGTAAACAGGGCTATGTTCCCGTTCATCGACCTGACGGGACACATCGTCGGATTCGGAGGCAGGGCGCTTTCGGCTGACGACAAGAGAAAATATCTGAACTCTAAGGACACGGCGGTCTACAACAAGGAGAGGTTCCTTTTCTCGCTGAACTTTGCAAAGAACGCTGCGGTGAAGGACAGGCAGATAATTCTTTGTGAAGGAAACCTCGACGTTATCTCGCTGAATCAGGCAGGCTTTGAAAACGCTGTGGCTTCATGCGGAACGGCGCTGACCGAAAAGCAGGCGAGGACGCTTGCGAACTACGCTGACCACGTTATGATATGCTACGATGCTGATGAGGCGGGACAGAAGGCGACCTCAAAGGCGATAGGAATTCTTGAGAACACGGGACTGAAGACCACGGTGGTTAAGATAAGCGGTGCCAAGGACCCTGACGAATATCTGAACAGGTTCGGGGCGGTGAGGTTCAAGAATCTGCTCAAGCAGACGCAGGGCTCGGTGGAATACGAGCTTGCGAAGCGGCGTGAAGGGATAGACACCAGCACAGACCTCGGAAAGATAGACTATCTGAAAAAAGCATACGGGTTGCTTGCTTCGCTCAACTCCCCTGTTGAACGGGACATTTACATATCAAAGCTTTCGGACGAATTCGGCATCAGCAAGGAAGCGATAAAGCAGGAGGTCGAATCGAGGCGGAGAAATGCTAAAAAACAGTTCGAACAGAGGCAATGGCAGAAAGCTGTGACTTTCACAGACAAGCCGAGAGACACGATAAACCCTGAGGCAAACGAACACCCAAGAGAAGATCAGGCGGAACAGGGCATTATATATTTCCTGTTTGCAAATCCCGACCAGTGCGGCAAGATCCTCTCGATGATAACGGCGGAGGAATTCGTGACGGGCTTCAACAAGCGGCTGTTTTCAAGTCTTTGCGATAAGATAAACGCTTCGGAGGACTTTTCGGTGAGCGCTTTCAACTCCGAATTTTCACCTGATGAGGTGGGCAGGATAGTTAGTATCATCGACAAGTATGAACAGCTTTCGGTGGACATCAACGTTTGCAGGGACTACATCGGTGTTCTGAAAAGCTATGCGGAGTCGGATAAGCAGACCTCTGCGGCAGACGACAACGAGAGCTTTTTGCAGGAGCTTGAACGGCTGCGCAAAAAAAGAGATACTTAGTATATATTACAGCATTATAATAAATCAAATTCAGATTGGAGAGCATTTTTATGAATGACAAGAAGCAGATAATGGACAACCTTATGGAACACGGCAAATCTGTCGGCAAGCTGACGACAAAGGAGATCACCGATGCGCTGGAAAAGCTGGACTACGATGTTGACCAGATGGACAACTTCTATGACACCTGCGCAAGCCTGAACATCGAGATCATCGATGACATTGTCGTTGACGACAACCTTGACATCTCAAACCCTGAGGAAGACATCGAACAGACTGACGTTGACATCTCGCTTTCAACTGACGGCGTTGCTATCGACGACCCTGTGAAGATCTACCTCAAAGAGATCGGACGTGTTCCGCTGCTTACCAGCGAGGAAGAGATACAGCTGGCAGAAAGCATGTCAAGCAACAACGAAAAGGACGCTTCAAGGGCAAGAAAGAGACTTGCAGAGGCTAACCTGCGTCTTGTCGTTTCGATCGCAAAGAGATATGTAGGCCGTGGAATGAGCTTTCTTGATCTTATCCAGGAAGGAAACATGGGTCTTATCAAGGCTGTTGAGAAGTTCGACTACACAAAGGGATTCAAGTTCTCGACATACGCTACATGGTGGATAAGACAGGCTATCACGAGAGCTATCGCCGACCAGGCAAGGACTATACGTATACCTGTTCATATGGTGGAGACAATAACTAAGGTAAAGAAGGCTTCTTCTCAGCTGCTGCACAAGAACGGTCACGACCCGTCGCCTGAGGAGATAGCTGAGGAGCTTGATATGAGCGTTGACAGGGTGCGTGAGATAATGCGTATCGCTCAGGACCCTGTTTCGCTGGAGACTCCTATCGGTGAGGAGGAGGATTCTCACCTGGGCGACTTTATCCCTGATGACGACGCTCCTGCTCCTGCGGAGGCTGCTTCGCTGGTTCTTCTCAAAGAGCAGATCAATCAGGTGCTTTCGACTCTGACTGAGCGTGAAGAGCAGGTACTGAGGCTGCGCTTCGGTCTTGAGGACGGAAGATCAAGGACTCTTGAAGAAGTGGGAAAGAAGTTCAACGTTACACGTGAACGTATCCGTCAGATAGAGGCTAAGGCTCTGCGTAAGCTGCGCCACCCGAACAGAAGCAACAAGGTAAGAGATTATCTGGATTAAGGGAAGGAACAGGTATTTAATATATGTATATCACACTCGAAACCGACTATGCCGTGCGCATCGTTTCGGAGCTTTGCAAAAACAGCGAGAAGCTTGATGCAAAGACCATCTCGACCAACACATCGGTCCCTCTGAGGTTCGCTGTGAAGATCCTCAGAAAGCTGGTTTCCCTTGACCTTGTAAGATCATATCAGGGCGTTAACGGCGGATACCGTATAAATAAAGCTCCGAAGGATATTTCACTCAAAACGGTAGTTGAAGCTATTGAAGGTACATACTGCTTTTCAAGATGTCTGGCGCCTGACGGCGTCTGCAACAGAGGTGCAAGCGGAAGATGCTGCAATCAGCGTGCTTTTGCTGACATCACCGAGCAGGTGAACAAGCTGCTTGAAAGCTACAACTTTGAATATCTTGCTTTGCAGCAGTCAGCAATAAACAAGGAATTGGCTGTAAATGAAAAGACGGTCTGAGCATTATAATGAATACAGCGTTGAGATCGACGACGAGGGGTATCCCGTAGAGGAAGAAGACTGGGAAGAAGGACCTTTACAGGAAAAGCCAAAAAAGAAAAGCCTTTTGCGAAAGCTGATGGTACGGCTTATCGCTCTGGGTCTGATCGTGCTGCTCGTTGAGATAGGGATTCTGCTGTGGTCGGGTCAGATATGGTTCAACGAGCCGAAAAAGAAAGACTATCCTGTGCGTGGTCCTGTGATGGACAACAAGTACGGGGAGATATACTGGTCAAAATTCGGCGGACAGAACATTCAGATGTGCTACATGCGGGCGACAAAGGGAACGAACTACGTTGATGAGAGCTTTGAAAAGAACTGGAAGGACTCGAAGAAAAGCAAGCTGCCTGTGGGTGCGATGCACGTTTTTGAGTTAAACTCGGACGGGAAAGAGCAGGCGGAAAACTTTCTTTCTGTCGTGGGAGACATGACGGGAAAGCTTGTTCCTGCGGTGGAGATAAGCCCCGGATTCTTCGCAAAGCTATTCTCGCCGAAGGTGAACGAGGTGGGGACGAATCTGCGTGATTTTGTCAACGCTGTCAAGGAAAAGTGCGGTGCTGCGCCGATAATCAAATGCTCGTCCTACGCTTACGACAAATATATCAGGGGTGAGTTCTCGGACTGCCCTATCTGGTATGAGAGCCTGTTCTCACAGCCTGACGACGACATTGACTGGACGTTCTGGGAATACACCAGCAGGGCAACGCTTGAAAGCTTTGATAAAAGCGGCAGGAAGGTGTATATGTCGGTTTACAGGCATGACGAGGAAGAATTCAAAAAGCTGATTTTACAATAGCCGATCAGGATAATCAGAATTTGTGCTAGCGCGCACGGCGCTTGTCCGTCGCATAACAGTTTGTGCTGGCAGCGACCTTTGTGTCGCTCCGGGCTTTCACTTTGTTAAGGTGTAGAGTTCTTGTTTTTGGGGGCTTTCCGATCATGCCCCAAACCGTTCGCAAGCAAACGCTTTACCCCTTCGGGTTCACATCTAATAAATTGATAATAGTCAGAACTTGTTGGTGAA
>CAMZIK010000155.1 GCA_947307175.1 uncultured Clostridia bacterium
AGGTAACAAGCATCGCAGGAAAGAACTACTACGAGACATCGACTAAGGTAGCTAAGGCTTTGCAGGCAAAGACAAAGAAAGCACCTGACACTATTTTCTTTGCAACGGATTCTGCATTCGCAGATGCACTTTCGGCAAGCCCGATAGCTGCTATAAAGAATGCTCCTATCATTTACTTGAAGAACAAGGGAAGCATTGATTCGGCAACAGCAACTTATTTGAAGTCAGTTAAGGGCAAGGTGAAGAATGCATACGTTATCGGTGGCGACGGAGTTATCTCTGATGCGATGATGAAGAACGTGGCAACGGCTCTCGGACTTAAATCCGGAAAGACTGTTGTAAGAGTTGCAGGTAAGAACAGATATGAAACTTGCGTGGCTGTGAACAAGAAGTTCAAGAACGTTGTTTCAAGCGACGGGATATGCGTTGCAAAGGGACTTGATTTTCCTGATGCACTCGCTGGCGGCGTATACGCAGCTAAGAACAAGCAGGCGCTGTTCCTTGCAGACGGAAAGAAACTGCAGGACGTTCAGAGCAGCTATCTGAAATCTAAGAATGCTGCTAAGATCACTGCTCTCGGCGGAACGGGCGCAGTAAGCGATGATCTTGTAAAGGTTATCATTCAGGCAAGCGTATAATTTAATACTGACTGAAAGGCGTGCAGAAATGTGCGCCTTTTTTTGTGTCAAATTATGAACGGGGAAATTGTGCAGGGTGCTGAAAAACGCAGGCTCGATTGACTTTATCGGTGTGGGGTAGTATACTTGGGATAAAAGATCTGCTGCTGCAGAGGAATGGAGGTAATTTATGAAAAAGAAGCTTTTATCGGGGCTGCTTGCATTTGCTATGCTTTTTGGCTCGGCTGCAGCGTTGCCTGAGGGCGTGTTTGAGACAAGCTCGGTCATTACTGCGAGCGCGGAAACATGGAAAGATTTTGAGTACAGTTTCAGCACTGACAGTATGGGAAGAAAGATAATAACCATAACTGCATACAACGGCAAAGAAAAAAATGTCACAGTTCCGGAGAAAATTGATGGTGGCTATGTCAAGTATATTAAAGAAAATGTATTTCAGGGGAACACAAAGATCGAAAGCGTGACTATAAATGCAGAGATGTATTATCTTACGCAGAATGCTTTTAAGGACTGCACTGCACTCAAAAACGTTGTTCTGCCCGATTCTATCAACTATGCATATTACAGTGTATTTGAAGGCTGTACGAGTCTTGAGAGCATAAAGATACCATCAGGGCTGACCAGTATCCCAAGCAGCTTTTTCAAGGGCTGTACAAAGCTTTCAAAGATAGAAATGTCGGATAAGATCACTACGTTTAGTATTTACGCATTTGAGGGAACAAAATGGCTTGCAGACAGGCAAAAGGAAGATCCGCTGGTTGTTTACAACAATATCCTTATCGACGGCACGACATATAAAAAATCAAAGCTTACGATACCTTCAAATATCAAGAAAATCTGCGGTCATGCCTTTGATGGCAACCAATCATTGAAAAGCGTGATCGTGCCGCAGACAGTTGAGGATCTTGGCAGCAACGCCTTTCAGCACTGCGATAATCTCGAAAAGGCTGTCATCAATTCCCCTGATACAGAGCTTCACGGTATTTTTGAATACTGCGGCAAGCTTACTGATGTTACTCTCTGCGAAGGCGTAGAAGTGCTTCAGAATTTTACGTTTGCATGGTGCAATTCGCTTAAAAAGATCAAGCTGCCGTCCACAGTAAAGGTAGTGGGGTTCAGCTGCTTTGAAGGCTGCCACGCTCTTGAAGATGTTGATATTCCTTACGGTGTCGAAGAGATCGGGTACTATTGTTTTTACAACTGCGATAACCTGAAAAAGCTCTGGCTGCCCGATACTGTCAAGAAAATTGGTACTCAGGCATTTTACCGCTGCTATGCCGATCCTATGATCGTACCAGCAGGAGTAGAAACGATCAATGAAAAAGCTTTCGGGTATATGGGAAGCGGATTTGATCCTGATTACACGATAACAGGCTATAAGGGATCGCTTGCAGAAAAATATGCAAAGGAAAACGGCTTGAAATTCAAGGCGATAAAGGAGTGTCCTCACAGTGCAGTGAGAAAGGGAAAGGCAGAACCGACTTGCACTGAGGACGGATATGACGGCTCGCTTTGCAAAATATGCAACAAGCTCGTTTCGGGAAAGGTGAAGAAAGCAACAGGTCACAAATTCAGCAGCTGGAAAACTGTTTCGTATGATATTTCAAAAGGCACTTCGACACGGACAAGGCAATGCTCTGTATGCGATACGGTAGAATCAGATACAGTTGAAAACGCTGTTGTGCGGCTTGCAGGCGACAACAGATTCGGCACGGCTGCGGCGATCTCAAAGGCAAGCTACCCGAAAGGCGCCAAGACAGTTATCCTCGCATTTGGTCTTAATTACGCAGATGCACTTGCAGGCGTTCCGCTGGCTGAAAAGCTGAATGCACCTATCCTGCTCACGCACACTAAAAAGATACCTGATGAAACGCTTGCAGAGATAAAGCGTCTGGTAGCAAAGAAAGTTATACTTCTCGGCGGCGAAGGTGCTATCAGTGAGGACGTTGAGAAGGCGCTGAAGGACAAAAAGCTGACAGTTGAGAGACTTGCAGGAAAGACACGTTTCGGCACGGCGACTGCTATCGCAGATGAACTGAACAAAGAGCCAAAAGAGATATTCTTCGTTTACGGTCTGGACTCGGCTGATGCACTTTCGGTAGGCGGTGCTGCGGCAGTCAAGGGCGCACCGATAATCTATCTGACGACTGACGGTAAGCTCAACGCTGACACAGAGGCTTACCTCAAGACAGTCAAGGGAAAGGTCAAGAACGCTTATGTTATCGGCGGAGAGGGAGTTATCTCTGATACCATGATGAAGAACGCTGCAGCGGCGCTCGGTTTGAAGGCTGGTTCAACAGTTCAGCGAGTTGCAGGCATGAACAGATACGAGACCTGCGTGGCTGTGAACAACAAGTTCAAGAACGTACTCAGCTCGGATGGAATCTGCGTAGCAAAGGGACTTGATTTTCCTGATGCGCTCGCAGGAGGTGTTTACGCTGCAAAAAACAAGCAGGTGCTTTTCCTTGCGGACGGAAACAAGCTTCAGGACCACCAGTACACTTATCTGAAAGGCAAGAACGCTTCCAGGATAACCATTTTCGGCGGAACAGGAGCAGTCAGCGACGAGCTTATTGAACTTATCGCAAAGGCAAGCGTATAATTTAATACTGACTGAAAGGCGTGCAGAGATGTGCGCCTTTTTTGATTTGTGGGTAAACAGATAAAAGCCCGAAAGCTTTATTTGCTTTCAGGCTTTTGCATTGATAGTTTTGCTGATCTTATTCCTGGCTTTACACACTTGCGATGCGGACTTTCCGGAACAGCTCTTCGCTTACTGCGCCTGTGCCTCCGAGTGCTGTAAAAATCCATTTGCTCTTTTTAGCAAGATATTTCTTCTGAGTTTTGTTCGGTTCAGAGTCTGCAAGCAGGATGCAAGCCTTTTGCTGTGCTGCATAGACTCCGCCTGCGAGTGCGTCGGGGAAATTCCTGCCTGTCGCTACGCATATCTTTTTACCTGTGTAAATGGCTGAGAAAGTTTTGTTGACAGCTATGCAGGTCTCATATCTGTCCTGACCCCAGATGCGTTTTACGGTGCTGCCTGATTTCAAGCCCAGGGCAGCAGCGGCTTGCTTCATCATGTTATTGCTGATAACGCCTTCGCCGCCGATAACGTATGCTTTTTTGACTTTGCCTCTGATCTTCTGGAGATACTGTTTTGTCTTGCTGTCAAGCTTTCCGTCCTTGTTCAGATAGAGGATAGGTGCGCTTTTTATTGCGGCAGCGGAGCTTACAGAAAGTGCATCGGCAAAGCCGTTTGCGCTGGCAAAGAAGATCTCTGTCGGTGCGCTGTCCATGTTTTCAGCTATCTCAACGGCTGTGCCGTAGCGTGTGGTGCCTGCAAGACGAACGGTTTTGAATCCCGTTCTTTTCAGCTTGTTCTCAACGTTTTTGCTGACAGCGCCTTCACCGCCGAGGATAATGACTTTGGTTGCCTTTCGGCGTTTTATCTCGGAAAGAGCTTCACTGCAGAGACTGTTTTTTGAGGTGAGAAGTATCGGCGCACCTAAGTATTTTGCCAGCGGAACACCTGCAAGGGCATCGGCGTAGCCTTCGCCGCTTGCAAGGATCACAGCGCTTGATCTGTTCTGAATACTCTTTGCGATGACTGCTGCGGTGTCGTACCTGTTGCTGCCTGCAAGGCGGTTTCCGTCAGCTGCTGCGGTAAATGCAAAACCATTGTTCTTGGCATACTTTTCAGCTGCCGAGCCTTTCATACCGTAGATAGTGAAACCGCTGACCTTTTTGTAGTCTATTGTCAGTTCAGGGTCAGCATCGTAATATCCGAACGCCTTTTCACCTATCGACTTGACGCTCGACGGTATCGTCACGCTTTTGAGCTTTGTGCAGTCTGAAAATGCATGCACTCCTACCGTCTCAACACCGTAGCTGATAACTGCACTCGTGAGCTTCTTGCATTTGCTGAAAGCACCGTCGCCGACAGATCTCACACTGCCTGGTATCGTAATGCTCGTAATACCTGTGCAACTGCAAAACGCATATCTGCCCAGACTGTTCAGACTATTCGGCAGCTTCACGGTTTTCAGTCTTGTGCAGGAAAAGAATGCCCAGTCACCGATACTTGTGAGTTTATCAGGCAAGGTCAGGCTTTCGATTTTTGAATAATCGCAAGCCTCAGCTCTGATATTTCTGACTGTATTGGGTACAGTAAGGCTTTTCTTTTTTTGCGGGCACTCTATCAGTTCGGTCTTGTCCTTATTGTACAGCACGCCGCCGACAGAACTGAAATACTTATTCTTGCTGCTGACAGTTATGCTTTCAAGGTCTTCACAGTATAAAAAAGAACCCTGACCGATAAAATCGACTTTTCTTGGGATATTTATGCTTTTTATTCTGCTGGAGCGAAATGCATCTCCGCAGATAGCCGTCACGGAATCGGGCAGGGTCACGCTGGTTATCTGACTGCCCTGAAACGCCTGAAAGCCGATGTATTGAACGCCCTTTGGTATCGTTACGCTCGTTTTTTTCTGCGGGCAATAAAGCAGTTCCTTTTTATCCTTGGTGTACATCACACCTTTTACCGAGCAGTAATATTTGCCGCCCGCTGCGACATTTATTTCTTTCAGATTTTTGCACCCTTCAAACAGGCAGTTATCTATATTTCTGAGTGTGCTGGGCATGTTCACACTTACAAGCTTGCTGCAGCCGTAAAACGCATACTTGCCGATCTCTGTGATGCCCTCTGAAATTATAATTTTTGTCGGACAGACCGTATTTGGATACAGTCCGAGGTCAAATGCCGAAGCGGCTATCTTCGTAACTTTTTTTCCGCCTATTTTCGATGGGATTATGACTGTACCGCCATTGCCTGTATAACCGCATATCTCCAGCGTGCCGTCATCAAGGGTCCTTGTAGAAAGGTCATTGCCGTTTCCCGTTTCCGCACTTGCAGTTATGCCGATGCCCCTGTCAAATTCCGACTTTGGCAGAGCCGCCGCTGAACCGAAAGTCATGCACACTGCAAGCGCAAGAGAAATCACACTCTTTATCATTTTGTTGCCTCCTAAACATACTTTTCTATGATGAGTATATCTCCTGTGAAAGTCAAAGTCAACGCATTTAAGTCTCTTTTAAGCTGATTAAGACTATTTTAAGAAAGGTGCGGAAATGGGAATAAAGGTTTGTGCAGAAAGTATAAAAACTATTGACATTGGGCAGAAAAAACGGTATAATAAATTAGATAATTATAGTTCAAACTTGATTAATAATTTAATTTATACAGGAGGTAAAATATGAAAGGCAAGAGTTTTAAACGTGTGGCTGCTATGGTGATGGCGCTGCTTTTAGTGTTCGGTAGTATACCTGCGGGCAGCGATTTTACGGGCTTGTTCGGCGGCTCGGTGATGTCGGCAAGCGCTCAGACAACAAGCGGCGAGTGCGGCGAAAATGCGACATGGGAATATGACAGCGAGACGGGAAAGCTGACTATCAGCGGCACGGGTGCGATGTATGACTACAACGGCGACGATATGCCGTGGTGGGATCATATATATGATATAACATCTATCGAGATAGGTGAGGGCATCACTGCTATCGGCGGATGGGCTTTTACAAATGCTGAAAATGCAGCGAGCGTTACTATCCCAGACGGTGTTACAACGATCGGCGAAGCTGCTTTTGCAGTTTGCGGATTTTCATCGATCGATATTCCATCAACTGTTACAAGTATCGGACCAGATGCGTTTTACGGAAGTAAATTGATAAATGTAACTATCCCGGGCGGAGTTACAGTTATAAATGAAAAAGTATTTCAAGGCTGTGAACTTCTTGAATCTGTGGTTATTCCGCAGGGTGTCACAAGTATAGGTGGATCGGCATTTGCAGGCTGTAAATCACTGAAAACAGTAGTTATACCATCGACTGTTACATATATCGGTTCCTCTGCATTTGATGGTTGCGAAGCTGTTGATGATGTTTTCCTTCAAGTCGATGATCCAACCGACCTGGAATGGGGAACTGGCACGAATGATTTTAAGCCAGGCATGGAAACGAAGTGCCATGTTCCAAGCGGAACGGCGGAGGCATACAGGTCAAAATTCAACGAGAGCAACTATAATGTCACGTTCGTTGACGACCTTGAAGAAATCAAGTGCGGCGACAATGCATATTGGAAGATGACTGACACGGACGACGACGGAACGCCCGACAAGCTGACTATCAGCGGCACGGGTGCGATATATGACTACAATGGCACAGATATGCCGTGGTATGAAAACAGAGATGATATAACAGCTATCGAGATAGGCGAGGGCATCACTGCTATCGGCGTTGCGGCGTTTGCAAACTCTTCAAATGCAAAAAGCGTTACTATCCCAAGCAGTGTTACAACTATCAGTAATAGTGCTTTTGCAGAATGCGGATTTTCATCGATCGATATTCCATCAACTGTTACAAGTATCGGACCAGATG
>CAMZIK010000156.1 GCA_947307175.1 uncultured Clostridia bacterium
CTCCGCCTACGATATGCTGCATCGCATAGATGTTATGCTTTATCTCCGCTTCATAAGGCAGCCTGTCTTTCTCGAGAATAAGCACTTTCATCATATTATCGTGGTCAGTCTGCGTAATGTCGAAATCATCGAGTTTCTTGTAACCAATGGAGTCAACAAAGTAAAAACCTTTGTCCTTGCCATCGCATATCTCGACTACATCGGATACCGAAAGCGAATGCCCATGATAGCCGTATGGGAGCTCGGTATTGCAGATCCTGAACACATCTTCAAGATCCTTGGCAAACACCGTTCCGCCGTAGACCTGACGATAGTCTTTCGACTTTACTCCGCCTCGCTTTGAGGTCTCCTCAAAGTTCATAAAGGTCAGAGGACTTGCTTCCTTGAGCTGAAACACCCTTATCTTCATACTCGGCTTTTCGAGCAGTTCAAGCCTGTTTGCAGCCCATATCGGAAGCTGGGTTTTATCCGCAATTCCAATAAAGTCTGAACGGCTGAGCCGTGCTTTTTGACCATTTGCAAGAAAATGTCCGAACACTGCAGTACCAAGGCTGTTCGGATCACAGCCAAAGCCGTTTTCAGCGTAGAAATACTGTGCTTCCTTTTGTCTGAACTGCGGCTCCAGCACCTGCGGTTTAAGTATAAGCAGTTTGCCTTTGTAGTTCTGCGGATCGGTATGCTGTTCGCAATTATCTTTTGTCAAGCACATTTTTATCACCTCCTGTTACTTGTCATCTTCGTAGTCATCATAGTCTTTGCAGATAAGCAGAATGACTTCATCATCGCTTTTGTCGATAACTATGGTAACAGGGTTATCATCAATGTCGTAAAGCCCGTCGAATGACACCCTTCCGTCTGTTTTCAAGGTCTGTGCAAGTATTATCTTATCGTTCATAATAGATTCCTCCTTCGGTAAAGTCGTCAAACAGATTGAGCTGTCTGACCATGTTTTGTCTTTCGTTTGTATCGTAATTTGAGATAAAGACCTCGGGGTACATGCTTCCGCCCTCATATCTCTGTGCAAGGTTGTTGATACGGGAAATAGCCTCTATTCTGATCCCCGGCTTATCCCATATCTCCCTTATCTCCGGGCAGTCATTGTATGACACCAGAAACTTGCCCTTGATGCTTGTGAGTGCGTTCATCAGCCTTATGTGGTCCTGCCTTGTGAAGCCGACATCCTTGTAATAGGATTCAGTATTGAAGTACGGCGGATCACAATAGAAAAAGCTCACAGGGCGGTCATACTGCCTGATGAGCTTCTCAAAGTCCTTATTCTCTATAACTACCTTCTGCAGTCTCCTTGCGGCAAGATCAATCATAGGAAAGTCTGCCCACAAGGAATGCGGCTGTGAGCCGAAGCTGTCAAGACCGCTTGCGTATGAAAACCGCACAAGCTGATAGAACTTTGCTGCTCTGTCATAGTCTTTAAGCCTATGAAACAAACCACGCTTATGCAGCATAGCCACAATTTCGAAGTCCTCACGGCTGTTGAGGATATACCGCAGCTTGTACTTGAGCTTGTTAGGGTTTCCTCTTACGCATCTGTACAGATTCGTAAGGTTTGAATTGAAGTCATTGTATACCTCAAAGTCCATGCCCGGCGGCTTGTGGAACAGTACCCAGCCTGCACCGCCGAACACCTCGATGTACCTTTCATAATACGGCGGAAACCTTTTCAGCACCTCATCACGAAGCGCTTTCTTTCCACCTACCCATGACATAAAACTGTTCATTTGCTCCTTTCCGCCGCATTGCCGCAATGGCAGAAAGAAAAAATCGCTTTGCCATTACAGCAAAACGACCAACTATTCTATACCTTTATCCTTACATATTCCTTGATTATCTCCTTGATGTCAAGGTATCCTTGTGCCTCACTTACTCGCTCTTTGAGCTTTGCAAAAGCCTTCTTATCCAGAACCTTTCTGCACTTTTCAAGCATCAACGGCACATTACCAAGACACAAGGACATATCCACCGCAGGCTTACTCGTACTTTGCATGTATCTTCAGCTCCCTGTTCTCATGCTTGAGCAGGCTGATCTGCTTATCCTGCCAGTAGCATGATGCACCAAAACAGCCTATCAGCAATCCAATGACGATACCTACGATCATACCCGCAAACAGAATACTCATCAGCACATTCCTCCTTCCAAAGTCATATCAAATTCTTCATCATATTCTTCGTCAAGTTCATCTTTGGAGCAAATGTCCACATACTCTCCGATGATACCGAGAGCTTCCTGGTAGCTTCCTGAGCTGGTTATCCGATCGCACATCTCTTTAGCTTCCTCTCTCTGTCCATTGTTTTTGAGCGTTCTTGAAGCGATACCCATAAGGTTGAATATGTTTCCATCCTCACCGATAAGGGCGCATTTGGGCTTATCTTTGCTGATCTCTTGGGTTTCTTCAATAAAGCCTCCAAGCTTGTTTGGTACATAGTCTGACAGCCAGGTGCCACCGAATATCTCGTAGTTCTGCAGCCGCCACATTGCAAGCCTTCCAACATCGAGATCGGCGTTTTCAAATGGAAACAGCATGCAGGTGTGGTCATTATGCGAGAACACATAGCATTTGTCAAACTTGCTGCCGTTCATCAAAATATTCGCCTCTTGGAACATTCTGTTTACGCCCTCAAGCCATTCTGATGCTTCTCCGCCGCAGCCCTGAAGTATGATGCCTTCTTTGCCGTTCATCGTGCGAAGCTGCGATTCTTCAATTCTTTCAATACTCATTCGCTCATCTCCATTCCCATAGTTTCTTCTTGCTCCAAATCGTAGTCGATAAAGTCCATAAAGTTCATCTTTTCACCAAGGAAGTTTGGTGAGGTTTCGTTCGTAAACTCGATACATTCGAGCTTTCCGAGATTGATTGGTTCCTTGGTCACGATAGTTCCTGCGTGGTCAACAGCTACACGCTTTTCCAAAGAACACATTTCTCCGTTATCTCCGCTGCGGATATCGTAACAGTACATATCTTTTGGGATATCAGACCGTGTCAATCTCTCATTTGCAAACAGAGCTTTCTGTCCTTCTACCTCGACAAGGTCGTATTCATCTGAATACAGCGAGATATATGCATCGCCTCGGTCGTTGAGAGTCAGGTAACAGTCCTCGGGCGAGATGTCCCACATTCTGAAAGAGAAATCATAAGCCTCTTTGCCTTCGGGATAGTATTCCTCGGTTCTCTCTCCGTCTTTGTATTCGTATCTTCCGCAGTTGCGACCGATATCTTCGTCTGCCCACTCGTGGGTAATATCCACATCGGGATACATCTCCGACAGCTTTACGATAACAGGGTGAGGAGCACACCAGGCAGTGTTCAGCGTTATTGTCGGGGTTTCACCCTCTTTCGGAGCATACTCTCCGCCCTCATAGTAGCCGTAGGCATTCCACTTGGTGCCCCAATTCGCTATCGACCAGTCATACCAGTTGTCCTTGCCGTACTTTTCCTGTTCGGCTCTGCCGAGAGAGCCCCTATAAATGTTTGACGGCATAGGGATTATCTTTTCAAAGTCGATAGTTCCTATGCCGTATTCATCGTTCTTGACAGCCTCCATTAGCTGCTTTACCCGTTCTTCATCGCCAACCAATGTCAGCACATTTTTCACATGATTAGGCAATCTCATACACCTCCGATGCATAGTCTCTCAACAGCCTGTCGATTATATATCTCTGACCTTTACCCGTAACATAGGTGGTCTGTCTTGTCTTGTACACTCCATCCGTATAGTACAAGGATTCCTTGAGCTTGAAATACCCTCTGTCCATATATTCCTGATACGGAATGTTGTTCATCATAAGGATACCCATAACACGCAGCCAGGAAAACAGTCGGTTTCTGCCTATGCGGATACCTCTGTCGTTGGCGAGCTTTGCCATCTCACCCATGTCGATAACATTGGCGGTATCTGCAACCTGATCGGCAAAGTCGACTTTGGGCTTATCGATGTCTATCTTTGAATGCAGCTGCCTGATGTATTCATGCTGTATTTTGAACATCTGCTTTGTGGCTTCATCTGCAAAAGGAAGATAGTAATCCGCAAACTTGTCGGGATCATCAACATAACCGCCAGTCTTTCTTATGGTCGGCAGCACCTCTGATGTTACCCAGCGCTTGAATTTCTTTGCCTTCGGCATCTTGCTTGAAAGCACAAGACTGTAAAAGCCGGACTCGTTTATCACGGTAAATGGCTGTTTTCCTCCGGGGGTGGACAAAACGTCCACCCCTTTATCTTCCTCATCCACATGCCTTTTTATTGCTTTTGCAGTGTCGGAGTATCCGAGTATTTCAGCTACATCTTTTCCAACTAGCCAAGGCTCTCCATTGATGCAGACCGTCCTTACCTTACCAAATTCCTCGTTCACAAAAGTCATTATATTATTCATTAGATTCCTCTCTTTCTTCATCTATCATTCGTATAAACTTTCCAAGCGCCTCAATGACTGTAACTGTTACGGCGTTGCCCGCCTGTTTGTAGAGCTGTGCATTGGAAATGCCCACAGCTCGTACCTTGTCAAACTGCTCGTCCGTGAAGCCCTGCAGCCGCCAGCACTCACGAGGTGTCAATTTGCGAATAAATCCCATCCAGATAACACCGTCCCTGTCGGTCGATGTAATGGTAAATGCAGGTTCTCCCGCACTCTTGAACCGCCTGCCTTGCTGACGGGCGTTCTCACGGAACGGTGTATGGATAGGTATCGGCTCATCAATTTCAATCACTCCCGATTTCTCGCCCTTGTGATGTCCTATCCCGCTGTCCTGACGGGTTGTTATACATCTTGCGATTTCCGTTATATCTGGCTCTGCATTCATATCGATGCATTTCACCTCGTAGTATCCTTGCGTGGGCGAAGTGACGACCGTATGGGCTATATCGTGACCTACCCGACCTCTGCGGCTGTTCATGTCAGCATAGGCAAGGTCGATGCTGTCACCGGGATACGCAAGCTGATAGCCTTTTGCAGTAAGCGACTTGATCTTTATTGCAAGATCCTCATTCATATCGGTGTACAACCCCGTTTTTCCACCAAAGCCTCCCGCACTGCTTGTCAGAGTGATACCTATTCCTTCTGTGGAGTAGACTCTGTTTCCTTCGTGTCCCGGTATGCATTTGACAAGAGTTTTCGGGTTTGCATCGGTGAAAGATAGTACTCTGCCGGCACATCGGTCTCGAGAAAATCCGACAATGAACACTCTCTTTCTGGCTTGGGGGACATAATGATCCGCGCTGTTAAGCACTTCCCACGTGACATCGTACCCCAGTTCATCCAGCGCATCGAGGATGGCTTTAAAAGTCCACCCTTTGTCATGCGACAGCAAGCCGGGAACATTTTCAAGGAGCAGATACTTAGGTCTTTTAACGGCGGCAATTCTGGCAATCTCAAAGAAGAGAGTTCCTCTTGCATCTTCGAATCCTCGCCGCTTTCCAGCGATCGAAAAGCTCTGGCAAGGGAATCCTCCGCAAATACAGTCGAAATCCGGCAGGGTTTCGGGTTGAATGTCTCTCGCATCTTCGAAGTACACCTCCTTTCCGGTGTCGTATAGAGCCATGTATGCACACCGGGCATACTTATCTATCTCGCAGGAACCGACAAATTCAAATCCGCCCGCTTTTTCAAGACCCGAGCGGAATCCGCCGATACCTGCGAAGATATCGAAACACTTTATCAATGCAGCACCTCCTACGACATTACAGGACCTTCGTCCAAGTCCTCTGTCAGTTCCTCGGTCTGCTCGACTGTGTGAAAGCTGTCAACTCCGGGGATGAGGGAAAGCGATCTACCGTTATCCCACTTCATAAGAAGCTGACCTGCATCATCAACTCCAACGACTGTTCCAAGCGTACCGCTTTCTATCGGTTTAGGATCGTCCGGCATACCGTCACAGCAAAGTCTTGTTCCCGGCGGATACTGATTCCGCAACATTTCAACTTGTTTTTCTGTCATAAACATATCTCACACCTCACATGCTCATATCCATTTCTTCTTCCTCGTCAAGATCCGCATCTTCATCGAGTTCTTCTTCGATATCTTCTGCTTCTTCGTGCCGCTGAGCGACCTCATTGGTCTGCTGCATATCTCTGTCGAGCTCTGCCTCTATAAGTCCAAGCATGAACTGTCTCTGCGTCATATGATGACGGTTCAGATAGTCCTTTATCCTATCAAACATATCCTCGGGGACCTGGAACGCAATAGTCCTGTTTGCCATATTCACACCTCCTCTCATCTGCGGCGGGTGAAGCTCACTGTCGAGCGCCTTTGAGACGAATTCACCCATCGTCATTCCGTGAGTTTCAATGTACTCCTTTACCTGTGCATGAAGCTGTGCATCGACCTTGACGGTGATGCCTTTCATCTCGTTATCCGGCATTTTCATCTTCCTTTCTCAAACAATTTATTATCGCTCTCACGACCACGTCATCGGGCGATATGCCCTCATGTTCAGCCTTTTTGACTATCTCGTCTGCAAGCGGCCGTGGGATATCTATCTTTTCGTACATTGTCTCACCTCACATTTGCATATCCAGTTCTTCATCTTCGGTCTCGTACTGTTCTTCGGAAATTATCGGAGTTGTGTTATTCTCAATAGCCAGATACCAATCAGGATCGTTTGACCAGAATGCCACATTCAGATATCCGTTTCCAATGCTGAGTTGCTTTTGTTCAAGGCTTTCGCCCCAGCCATCACTCAGCTGACCGCTGAAATACTTTGAGAGCTTTATGATCTCATTGTTTGAAAGCGTATCCGTTGTTTTCACCGTGATCACGCCTTTCAGCTCACCGCCTATAGCTTCAACAGAGCAGTGGGCAGAATACACTTTTTCTTTTATCGGATCATTTTTATCACTGAAAATGTACCAGTGCATCAAACCGTGTTCTTTTTCTTCAGGAAGCTCCATGTTCCGTATTTCTTTATTTATTCTACCTGCATACTGAGTAAATCTGCATGGATCCACTTCCTGACCACTCGAAAAAGCATCTTTATGATAGGTAAGCGATAAAGGACATATGAATCTCATCTCATTCAGATGATTGTGGCAGTGGTCTTGCCAAAGAAGCTT
>CAMZIK010000157.1 GCA_947307175.1 uncultured Clostridia bacterium
CCCATTTACAAACGAGCAGCTCATACGAGCAAATACTGTTGATCTGGTGGAGTTTCTGCGGCTCAAGGGCGAAAAGCTCGAAAGATGCGGCAAAGAGCATAAGCTGGTGTATACCGACAGCTATGGAAAGCACGACAGCATTATGATACACGGCAGCACATGGTTTGACCACAAGAATCAGGTCGGTGGCGGTGCTATCAAGTTTATGCAACAGTTCTACGGACTGTCGTTCCCGATAGCTGTTCAGACTCTACTAGGAAAAGAATGTGAGCAGCCGGTTCACAAAACGGCAGATGATATCACAGAAAAAGAAAAGGCAGAGTTCAGCTTGCCACCCGAGAACAAGACGATGTACAGAGTGTTTGCATACCTGACTAAACAGAGATTTATTGCAGGTTCGGTGGTCTCTCACTTTGCTCATGCACACACGCTCTATGAGGACGCTGAACATCATAATGCTGTATTCGTTGGAGTAGACGAATCAGGTGTGCCAAGACAGGCATCACGCAGATCAACAAGCACCTACACAAAGGCATTCAAGAACACAGTCGAAGGCTCGGACACACGATACAGCTTCGCCCACTTTGGCGAGTCGGACAAGCTGTTTGTGTTCGAGGCTCCGATAGATATGCTGTCGTTCCTGACTCTGTATCCTCATGAGTGGCAACAGCACTCATACATCGCACTTAACGGTGTGTATGAGCATCCGATCATGCAGGCATTAAAGAATCACGATAGCCTCAGACAGATCGTGCTGTGTACAGACAATGATGAGGGTGGGCGTGATGGCGCTGAAAGGCTGAGGGACATTCTGCACGATGCAGGGTATGATAGGGTATCTATACTCTCGCCCTGTCATAAGGACTGGAATGAGGACTTGAGAGCACTAAATGGTCAGCCTGCTCTGCCCGGCACACCGAGCAGACGAAAGCAGGTATATTTCGATAAGGTGCGGCAGATGCAATACCTGAATTGCCGTACCGATAAGCTGACCTCACAGCTCCGATACGCTTACAAAAACGCACAATACCGTTATCTTGCCGAGTATGCTCTTGCAGGCTCGGCATATTTTATGCGTGTCAAAGACGAGAAAAGCGGATTTGTGGCACTGCAGAACAGACTGATAAAGTCATACAGAGGGTACTCCGATAAGGGCAAGCTGGCAGTCAAGCTTCATGAACTGTCCCAGCGGTTCAAGCTTGCGATAGCCTATATCCAGAGACCGGGCAGGACCGATGAACAGTCGGTAGAAACCGCAAAGAAACTCTATGATCTTGCAGACCAGGCACTGCGTGTATCGACCGAAATGGAACTGATGCAGCCCGTTCAGGAGCAGACAGAATCCGAGGAAGAAGAACTCGATGAGGACGAGGACCTCGGCATGAGTATGGGGTATGGGTGATCTCGCCCATACCTCGTTCTCGCACTGTCATAACCCTTGTGTCATGGTGGCATAACAAGAAGTACACAATAGAATATATCTAATATATACAGAAAAGAGAGTTAATATATATACCTGACTTAATACTTAAGAGAGGAGGTAAATATGCAGGGAAATATGTTTGCTATAGGTCTTTTAGCAGTTGCTATCCTGGTATTCGTAGTAATAGTTAATATCCTTGATAACCGAGGATTAAATAGGATAAAGTCAAAGAAGGTCGGTGACGGTCAGCACGGTACGGCTCGTTGGGCAAGCCCGTCAGAGATAAGCCGTACTTTTTCTTTTCTGCCATTTGAGCCTCAGGCTTGGAGAGCAGGGCAAAACAGACCGACTGTTCAGGGTACGATCGTTGCCTGCAAAGGCAGCAAGCATACCACAGCTGTTATTGATACAGGCGATGTGCATACGCTGATGATAGGTGCTGCGGGTGTCGGTAAGACAGCGTACTTTCTGTATCCTAACATCGAATTTGCCTGTGCGAGTGGAATGTCTTTTTTATCTACAGATACTAAAGGCGATATTGCTCGTAACTATGCAGGTATCGCAAGGAAATGCTACGGATATGATGTCTCGATACTTGACCTGCGAAACCCGACAAGAAGTGATGAGAATAACATTCTGCATCTGGTCAACAAATACACTGATATGTGGCTTGAAAACAAGGACAACCTCGCTGCAAAAGCAAAAGCCGAGAAATACGCAAAGATCACAGCAAAAACGATTATCAACATAGGCTGCACTGATAGTTCAGCCTACGGACAAAACGCATTCTTCTACGATGCGGCAGAAGGTCTGCTTGCATCTGTCATACTGCTGCTTGCCGAGTTTGGCAAGAAAGAAGAACGGCACATCGTATCGGTGTTCAAACTGATACAGGAGCTGGTTGACAGACCGAAACCAAAAGAGAAGATGTACTTTCACAAGATCATGGAGATGATGCCGCCCGAACACAAAGCAAAATGGCTTGCTGGTGCAGCTCTTTATTCCTCGGACCAGGCAATGATGAATGTAATGTCAACGGCTCTTTCAAGGCTCAACAGCTTCCTTGATTCCGAGATGGAGCAGATACTGTGCTTCGGTACGGCGATAGATGCGGAGAAGTTTAGCAGCCGAAAATCAGCTATCTTCATAATACTGCCCGAAGAAGATCAATCCAAATACTTTATGGTCAGCCTGCTCATTCAGCAGTTGTACCGAGAGATACTCACAATAGCCGATGAATACGGCGGAGCATTACCAAACAGAGTAATGTTTTACTGCGATGAGTTTGGTACTTTCCCGAAGATTGAAGGAGCAGAAGCAATGTTCTCGGCAGGTCGTTCAAGGCGAATATCCATTGTGGCAATAATCCAAAGCTTTGCACAGCTTGAGCAGAAATATGGGAAAGAAGGCATGGAGATCATCACAGATAATACCCAGCTCACAGTGTTCGGAGGCTTTGCACCTAATTCACAGTCAGCCGAGGTATTATCAAAAGCACTCGGAGAGCAGACTGTACAGTCAGGTTCTGTTTCTATCGGCAAGGAACGAAGCCAATCTATCCAGATGATAGGCAGACCGCTGATGACGGTCGATGAACTCAAGAGTATGCCAAAGGGTGATTTTATTGTTATGAAAACAGGCACCTACCCCATGAGAGTACGGCTCAAGCTGTATTTCAAATGGGGTATTTTCTTTGGCGATCCGTTCTTCCACGAGGACAGAGGAACAAGGCAGCCTGAGTATTCAAGCAGAGAAAAGCTCACTGCTGCGATAGCTGAAAAGTATCCGCAGGTCGTTAATGTACCCAAAACCGAGCATATATTAACGCATCAGCCGGACGAGGAAGATGAAGAAATTATTGAGATCGAACCAAGCTATGACGAAAAGAGAAAAACAAATATCAGAACAAACAGATAAAGGAGGGAGAAAATGATACTATCACGGAGGATATATGATTTAGATCTGCCGCACAGAGCCGTGACTGTATATGCATATCTGTGCGACAGAGCAGATGAAAACGCAGAGTGTTTTCCGTCAACGCTGACCATATCAAAAGATCTGAGCCTTGGGCGAAGAACTGTGTTCAGGGCACTTAAAGATCTTGAAAACAATGGTCTCATAACAAGAACCCGCCGAAGAAATCCAATCGGCGGGTGGACATCGAGTCTGATACGAATGGAGGTGGATAAGAATGTTTAGTTGGTTGGGTGATGTATTTGACTGGGTCTGCAGCGGAATCGGCTGGGTGTGGGACCACACGATAGGAGCCGTAATCGGAGGTGTTGGTTCAGCAATATGGGATGCGATGTTCTCATGGCTGTTCGAAACTATCTACAAGGCAGTAGCCAAGCTATTTCAGGCGATAAACGCATCGGCAACCGATGTGTTCGAGCTGTCTTGGGTACAAGCCTTTGTCAAGTTGTTCTACAGTTTGGGTTGGATGCTGTTTGCCTGCGGTCTGATAGTCGCAGTTTTTGATTGTGCGGTAGCATATGAGAACGGAAGTGCTAACATCAAGAGGACATCAATCGACATCATAAAGGGCTTTATGGCTGTAAGTCTGTTTGCTGTCCTACCGCAGCAGTTGTATTCAATGTGTGTAAATCTGCAAGGCTCGTTTGCAGTAGATTTGATAGGAATATTCCTTAAGAATACAACACAAACAGTTGCAGGAACTGCAATGGAAGTGCTTGGCAAGCTCATTAAGGAGGTATCGCTGTTCTCGCTGTTCTTCATAGTCCTATTAGGATACTCGACCGTCAAGGTCATCTTTGCAAACATCAAGAGAGGCGGCGCACTGCTTTGTCAGATAGCGATAGGATCGCTGTACATGTTCTCTGTGCCAAGAGGCTACACGGACGGATTTATCGGGTGGTGCAAGCAGGTCATAGCTACCTGCATGACTGCGTTTCTGCAGACCACGATATTGTATCTTGGACTGCTGACATATACTGAGCATCCGCTCATGGCAATGGGTCTGTGTCTGTCGGCAACAGAAGTCCCAAAGGTAGCGCAGATGTTTGGTTTGGACACATCGGTAAGAGTAAATATGCTGAGCGTAAGCCATACGCTGAGTATGGGAAGCAAACTTGTAAGTAAACTGAAATAACGAATGGAGGAATCAATGAAAACATATATCTACCCCGAAAACCTCCGAGCCAGTGTTAAACTCTGGTTCTGGAGCGTTAGGGATTTCATAATCATATGCACAGGTGTTATCTTGTCGGTGGTGTCGCTGGTATATCTGCTCAATATACTGCCTGCCGCCGCAACACTGTGCTATGCAGTCGTCAGCTTCAGACCTGACGAAAGCTCAATACTTGACTTTATTGTGACTGCCTTTCGGTTCTTCTGCTCATCGCAGCAGGAATACCGCTGGCAGCAGAAAGGAGAATGAAAATGGCAAAAAGAAAGAACGGCGTTCAGAGTCTGCTAGGCTTTGAACGCTTTACTCGTTACGGAGTAAAGACCGACAAAAGCGAAGTTGTGCTGTTTGCAGTTGAGCCTACTAATATCTCGGTTATGTCTAAAGCAAATATCGAGATCAAAGTCCACTCGCTGATGATGGTGCTGTCAGTCATTCCCGATCTGCAGATCATCGCAACAGACAGCGCTGAACGCTTTGACAGCAATAAGGCATATATGCTCAAAAGGCTGGATATTGAGCAAAATGAAGCTGTTCGTAAACTGCTCATGGCAGATATATCTCATCTTGACGAGATACAGCTGGAGATGTCATCGGCTCGTCAGTTTATGTTCGCACTGAGCTTCAAGAAAGAAAAGCCTGAACAGATTTTTAATACCATCAACCGTGTTGAAAAGACGCTGTCCGAGCATGGCTTTACAGCAAGGCGAATGAGCAAAGCTGAGATAAAAAGAATGCTCGCCTTGTACTTCGGCTCCTCGCTCACAGGCGATGAGATAGCTGATGTCGAGGGTGAAAACGAATTTGAATTGGAGGAAAAAGAAAAATGAAAAAGAAGATAATGACAGAAGAACAGAAAGCTGCATGTGAGGCGAAGAACTACTTTGATATGACCGTTCCGGGCATCATCAAGTTCTATCCCGACCACTATGTCTGCGGCAACTTCTATAAGAGCTGCTGGGCTGTTACTGAGTACCCGCCGAACACAGACGAATATGCTATCCTCGGTCACCTTGCGGACCGCAACGGCGTGACACTTCATATCTATCACAGGCTTGTGGACAGCACAGAGCAGAGAAAGATCGTTCAGCAGGCAATGAGAAAGAACCATATGATGACGACCGTTAATGATGTCAATGAGTCGATAAAGGCACAGGACAACATCAACGATGTGGTCGAGCTTATCTCAGAACTGCGAAGAAACAAGATACCTCTGCTGCACCTTGCTGTGTTTATCGAGCTTCGTGCATCTACACCCGACAAGCTCAAAGAATTACAGTCGGATATTCAGATGGAGCTCACTCGGTCAAAGATAACTGTTGACAGACTGCTGCTTCGTCAGAAAGAAGGGTTCCTGTCGGCTCTGCCTACGGGGTATAACTGTTTTGCAGCACAGTATGAACGAGTTGTACCAGCTGACTCGGCAGCGAATCTGTTCCCGCTCAACTACTCAGGCAAAACAGATGAACACGGATTCTATGTAGGTCGTGATAAGTACGGCACAAATATCTTGGTGGACTTTGATAAGCGTACAGCTGACAAGACCAACTCAAATGCTCTCATACTTGGAAACAGCGGTCAGGGTAAAAGCTATCTGTTAAAACTGCTGCTGTGCAATCTGAGGGAATCAGGCAAGAGCATCATCTGTCTGGATCCCGAGCATGAGTACGAGGATCTGTGCAACAACCTCGGCGGAACATACATTGATATGATGTCGGGTGAGTATATGATAAACCCTCTCGAACCCAAAGCATGGTCGGACGGAGAGCGAGGCGGTGAGGATATGCCCGAGACCTTCAGAAAGGTGTCCAAACTGAGTCAGCACATATCATACCTCAAAGACTTCTTCCGTTCGTACAAGGACTTTACCGATGCGGAGATAGACACGATAGAGATCATGCTCATGAAGCTCTACTCACGCTATGGCATAGATGACTCGACTGACCTTGACAGCCTTATTGATGAGGACTACCCGATGATGTCAGACCTCTACGACCTGGTCGAAAAGGAGTTCATGGTTTTCGATGATCAGAAGAAGCACCTCTACACAGAGGAAATGCTTCAGAATGTTTGCCTTGGTCTTCACTCAATGTGCAAGGGAGCAGAGTCAAAATACTTTAACGGACACACCAACATCAAGGACTCCGAGTTTATCTGTTTCGGAGTCAAAGGTCTTATGGATACCAATAAACATCTCAAGGACACTCTGCTGTTCAATATCCTCTCGTACATGTCAGAGCAGCTGCTCGGCAAAGGCAACACAGTAGCAGCCATCGATGAGCTTTATCTTTTCCTGTCCAACATGACTGCGATAGAGTACATCAGAAACGGTATGAAGCGAGTGAGAAAGAAAGAGTCCTCGTTCATTCTGGCAAGCCAGAACATCGAGGACTTCCTGCTGCCCGATATCAAAGAGTTCACAAAGCCTCTATTCAGCATTCCGACATACCACTTCCTGTTCA
>CAMZIK010000158.1 GCA_947307175.1 uncultured Clostridia bacterium
CTTGAGGCGGCTGGCGTTACCACGAGGCAGGGAAAGCCCTCTCTTACAGGGCTTTACCTCTTGAGCGAACAGCTTGCTGTTCGGTTGTTCACGTCCTTTGCCGTGCGCCTGACGCTCAGGTATTCCGCCGCCTGCGGACGTCGGCAAGGGCGCTGCCCTTGACATACTGCCCTACGGGCAGTTTGCACCATTTTTTTACGAGAAAAAGGTGGACGAAAAAACCTGTTATTTGGGGTTTATCACTTAAACAAAGTGAAAGCCCGGAGCAGCACGAAGGTCGTTGACACCACAAGCTGATATGCGACGGACAAGCGCCGTGCGCGCTAGCACAAATTCTGATTTATCGCAGTAACTAAAAAAGATATGCACACCTTGAAAAAACTCATTTTTTATAACATAGTGTATTTCAGAGGATTTTTCAAGTCCCATTGTGTAAATTGAAGGGGATTTTGCTATGGACTACAAAATTGACGGAAAAGATATACTCTTGCATCAAGCCGACTTTGCGCTTGACGACACTCTCGACTGCGGTCAGGCTTTCCGCTGGGAAAAGGTTTCCGAAAACGCCTATCACGGCGCTTTTCTCAACAAGCAGCTGACCATAAGCTGCGAAAACGGCAGCGACCTTTTCAGACTTCACAACACCACCGAAAGCGACTTTCTGAACGTCTGGAAAGACTATCTCGACCTTGATACCGACTACGCCGAAATAAAGCGCCGCCTATCCGAAGACGAAACGCTTTCCAAAGCCTGCGCTTTTGCAGGCGGCATACGAATTTTAAAGCAGGACAGCTGGGAAGCTCTGTCCTCCTTCATCATCAGCCAGAACAACAACATTCCCCGTATCAAAGGCATAATTGGGCGCTTGTGCGAGCATTACGGCGGCTACCCGTCAGCAGAGCAGATGAAAGATGAAACCGTTGAGAGCCTCTCCTATCTGCGCAGCGGATTCCGTGCAAAGTATCTTGTAGATGCGATCTCAAAAGTTCTCAGCGGAGAGATCGACTTCAAAGCCATCCGCAGCCTGCCTCTTGACGAAGCAAGAAACATCCTGATGACGATAAAAGGCGTAGGACCCAAGGTCGCAGACTGCGCTCTGCTCTTCGGCTTCTACCGCCTCGATGCTTTCCCCAAGGACGTCTGGGTCAAGCGTGTCCTCTCCCTGTGGTATCCGGGCGGACTTCCCGCCTGCACAAAAGGTCTCGAAGGCATCGCCCAGCAGTACCTTTTCCACTACATACGCTCGCAAAAACCGGCGGAATAGCTGGAGGAAACCCTGTACACCGCTGCTTTGTACATACAGGTCAGCCGCACAAAGTCCGTCCGCTTCTCAGCGCCGACATACAAAAAACCGTATCGGAAAAGCTCCGATACGGTCGATCTTTCATATTTTTCTCTCTCGGTGGGCTGTACGGACAAGTCAGGCACCGTTTATAAAGCTGCCGAACTTCTCAAGGAATGCGTCCTTGTCATTATCCTTCGTGGTCAGAGAAACCACTTTCTTTGTTCCGATACTGAATATGCCCATTACCGACTTAGGATTTACTCTGACAGCGCCGCTTTCGATATACATATCATAGTCGCAGCTTCTGGCTACATCGTTAAGTCTCATAATGTCTTCAAAAGTATCAATTCTGATATACGCTTTCATTGTTTTCCTCCTTCGCCTCAGATTTGGCATTGTAAACAAACATAACAACTTTCTTCATTTTCCAAGCGATACCACCAATATCGCTTAATCGAGTTAAACATATTGTAACATTATATAAATAAGTTTGTCAAGGTTTTAGCTAAATCTTTGTATATATACACAATAAAGACGCTTGTATTTTGTCGAAAACGTTTAAGATTAATTTAGTACGGTTAACTAAATTGAAATGACTGCACAGTTGTCTGTATGTTAAACCCTTAGTTGTATTGTGCAGGTTGCACACAGAAACAAAATTCCCTTTTTCAGCCAGATCGCTCCGTTGGCTGTCATTTTTGCCTCAAACGCAAAAAAACAGGCTTGCGAATTGCAAACCTGTTTAAAGTATCACACGGGTCATGACCCGTTGATTTTGTGCGAACAGGGCTTTCGCCCCAAGCATTTCAAGCGGACATCTTATCCGCCGAAAGTCTTTGCCGCTTCGTAACTTGTCACATCGGCGTTCACAGTTGTTGGATCAGCTTAGTCAACGATAAATTCCTTGATCTCTGCAAAGAACTTGTCAGCATCATCAGTGTGAGCAGTAAGCTGTATCGGCTTGGACAGATCAAGACTGAAGATACCCATGATAGATTTTGCATCTACTGCGTATCTGCCAGAGGCAAGATCAACTTCATATTCGTAAGTCGAAACGATGTTTACGAATTTCTTTACTGCTGAGATGGAATCCAACATTACATTTGTCTTTTTCATTATCCATTCCTCCTTAACCGTTTGTCAGACTTTCGTCTTCATTCATTTTACTTTCGCAGGTCTTCCCGTCCCTGCAACTCCCATTATACGCAACTTTCCGCATTTGTCAATGGATATTTGCAAAAAAAAATAAAATATGGTACAATACTCAAAGGTAACAAAACTCAATAAAGATTTATGTACATTATGCACAAGCTAAATATGTCTAATTTGTACATAATGTCGATTTTAAGGATTTGGTGGAATGAAGATATATTACTGCACCTTTGGCTGCAAGGTCAACCAATACGAAACTGAAAATTTACGGCAGAGACTCACGGATCTGGGCTATGAAACGACAGAAACTGCCGAAAGCGCCGATATTTTTATCGTCAATACCTGTACCGTAACGGCTCAGTCCGACCGCAAGCTCAGACAAACGCTGGGCAAGCTGAAAAAAGCCTCGCCGAGCGCTGTTATCGTGCTGACGGGCTGCTTTGCACAGGCGTTCTCAGAAAAGGCGGACAAGCTTGACTGCGACATCATCACAGGCACTTCAAAATCTGAGATTCCGCAGCTGCTTGAGCAGTATTTCAAGGACAGAAAAAAAGCAGTCAGCATCAAGCCACACGAAAAAGGCGAAGCCTTCGAGCCGATGCAGAATCTGCCGTCAGGCTTGAAAACACGTGCTTTCGTGAAGATACAGGACGGCTGCGACCAGTACTGCACCTACTGCGTTATCCCCTATGCAAGAGGTCATATCCGCTCCAAGCCGCTGAGTGAGCTTAAAAGCGAGATCGAAGCGCTTGCAGCAGGCGGCTATAAGGAAATAGTCCTCACAGGTATAAATCTCTGCTGCTACGGCAAAGACTTCAAGGACGGCACAAGACTGGTCGATGCGGTGGAGACTGCCTGCTCCGTGCAGGGCATACAAAGAGTGCGCCTGAGTTCAATGGAGCCTGAGATGCTGCTCGATGAGGACATCGAGCGCATGAGCAGACTCGAAAACCTTTGCCCGCAGTTCCACCTCTCGCTGCAAAGCGGCTGCGATAAAACGCTTAAAAGAATGAACCGAAAATACACCTGCGCCGAGTATCAGGCGCTTTGCACAAAGCTGCGCAAAGCCTTTAAGGACTGCGTTCTGACTACTGATATAATGGTGGGCTTTGCAGGAGAAACAGACGAGGACTTTGCGCAAACTATCGCTTTCGTAAGGCGCATAGGCTTTGAAAAGGTGCATATTTTCCCCTATTCCGTCCGCAAGGGCACAGCTGCAGAAAAGTTCGTCGGACAGGTAACGAGGGCGGTCAAGGAGCAAAGAGCAAAACAGCTCGAAACAGTCTGCTCGCAGATAAGAGAGGATTTTCTGCGCTCAAATATCGGAAAGACAGTCGAGGTGCTGTTTGAAAAAGAAAAGTCGGACGGTTTGCACAGAGGCTATACAAAAAACTACACGCCCGTCATCGTTAAAAATGACAGCGGTGAGTCGTGGCGCTGGCAGACAAAGACCGTGCGCATCACAGGCACCGACGGCGACGCCTGCACCGCAGAGATCATATAGTCGTTTTACACTTGCAAAATTCGGCAAATGGTGGTATAATTACCTAAAGACTGAACCGGAAAGAAAGGCGGGCTATTATGAAAAAGAGATTTTTAGCGGCGTTGCTTGCACTTGTTATGACAGCGGCTTGCCTGACTGCCTGCGGCGGCGAGAACAAGACCGAGGACAAGCAGCAGACCACGACCACAACGACCGCAGAGACCACAACCACCACAGAAAAAGAAACCGGTGTGATAGACACAACCACGACAATAAAAGCAACCACGACTAAAGTTGCAGGACCAAGTCCTTCCGAAATACCGCCCGATGACGTTAACCCCGGACAATGGCACGAGGACAGCGAGACCACAACGACAACGACCAAAAAAGCCACTACAACGACCACGACCACTAAGGCAAAGACCACGACGACAAAAGCTACGACCAAGGCAACAACAAAAGCCACGACCACCAAGGCAAAAGTCTCGACGACAAACGGCTATTGGCACGAAGACCCCGGCATCACAAAAGCAGACCTGAAAGCCGCCGCCGAAGCCGCCTTCGCAAAGGTCAAAAAGACAGCTAAAGAATATGGGTGGACATTAACCGGCAATTCAGTCTACAAAGACCATAAAGTTTTCGTAAACCGCAGCACCGATACGCAGTATGGTATCTTCTTTCCTTTACAATCATCGAATAGACAAGACTTATATTATGAATTTGTCATAAAAGCAGAAGTTCAAAATGGAAAGCTCAGATTAACGGCTAATCAGCAAGATTATAGTACTCCGGTAGGTTCCGTCAATTATGATGATTACAATTACAGCGAAACCATAGACTCCCTCATAAAATTCCTAAAATCAGATGTTTCAAAAATAGAATAGCTGTCATTTAAGAACCGCTCATCACAGGGCGGTTTTTTGATGTCCGAAGTTCTCTCTTTGATAACAACTTGTTCATTGACAAAACACTATATATTGGTGTATAATATTCTTATCTATTTAAAGGAGATGTAGCTATGTCTGTTTACAGAATTTACGTTGAAAAGAAGCCCGAGTTTGCGGTAGAAGCAGCTTCGCTCATCAGCGGTATCAAGTCCGCTCTGGGTCTTGAACAGCTCACGGGTCTGCGTGTTGTCAACCGCTATGACGCCGAGGGACTCTCAAAGGAGGATTTTGCACTCGCAACACCCGTTGTGTTCTCCGAGCCTGCGGTCGATGTGACCTATGACCACCTGCCTCAGATAAAAGACGGCGAGTTCGTGTTTGCCGTTGAGTATCTGCCGGGACAGTTCGACCAGCGTGCCGATTCCTGCGCACAGTGTATCTCTCTGCTGACGGGAGGAAAGCGCCCTGTCATCAAGTCCGCAAGGATATATATCGTTACGGGCAATCTCTCCGACGAACAGGTAGCCCAGATAAAGAGCTATATGATAAACCCTGTCGAGTCAAGAGAAGCAAGCCTCGATACCTTCGAGACCCTTGACATCAAGTATGATATACCAACCACAGTCGAGACCATCGACGGCTTCATCTATTCCACCGATGAAGACCTTGAAGCTATGCTCACAGAGCTTGGTCTTGCTATGGACCTTGACGACATCCGCTTCTGCCGTGACTATTTCCGTGATACCGAAAAGCGCAACCCGACTATCACCGAGATAAGAATGATAGATACCTACTGGTCGGACCACTGCCGTCACACGACTTTCCTTACAACGATAGACAACGTAAACATTCATTCGGATTATATAGCTGATACATTCGCAGATTACATAAACACCAGAAAAGACCTCTATGCAGGCAGAACGGACAAGCCTGTAACACTTATGGACCTTGCCTGCATCGGCGCAAAGCAGCTCAAAAAAGCAGGACTTATGAAAGACCTTGACGAGAGCGAAGAGATAAATGCCTGCTCGGTAAAGATCAAAGTCGATGTTGACGGAAACGAAGAAGACTGGCTTTTGATGTTCAAAAACGAAACCCACAACCACCCGACCGAGATAGAGCCTTTCGGCGGCGCTGCTACCTGCCTCGGCGGAGCTATCAGAGACCCGCTTTCAGGACGCTCCTACGTTTATCAGGCTATGCGTGTAACAGGCGCAGGCAATCCGCTGGTTCCCGTTGAGGACACTATCGCAGGCAAGCTTCCGCAGAGAAAGATAGTTGTCGGCGCTGCTAACGGCTATTCCTCCTACGGCAACCAGATAGGTCTTGCAACAGGCATCGTAAACGAGATATTCCACCCTGGCTATGTCGCAAAGAGAATGGAGATAGGCGCTGTTGTCGGCGCTGCTCCGGAAGCAAACGTAAGACGTGAAAGACCTGCACCGGGTGATATAGTTATACTGCTCGGCGGAAAGACAGGACGTGACGGCTGCGGCGGAGCAACAGGCTCGTCCAAGTCGCATACCCTGCACTCGCTGGAAAGCTGCGGCGCAGAAGTTCAGAAGGGTAACGCACCAGAGGAAAGAAAGCTCCAGAGACTTTTCAGGAACCCTGAAGTCACCGCTATGATAAAGCGCTGCAATGACTTCGGCGCAGGCGGCGTATCAGTCGCTATCGGAGAGCTGGCAGACGGCTTACAGATAAACCTCGATGCAGTCACAAAGAAATATGACGGTCTTGACGGCACAGAGCTTGCTATCTCCGAATCTCAGGAGAGAATGGCAGTCGTTGTCGCTAAGTCTGACCTTGAAAAGTTCATGGCTGAAGCCGATAAGGAAAACCTCGAAGCTACCCTTGTCGCTGTCGTTACCGAAAACCCGAGACTTGAAATGAACTGGAACGGCAACACTATCGTTTCACTTTCAAGAGAGTTCCTCAACTCAAACGGCGCTGAAAAGCATACCGATATAAACATCGCAAAGCCTATCTTCGAGCCTGCTGCTCAGACAGAGGACTCCGCAGACAGATGGGGCGCAATGATCTCAAACCTCAATATCTGCTCGCAGAAAGGTCTTGTAGAAAGATTTGACTCAACTATCGGCGCAGGCAGCGTGCTTATGCCTTACGGCGGTAAGTATCAGGATACACCTACTCAGGCTATGGCTGCAAAGA
>CAMZIK010000159.1 GCA_947307175.1 uncultured Clostridia bacterium
TCTTTGTTTGGTCTTTATTATTGTATAAAACTACGCAATACTGCACGATGTTACGGTATAGCCCCTTATGACAGAATCGCCGCAGGAACGGACAAAGAAACACCGCAGATACGTGATTTTTGGCAAGCGGCAGTGCTTCAAGTCCTGGTTATAAATGAAGAGCTCGCAAACACGCTGTTTGCGAGCTCTTTTTCAATTCATAGCTAAAGCTTTTTTTCTCAGTAAGACAGGGGAATCGGATTACAATTAGGAACTATTGCTTACTTGTAACAGCCCCTTTTTTTGTTCTATTCCAATCGTGGCTCTGATCATTGTATCAGCTATATTTTTTTATCTTTTCAGCATCAGGATGGTCTGTCCATTCACAAATAAATCCGTAGGTCGAAAGATCCTCACCTTTGCCGCTTCCATCGGTATCGATCCAGCCTCCTTTGTTCATATACCAATCTTCATATGTTACACTTTTGCCGGCAATTCTTGCGTTGTATTCCCGATTCTCTAAATTATCGGGCTGCCAGAATTCTTTGCCTTTTGAATCTTTCCATACATCCCAATGTGTATAAGAAAAATCACTTCCGTCGATCCAGTGCCAGCTATTGTTTTTCTTCTCAAGCCCGATCCAGTAATTATCCTTTGAGCCGAGCACACCAACAATGAAATCTTGTTCGTTTTGTGAGTTGATAGATACAAGATGTCCGCCCATTTCCACACAAGCTTGTTCACTCTTGTAGGCATCGTATTTGTCCGGGTTTGAAAAGACCATATAATAATGTCCGCTGAACTCAACTACACCCTCCGGCAGGATTGCTTGTTTTGTATCTGTCCCACGATCTGATAAGATGATAAATTCTTTGGAAGCTTTATCAAACGTCATTTCGTGATTGGTCTGAATGTGACCACCACCTTCGTCTTTTATCTTCCGTTCAACAGCATATGCTTTTCCTTCTTTGGTGAAATCAAAGCCGCTGTATTTTCCTGACACGGAAGGCTCAAAGAATTTGTCTGCATCTACTCCGAACACATACCCGGTCGTAGACCAAGTGCCTGGGTGAAGCGATATGCTAAAGAATTTCAAACCGTCTATTGAGTTTTGATAGGAATCATCATAATAACAATCAAGTCCATTGAACTTTTTCGCCCGGCTTATTTCACCTTTCGAGTTAACGAAGTAAATACTATCCAAATTATATATCTTTGATTTATCACGTATCTCTCCGCCTTTTGATACCACGGCAAATGCCTCGGTCTTGCCGTCTCCGTCATAGTCCGCTTCAGCCCATAGAGCTATTTTGCCGCCGCTCATTTCTTCGATATTCTTTTTCAGAGAGTCTGCCGTTTGAGTACTTTCACTATTCTTCTTTTCAAGTCTTATCGTTTCGCCTTCACCGTCGTTGTAATAGCAAACCTCGCCGTTATTTACTTTTACAGGCTGTTTGCTTTTCCATTCATTGTATTCAGATTCGCCGACAACAATAGTATACTCTCCACCGGGAACAATCAGTTCAAAGTGACCATACTTATCACTTATGGCTGTATAGGTCTGCTCGCCGTTTTGGGCAGTAATTTTTGCTCCTTCAATCGGTGTTTTTTCATCAGTTTCGTACACCCAGCCAAGCACAGCGCCGTTATTTACACTCTTTACAATTGTGCTGTCTTTCTTGTTCGCTCCATCAAAAGCTTTTTCAACTGCTTTGCGACAGTCAACGATACCCTTGTTATGTCCGCTCGGGGTGGTGTATACATTCTTGTCATTCAACCATGAACTACAAACGATATTCTTGATCTCCTTACCGCTTAATGTATTATCTATGCTCCAGACATTTGCACATACGCCAGCAACATGCGGTGCAGCCATTGACGTACCGCTATCATAATCATACCTGTTCTTATGGATTGTTGAATAGATTTTTTCCCCCGGAGCAAAAATATCAACGCGTTCTCCGGCGTTTGAAAAATCACAGATGTTAAATTTCCGATCTATAGCTCCAACAACGATTATCCTATCATAAATATCCTTGTATTCTTTTGGTGATATGGCAGTATAAGCAGAAACATACTCAGAATCAAGATGTTTATCTTGCAAATCATCTTTTGCGATAAATGTTTGCCTATCTATATCTGTTATCCCCATTATTGGGTGTTTCACGGTTTTTCCATTAATTTCTTCACTAATAGTCAGATTTCCAAAAAGATCTCTATCAACTACCATGGGATACCCGTTTTCATCGTAAAACGCTTTTCCGTCTTTTAACTTGATAATATCTTCGCCTTGCTTATTCTTGGTTGTTTCTAATTTTGTTACTACTTCATCAGACCCATTTCCTGCCGAAACAACAATCACAAAATCATAACCGTTTCTGTAAAGCCTATTCAAGAAATCACCAAGCAATTTTGCACATGATTTTTTGTCTTGTTGATAATCCTGTGTGTTATACAAAGCAGAATGCTCTATACATCCATAAGAACAGTTTATTACCTTCACATTTCTTATTATGAGTTCCGAAAGGCAGCATTTTTCCTTCATGACGGATATTCTATCTTTATTGTATTGCTGTGCGCCAGACCAGCTTGCCCCATACAACTTACCGTCAGCATATGGATAAACCCCACAGATCCCCTCTTTGTTATTACCCTTTGCAGCCATAATTCCTGCTACATGTGTCCCGTGTTTCTCATCATTTTCATCGACCCGATTATTTCCGTTTTCATAGAAAACCTCTGCAAAGCCAAGATCATCGTGCATAAAAAAACCGCTATCAATTAGTCCTACATTTACAGGATTGATCTTATCCTTGAAAAGATTCATCTTGATCCATGCCTCATAGGTGTTGATCGCATTTACTCCCCAGCTTTTTATATTTATATCCCACAAAAAAGGATTATTTGTTCGATACGTTATAGGTTCGCTTGTCCATTCCTTTCCAATTTGAATATCGTCTGCAACATCTGCTGCCATTTTTGTTATGTAATTAAGCGAGGCAGATTCAATTATTGTTTCTTTAGTAATAAGATCTACAAGCTTTTGCGGATCGTCATTATCAAGCCTGAGCTGATAGTCGCCTGTTTTTTCTATACACCCTACCACCTCTGCATTATAATTCGCTGCAAGCTCTTTGATGTCTTTCTTTGTAACATCCGGTTTAGCTACAACAAGTATTTCGTTATCCGCATAATATACTCCATCCCCTGAAGAGGCAATGTGGTCCTCATCTATCGGAGCACAATATATCTCTCCGATGTCTTCAACTTTTTTATCTGGTTTATCCGAGCCTTTGTGCAGGAATGAAAATGTTCCTATACCGACCGCAACAGCAACGGCTGATGCGATGATAATTATCAGCTTTTTCATTCAATACCTCCAAAATTTATATCTATTCACTCTTCTCTCTTGTGGTAGCAGCAGGTACAGGACTTGTGCTTTTCGTCATTTATCTTGCCGCAGTTTGCACATTTCCAGTCACCCGGCTTGATATTTCTGCCTTTAGATGAGGGGAGGTTTGCCAGCATTTCAGTTTTAGCTTGCTTCACGTATGGGTATGTCACTTTTTCAGCAAGCTTTGCTCCTCCAATGCCCACAACGATGAGCAGGACTGCAAAAATACTTATTCTGAACGAAACAAGTTCCATAGCCTTTGACAGTTCCTTGGTGCTCACGCCATACTTGCTTGCAGAACCTGCAATGGTAACATAATTGAAGGCAAATCCGGCAACAACGGCGAGTATTCCCGTGATCCCCATAAATACCAGTCCGCTTGTTGTTTTGTCAAGAGATTCGCTATATTTCGTGTTGACTTTTAACAGACCTGTAACTATCTTTGTCATACCGATACAGCCGGTTATCAGCATCGCAAGACATAATAAACAGAATAAAAGACCGAAATAGAGAAGAGTTCCGTGTGAAGCACTTACATATGTGAAAATAGCAAAGACATTACCGTTTGGTATCTCATTGCTTCGATTCATCAGCAACGGACAAAGAGACAGAATTATTGAGAGTATTCCTATTGCTGAAGCAGTATAATACTTATAGTCATGCTTTATCACCTTGTTGATGACCGAGTTGGTATGAGCAGCTGTGCTTATAGTTGATTCCTCAACAGATGCACCGCACTTGCTGCAAAACTTAGTGCCCTGTGCTATTTCAGCACCGCATTTTCCACAAAACATGTTTATTCCTCCGTTCAAATTATTCAGGTAATCTGGTATATGTCCCATAGACTATATCTGAGGACAGCGCAGGATTATCAAAGCTTGCCACTCTCGGTTCGGGATACTGACCTATCTGGGAGTGCCCTTCTGCTTTTGTCTGAACATAGTAGTAATTCTTGTTACTATCTTCATTCAGAACGATAACGAGGCAGCACTTAACATCCATGCTCTTGGTTTCGGTCAATGCTCCGGTTATAACTTCTGACAATTCATTTCTTGTGTCATTTTGGGAATACTCTCCAGCATATTCACTATAACCGCTTCTGTTCGTGCCGTGCTCATGAAAATATTCATCGACAGCATTATAAACGTATTTTGCAGCGAGATTCAATATCTTAAGATCTACGATCTCTAAGCTCTGTTTATACTCTTCCTCTGCGCTTTGATAACACCCGTCATACGGAAGCAGTTTGTAGGAAGGTTTAGCAGAAAAATGTAATGGTGCTTTTGTTGGATCAAGTTTATATTTATTGTTATAATCTTTAATATTGTATTCTACATTCTGGTAGCTGAAAGCAATTGGTATGATTAAATATCCATTTTCCGTTGCTTGAACCGAGTATTTCAGATACTCAATAAGTCCGTCGTCATAAAGGTAGAGGCTGTCGTCTTTGTATTCGAACTTTTTTGCTTTTTCATAGGTCACACGATACTGTCCGTCCTTTCCGAACAGAAAGACAAATTTGAAGCTGTCGTTTGTTTCGGTGTCGCTGCCCTCTTTTAATTGAAGCGCTCTCCACTCGCCTTCGATTGGGATATCTGTATTCTGCTCCGATGAATTCTGGTTGACCCTTGCGTGGCTTGGCTCAGCACCTTTTATAGCGTCGTGCTCCGATTCGGTAACGCTTTTGCTATCAACAGCGGTTTTAGTAGTCATTGCTTTAGTGTCGGAACTGCTGTCTTCGTCGCAACTGCACATACTTATCGCAAACACCATGAGTAAAATGAAAGCCAGTATCCTTTTCATTACAATTCTCACTCCTCTTTTCCGTCTGCTCTTTTTTCAAGCTCTGTTTGTATATACTTTGCCGTTTCCTCTTTTGATGAAATCAGGTGATATTTTTTCAGCTCGTGCAGATATGATATCATAGAGCTTGCAATTCCCTTATCATTCGCCACCACAACAAGCGGATTCTGCTTAAAGTCATATGTTCCTATGATACAGCCGTTTGCAAATATATTCATGCCTATGAACGGCTGCTTGTTGAATCCCGGGATACGCAGACCGAGCGGATGGTAATACGATTCGTGCAGAGTCACCATTGAATAATTAGTCAGGGTCTGTCTTCTGAATTGCTTTGACATTGATTTAGAGAAGTGTTTGCCCAGAAGATAATAGTCCTGCTCATCAAGAAAATCACGCATACCGTATACCGAGAACACATCGTAGAAGTTTTCTATGTTTGTAAACACATCTCTCAGAAAGATGCCGTACATATTTGCTATTTTGTCGCTTTCATCAGTATCCGTATAATCATATATGTCCGTTCTGGAAAGATCAAGACAGGTACAAGGTTGGTTGGATATTGTATAACAGTTGCTTTTATCAGCAAGAACTGTGGGTATTTGATCGTTGAGCAGTATAAGTGCGTCGTTTGCCTTGTCAAATGACATCATCAGCAGTTGTGATTTTTCTGCAAGACTTGAAAAACTTGTTGTATATATCTCTATTATTTGTCTGTCACAGAAAAACTGACCGTTGCGAAGTTCACTGTCAAATATCACAAGCCCGTTTTCACTTATCAGATAAAAGGGGAAAGGGGTGCTCTTCAGCAGGCTTTCAACATCGTTCAGAGTTTTCATTACTGTACATGACTTAACGCACATGACCGACAGACAATTTGCCCATAGCGAGAAGTTCTGTGAATCTGAAACACCCTGTCTGTTAAATGGAGCCAGCCATTTTATGCCTGTACTTTCCGGTATGCAGTTAAAAGCCGAACTGATCCTTTCGGCAGCTTCAACCGTTATCGGAGAAAAGAAAAGCATCGGTTCGGTTTTGCTGTTTTTCATCATTGAGCATAGTAAATCTAAAAGCTTATCCGCACCGATTATCTCAGAGTTAATAAGCTTGGTATTCATTCTATTATACTGTCCTATGTGAGGGTATTGGAGAAAATATACCTGCTTGAAGGAGCGCCGCATTTGTTTATTTTCACCGACAGATTTGCTGACCAGGTATGAATCCGTCAACATTATTTTTTCGTCAAGTGACAGTTCCATAGCCTCCATTATCTTTTCAACTATATCATATGAGGAAGGCAAAAGGTCACCGCTTAGCATTTTACTAATGTATGGTCTTTTTAAATTACTATTTCTGTGTATATCGGCTGCCTTGACATCGTGCTTTATCATCAGATCATTCAGGCACTCGTAAAATTTCATAAAAACACCCCTTTCATATATATTACCACACATACATTTTTGTTGCAATAATGTTTCCTTTTGGTATGGCAGCACTGGAAACACTGTCAATGGAGAAATTGAATCCCTGGTACATATAAAAAGATTATCTAACGTTTTCGTGAGATTACTTGACATTTTATTGCTTTCACAGTATAATTAAGGTAACCCTTCATGCATAGACGGAGAGGAGAATCGGCAATGGCAGTGGTGTATATGCTTGGGTTCGGATGCTATAGTGGGTTCATCGGTGAATAGTTCACTGGAAAAAGAAAACGAACCAT
>CAMZIK010000160.1 GCA_947307175.1 uncultured Clostridia bacterium
GATATCCCATCTGTTTACAGAGTAAGACCCCTTGAAGACTACAAGGTTGATAGGCCTGAAGTGTAAGTGCGGTGACGTATTTAGCTTGCAGGTACTAATCGGTCGAGGGCTTGACCTAAAAAGATTATGCTTCCATACTCTTTGTTATTCAATTTTGAAGATCCGATAAACTCATAAAATGAGTTCATTTGATCTTCGATCAACATCAAGTCGGTGACTATAGAGATGAGGTCACACCTGTTCCCATGCCGAACACAGAAGTTAAGCTCATCTTCGCTGAAAATACTCGGCTGGTAACGGCCCGGAAACATAGGTCGTCGCCGACATTGATATTCCTCTATAGCTCAGTTGGTAGAGCATGCGGCTGTTAACCGCAGGGTCGTTGGTTCGAGTCCAACTGGGGGAGCCAGAAAAAACCTCTTTTGTTGTAAAAGGCAAAAGAGGTTTTTATCATATTCGGATGATCGGGGTCAGTTATGGATAAACGTTTTAAAACAAGGCTTTTGTATATATGTGCGATAGTTGTGCTGATCGTGCTCGGGCTGGTCTCACGGAAGGCGGCTTTTGTTCCTGAAAATGTCGGAGATGCACTTTGGGCAATGGTCATGTATTGCTGCTGGCGGATCGTTCTTGTGCGCCGTCTGCCGTATATCGCAGCTGTTTGCGCCCTTGTCACATCGTTTGCGGTGGAGTTTTCGCAGCTTATAAAATGTGGTTGGCTGGTCAGAGTCAGGTCAACAACTATCGGGCATCTGCTGCTGGGACAGGGATTTTTGTGGAGCGACCTTATCGCTTACACGGTCGGCATCGCTGCCGCTTTGCTGTGTACAATGGCAGCAAGAAAGATTATGAACTCCGTATAGTTTCAAAATAAAGAAGTCCGCAGGTATCATATCTGCGGACTTTCTGATTTGTTATTGTGTCATTTTTTTCATGCAAACGGCGAAGTGATATTGTTATGTCGCTGCTGCGTATTTTCTTGTGCATTGTTTTTGGCCTGACTTGTGCATAAACACACGGTAGTCCGCAAAAACTATCGCAGCACATATTATCCAGATGACTGGCTCAAGGATACATATCCCGAAATATCCGAGCTTTGGTGCGATGTAAATGACAGCGAGTATCTTTAGCATGAACTCAACAACGCTGCCCATTATTGGAACGATCTTTTTACCCAATCCCTGAAGGCTGCTGCGCAGTACGATAAGGACACCAAGTATCACAAAGAACGGGAAGTTCCAGATGAGATAGCGGGAGGAGATCGAAAGAACTTCCGTGTCGCTCGTGCCTGTGATGAGCTGTATTATCGAGGTGCGGAAAAAGATACATACCAGTATCGAAATAATGCTCCACGCAGATGTTATGATAAATCCGCAGCGGATACCTGCCTTTACCCTGTCGATCCTGCCTGCACCGTAGTTCTGGCTGGTGAAAGTAGATACCGACATTGCCGTAATGCTTATCGGCATCATAAACATCTCGTCGATCTTTCTTGCTGCGCTGTGTGCGGTTATCGTGGTCGCTCCGAATCTGTTTACCGCACGCTGCAGTATCACAGAGCCGACTGAAACTATCGCAAACATAAGAGCCATCGAAAGACCTGTTGATACGAGGTCTCCGAGCATTTTTTTATCCATCGAGAAATACGACTTTCTGAACTTGACAATGTCACACTTCTTCAGCACATAGATCATGCACAGAACTATCGAGATGGCCTGCGAAATGACTGTCGCATAGGCTGCGCCCGGGATACCCATGCCGAGGTACTTAACAAAAATAATATCAAGACCGACGTTCATGACCGCCGAGATCACCAGGAAATAAAGAGGTGCTTTGCTGTTGCCTACAGCACGAAGCAGTGCAGCAAACATATTATAAATGATAGACAGCGACGAAAATGTCAGGATGATTCGCAGATACTCCTGTGTTCCGCCGATTATGTCATCGGGAGTCCTGAGCGCTCTGAGCAACGGATCAAGCCCGATAAGTCCCACAGCAGTTATGATGACCGCTGTTACCGCCGACAGAAAATATGTCAGTGCAACGGACTTTTTCATGTTCTTTTCGTCTTTTGCCCCGAAATATCTTGCGATGATGACTGCAAAACCGTTGGTCAGACCGCCTGCAAAACCTATTACAAGGTTGTACACGGGCGCTGATGCCCCGACGGATGCAAGTGCGTTGTCGCCGAGCAGATTGCCGATGATCGCTGTGTCCGCAACATTATAAAGCTGCTGGAATACATTCCCGACCAGCAAGGGAAGCGCAAAATATATAAGACACTTAAATACGCTGCCTTGTGTCAGGTCTCCTGTTTTTCTCATAATACTCTCCTTCTTTCTGCTATTATTTTAGCAGAATAAGACTGATAAGTACAGCACATATCTTGGATTTTCGTCACCCGTCTTGACTCAAATCACAAAATATGTTATCATATCAGCGAGGTGAAGAAAATGAAAGAGACAATGGACAAGCAGATAGCCTATCTTGAATACATAAACAGGGAGAACAACTTTCATCATCACCATTTCAGTGATGAGCTGAGCTGCATGGAGCTGCTCAGGAACGGGGATATGCGTTCTGTCGAGCAGGACAAAAAAATGTTCGCATCAAATACTTCGGGGCATCTTTCCGACGACCCGATCAAAAACAGGATCTATCTGAATATCTGTCATGTGACGCTCTGCACGAGATTCGCTATCGAGGGAGGAATGGATTCGGAAAAGGCATTTAATGCAAGTGACCTTTTTATCCAGAGATTTGAAAAGGCAAAAACAGAACAGGAGCTTATAGATATCCGCTTTGAGATAACGGAGTATTTCACAAAACAGGTTGCGGCGGCAAAGAAAGCGAATATTTTTTCAAAGCCCGTGATAGAATGTATGGACTATATCGATCTGCATCTGCATGAGGCGATAGTCGTAAGAGAGCTTGCAAAAATGGTCGGGCTGAATGAATCGTATCTATCGGTGCTTTTCAAGCGTGAGGCAGGAATGAACCTCACGCAGTATGTCACCAAAAAGCGAATGGAGGCTGCGGAAAATATGCTCAGGATCTCGGATTTTTCGCTTGCTGAGATATCTGATATCCTGCATTTTTCATCATACAGCCATTTTGCAAGGACTTTCCGAAAATACTACGCCATGAGCCCCAGGCAGTACCGTGCTTATAATTTCAGCAGAATGAAGATAGGCACAGGACAACAGGAAAAGTGAGTCTTACTGCAATTTCAGTGCATTTTGTAGTTTAAGCTACATTTATCCCCGAAAGTGTAGTTTAAGCTACACTCCCAAGATGAATTGTCTATTGAATCATGCGCAGATACGTGCTATTATATAGATACAGAAAGGAAAACAAAAAACAAACAGGGAGGAAAACAAAATGATCACAACATGGATAGGTATAGGTGCTGCAATAGTTTTCTGCGGTCTTTCAGTATATGTTGCATATAAGATCTGTACGAACACCGTAAGATAAAAAGCAAAAAAACAAGGAAAGGAGAAAAGAAGATATATGACAGAATAACGAGCGCTCGGTAGTACGGGCGCTTTTTTTTGTTATGAAAAAAGGGCTGCCTTGATGTGCAGCCCTTGATGTTGATACTATTCTTTTTTGTCCTCGCCGTCAACAACGAGCGTTGCCGAGCCGTAAGCTTTCAGCGGTTTTCCGTTCTCGTCGAACTCGGTGGTATAGCGCACATGGAACGGTACCCTTCCGACAGTCAGCGGAATGATCGCTTCAAGGTGATCCACACCCTGTTCAAGCTGCTTCATCCAGTCACGGTACATATCCGCATAGTCGGGCGGGAAGATGCCGTTTTCGATAAGCGGTTCGGGGTAATCATATACCACAGGGGGAACGTTGAGGTCACGCATACATCTGAAGCACGGCCTCATCTGTTTGGTGGAGAGGTCTACCTCCCACGCATAGACGTTTGCATGCTCGCTTGCAAAGCGGAATCTGCGCTCGCTGTCGTAAAGCGTTTCAAAGTTTTTCTTCTCATTGGTGATATTGCGCACCATTACATAGAACAGATACTGTTCGCCTGCCTTGCCTATCATTCTTATAGCGCTTCGGATACATATCTTGTCTTCGCCGCAGGTCTTTGAGCAGATCGTTCTCCATGTTTCGCAGGTGATCTCCTCGCCTGTTTCAGCAGCTCTGCTGAGAGCATCGCTGTATACCTGCTTGTTATGCTCGTCCATGCAGTCCCACGGCTGACAGCTCAGCACTTCCTGCTCAGTCATGTTCATGCCGATCTCTTTCATGTACTTGTCGTTGACACGAAGCATTTCTATCTTCCCGTCAAGGAAGGAGAAAATAGCTGCGCCGCCGACATAGTTGTTGAACACAAGCGTTTCCATTGAATCGGGATCCCAGAACTTGCCTGCGTCCATATTATCCATTTCGATGACCGGAGACACCGGTTCAAAATCAGTCGTTTTCAGTTTTTCAATAAATTCGTCCTCAGTCACAGGTTTTGAATACAGATAGCCCTGAACATAGCTACAGCCTATGCTTTTCATATAATCTGCCTGATCGAGCTTTTCAACGCCTTCTGCGATAACAGGCGTATCAAGCCATTTAGCCATCTGTACCATTGCGTTGATTATTGCTCCGCCTCTGCCGCCGATGCCGCCGCTGAGGAAACGCATATCCAGTTTGATAACATCAACATCGAGATCTTTCAGAACGTTGAGAGAGGAATATCCGCTTCCGAAATCGTCCATTTCGACCATATAGCCATAGGAATGAAGACGATTGAGAACGTCCGAAACAAGCTCCATTCCGCCTATTGCCGATGACTCGGTTATCTCTATATGCATAAACTTCACAGGGACATCATACTTAGCACGTATCGCCTCAATGTTGTCAACATAGTCGTCGTGGTAGATGTCGAACCTTGACATATTGCAGGACACGGGAACGATCGGGATGCCGCTGTCAAGGCACTTCCTCTGGAATTTGCAGACCGTTTCAAAGATATACAAGTCGGCTTTGTAGATGAGGTCATTTTTTTCAAGCACGGGAATGAAATCGGACGGATACTGCAAGCCGAAAACAGGGTGTTTCCAGCGCATAAGCGCTTCCGCACCGATCATTCTGCCTGTCGAGTGGTTGATCTTAGGCTGGTAGCAGGCAAAGATGTGACCGTAGTTCAATGCTTCTTCAAAAGAGCCGATAAGCTCCTGTTCTGACATTCTTTTTTCCATCAGTTTCACCCTTTCCAAATCATACTATATGATAACTGACTGCTGGCTGTTCTATTGCACAGATATTATATCATATTTTGGTTTTGATTGCAATACATTTTAAATTTTTGCAATAAAAAAACGACTCTGTTCCCCGAAAGGACAGAGCCGTTTTTCATACTTAAAGGTCAGCTGCTTATGAAGAAGTCTGCAAAGATCTTTGCAAGCTCCACTGCACATTCTTCAAGATTTACGGCGTATTCGTTTCCCGAATCCTCGCCTGCATTGTCGGTTATCATTCTTATGACGTTATACGGCACGCCGTTAGCTATGCTTATCTGTCCGACTGCGCCGCCTTCCATTTCTCCTGCGGCTGCGCCGAAGCGCTGAGAGATGGTCTCTTTTTCGCTTGTCTCCTTGAAGAATTTATCTCCTGTTGCGATGATACCTTTTTGGAGTGCTTTGCTTTTTGAAGAAAGATATTTTTCAAACTCCTGCGTGAACTTTTCATCGCAGGGCATCTCAACTATGTTCAGTCCTGATATAAGCCCTATCGGGTCGCCTACAGCGGTGGTATCCATATCGTGCTGAACGGTAGCCGAAGCGCAGACTATGTCGCCTATCTTCACGTTTTCATCAAGTGTGCCTGCAACGCCGACGTTATAGATATGAGTGCAGCCAAACGATGTTATCATCGTCTGTGTACACGCTCCCGCAAAGACCTTTCCGACTCCGCAGACGGCAAGCACAGCTTGCTGTTTCCCGAAAAAGCCTATGGTAAAAGTCCATGCGCCTATCTTTTTCTGCTCGGTGTCAGTCATAGCATTTTTTAAGTATTCTGCCTCGCACTTCATCGCTGTGATGATACCTATCATTTTATGGTCTCCTTACTTTACGGATTTCTTATTCTTCTTTCGGGCCGCTGAGGTCTTTGTTCTTCTTGTCCGCCCTGCTTGTATTGTTCAAGCTCCGCTCTGACCCGCCTCAGTTCTGTTAGCAGTACAATCACAAGGCAGATCACTGCACCGAAAGCAGCGCCGCAGGTATCTATGCAGACATCTCTGAATTCACACGAGCGTCCCGGAACATACATCTGGTGTATCTCGTCTGAGATCGCATAGATCGCACTTACAGCAATAGCAGAGAAGTATCTGCCTTTTTTGTTTTTGATGAACCAAAGGCTTGCAAACGAGAAGAAACCAAGCAGCATATAAACTGTCATATGCGCTCCTTTTCGTATGATGAAAGCGATGGTATCATTGACTATCCTTACGTCCGTTTTGTTTTTCAGCTTGCTCAGATCAGGGAAGATATTTTTCTTTATAAACTTCACGATCGTACTGCTCTGTGCAGATGAATCCGTCGCATCAAACGATGAAAATACGAATATCAGCACGAAGACAAACAGCACAGGAAGCAGACTGAGCAGTATCTTTGTTCTTTTACTCATTAAAACTCTCCTTCTAAATATTTCAGCAGGTCGTCCCTGTTGTTTGTAATTTTTTCCTCGATGACTGCATCGAGCAGAAACCGAAGACCTTCGCCGATACGGCTTCCGCTGAAGCCAAGCGCCATAAGGTCTTTTCCGTTGACTGCAAGATCGCTCAGGTGCAGGCAGAGCGAATCATCATGTATCTGTTTTGCGATGGCTTCAAGCTCATTAAGCTCTTTCAG
>CAMZIK010000161.1 GCA_947307175.1 uncultured Clostridia bacterium
ATATTAATCTTGTCCTTTACATCGAGCCGCACGCTGCGGTAGATGCCAGCTCCCTCATACCACCAGCCCTCAAAGCCGTCTGCATCAACGAACACCGCAAGGACGTTAGGTCTTGAATCAAAGAAAGCCCTGTCCGAAACGTCAACGGTGAACGGCGCATAAGCTGTGAAATTGCGTGCGAGCAGCGAGCCGTTGAAATAGACATAAGCGTCCTTTGCCACGCCCTCAAAGGTTATCAGCAGCTCTTTTCCCTCATATTCTTTCGGCAGGAAAAAGGTCTTTCTGTACCACGCCTTGCCCTTGGGCTTGTATCCCCATGACGGCGAACCGTTTCTGTCAAACGGCTGCTTTACCGACCAGTCGTGCGGAAGATTGACCGTCTCCCAGCCGTTCACGTCAAAGTCGCTCTGCGGCACGCCTTTTACTGCGCCTGCTTTAGAGCCTGAATAAATATCGTTGTGCGAAAGTCCTGCTCCGCTTTGCACCTCTCCGAGATGAAAAGCCCAGTCCTTATCCATACATAGCGTTATCCTTGCTTTATCGCTCATAGTCTCTTCTCCTTTATCTGTTGATGTCTATCCCTGTGGTGAATGAATACATATCCCTGTATTTTTTCGGTGTCACGCCTTCAAGGCTCTTGAATATCTTTGTAAAATAGCTCTGGCAGGAAAACGCAAGCGTTGCGGATATTTCCGAAAGTGAATAGTCCGAATATTTCAGCATATTCTTGGCTGCGCCTATCTTTCTCTTAATGATGTATTCCGTGATGCTCTCTCCCGTCTCCTTGCGGAAAAGCCTTGAAAGATAGCTCTGGCTCAGACCCGTATGCTCCGAAAGCTCCTCGACGGAGATCTTCTTGTGCAGGTGGCTGTAAATGTAGTTCACGCACAGAACTATCTGCTTTGAGTAAACCTTATTTTTGCGCAGATCAGCCATGCGCTTTGCGTAGTCCATGGACATATTGCGGTGCAGACCCGACAGCTCGTTCTCGTTGGTGCAGCGGTCACAGCTCTGGATATAAAGGTCGCTGAGACTGTACGCCGTCTCATGCTCCATCCCGGACTCTATGCAGTACCTTGCAAGCATCGCCGCAGTTATCGCAAAATGGTATTTCAGGTTTTGCAATTTGTCCTCGCAAAGCTTGCCCAAACCGTCTTTCTTTGCAAAATCAACAGAGCAAAGCTGCGAGACCTTGACTATATCGCCGTTTTTGACCGCATAGTAAAAATCGAATTCGGGAACATACGGCGCATGAAAGTTTGAGTTTTCCCTCATCGCATATTCCTGCACCGACATCTCCCTGTCTATATTTATGCTCAAAACTATCTGTCCTTTCTTACGATATATAAAATCTTATCTCTTTCCTCTTACTTCTTACCTCTAAAAGGGTTTCCCCCAATATAGCTTCGTCATTTTAGATTATAGCATAATTTTTATAAAAATGCAATAATAATTATATAAAATTATACTAACAAGTGCTATACTTTCATTACAAAATATGTGCAACAATCATATATGGAGGTAATGACATGAAAAGCAGAAAACTTATCTCGCTGCTTGCTGCCTGCGCTATGATCGCATCTATGGCTGGCTGCGGCGATTCCTCAAGCAAGTCGGACACATCTTCATCGAGCAAGGCTGAGTCATCAAGTGCGGACGAAACTACCCCTGAGCTTGACGGTTACAACCTCCTGTGGAGCGACGAGTTCAACGCAGCAAAGCTTGACGAAGACATCTGGAGCTACGACCCACATGAGCCTGGCTGGACAAACAATGAGCTTCAGGAGTATACCACATCTACCGACAACGTGTTCATAAGAGACGGCAAGCTCGTTCTCAAGGGCATCAAGACCGACAAGAACGGCTCTGACTACTACACATCGGGCAAGATCAAATCACAGAACAAAAAGGATTTCACATACGGCAAGGTAAGCGTAAGCGCAAAAGTTCCTCAGGGACAGGGCTTGTGGCCGGCTATCTGGATGATGCCGACTGATGAGAGCAAGTACGGTCAGTGGCCAAAGTGCGGTGAGATCGACATTATGGAAGTTCTCGGAAACGACGTTTCTACCGCTTACGGTACAGTTCACTACGGTGAGCCTCACGGCGAAAAGCAGGGTACGGTAAAGCTGGAAAGCGGCTCTTACGCAGACAGCTTCCACGAGTATTCTGTTGAATGGGAACCGGGCGAGATGCGCTGGTATATCGACGGAAAAGAGTATCTTAAAGTAAACGACTGGTTCACAGCTGAACAGGGACAGGACGAAAAGCCTTATCCTGCACCTTTCGATCAGTCATTCTTCGTACAGCTCAACCTCGCTATCGGCGGAAACTGGCCGGGCAACCCTGATTCTACAACTGATTTCAGCAAGGCAGAGTTTGAAGTTGACTATGTCCGTGTTTACCAGAAGCCAAGCTACGACACAAACGTAAAGAAGCCGGAAGTTACGTTCAGACAACCGACTGCTGACGGAAACTTTGTTTACAACGGCGATTTCTCCGAGAAGGAAGACCTTACGGACGACAAGGACTGGAAATTCATGCTGTTCAGCGGCGGAGAAGGCTCAGCTGAGATCAAGGATAAAGAAATAGTTATCACATCCACCAAGGAAGGCTCAGAGGAATACTCCGTACAGCTCGTTCAGTTCGAGCAGCCAATAGTCAGGGGCAGGAAGTACCGTGTTACATTCGATGCTTATGCAGAAGAAGAAAGAACCATGAAGGTCGCTGTTACAGCTCCGAACCAGGGCTGGATCAGATACCTGCCTGACACGAGCCTTGATCTGAAGAAGGAAAAGCAGTCCTATAAGTTCGATTTTGAAATGAAAGATAAGACCGACCCGACAGGCAGACTTGAATTCAATATGGGTAAGTGCGGATCTACCGCTACTATCCACATCTCCAATGTCCGCCTCGAAGAAGTGAAATAAGCAAAACCTGTCTCCCCTGCGGTGAAAACTGCAAGGGGAGATTTTTTTGCAGAAAGCTAAAATGTTTCACGTGAAACATTTGTTCCTCAGAAAGCAAGAAGATAGAAGCAAGAAGCAAGAAAAAACACGCTCTGAAATCTGACAGCTGACATCTGACCTCTATATTGACAAAACAGTGTATAAAGTGGTATAATATGATGATTAAATGTGAAAGGACGGGACGCTTTCGTGTTTGGCTATATCCGTGCATACAAACCGTACATGAGAATGTATGAATATGAGATATACAAAAGCGTTTACTGCGGCATCTGCAAGGACATGGACAGACGCTTCGGCTTTGTGACCAGATTTACTCTGAGCTACGATGCGGCTTTCCTTGCGCTCATGGATATGTCGGTGCGTGAAAAAAAGCTTGCGGTAAAAAACGAGCGCTGCATCGCTCACCCGTGGAAAAAGTCTATGTGTGCGGTCTGCGGCAGCGATCTGTCCTATGCTTCCACCGTTTCTGTGCTGCTGACATACCACAAGCTCAAAGACGACATCGCAGACAAGGGCTTCAAAAAAAAGCTGCTTGCCTGCTGTCTGCTTCCGTTTTTCAGGAAACCTTACAAAAAAGCCTGCAAGAAATATGGTGACCTGAGCGATAAGATAAGCGAGGCTATGAAATTGCAGGTAAGCGTTGAAAAGGACAAGAGCGCAGGCATAGACGCAGCCTGTGAGCCTACGGCGCTGATGATGCAGGCTGTGTTCTCGGAGCTTGGAAAAAACAAGCGTGAAAAGGCGATACTTGCTCGGTTCGGCTACTGCCTCGGCAGGTTCATATATGTCACCGATGCTCTTGACGATCTGAAGAAGGACATCGCAGAGGGCGGCTACAACCCGCTTATCATCTATATGAACAATTATGGCATTGACTGGGACGGACAGGGAAAGTTTCCCAAGCAGTTACGGGATTTCTGCGATGTAACGGTCAATATGTCTCTGGGTCAGCTTGCAGACTGCTATGTTGCTCTCAGGCTCAAAAGATTCAGGGAGATACTTGACAACATAGTGTATCTCGGGTTAAAATATACTTATGATTCAGTTAAACAGGAAAAGTTCAATAAAAAGAATAAAGACAGGAAAGGAACGACAACGATATGACAAACGGTAAAGACCCTTATGTAGTCCTCGGCGTGCAGAGAAGCGCAAGCGAAGAGGAGGTCAAGGCTGCCTACAAGGAGCTTGTAAAGAAATATCACCCCGATCAATACGAGGGAAATCCTCTCAAGGACGTTGCTAACGAGAAAATGGCTGAGATTAATCAGGCATACGACGAGATAATCAACAACATAAGAAACGGTGAGGCTTCAAGCAGATTCTCCGCAAGCGCAAACTTTGACAGCGCTGCGGTGCGTAATCTTATCCAGACAGGCAACATCACTGAGGCTGATAATGTCCTCTCCCGTGTTGACCCTGCTATGAGAGATGCTGAATGGTACTTCCTCAAAGGCTCTGTATGCTACAAGCGTGGCTGGTTCAATGAGGCTTACGACAATTTCAGCCGTGCTTCTTCTATCAATCCCGGCAACGCTGAATACGCCGCTGCTCTCAATCAGCTCGGCTCTCAGCGAAACGGTCAGATGAACGGTATGCCAAGCGGCTATTATCAGAACAAAAATGTCGATGCAGCAAGCTGCTGCTGTGACCTCATCTGCCTCGATTCCTGCTGCGAATGTATGGGCGGCGACCTTATCCCTTGCTGTTAAGTGAATGGTTGAGAAAAGACTGTTGAGGTTTTATTGGGGAGACCCCTTTTGAAAAAGGGTTTCTCCCCAAACCCCACTCCTAAAACTTTTATTGCTTTTTCGGTGTCATAGGCACAAGACCTATGACACCGAAAAAGTAGTGAGAGCTTAGAAATAAGACTTGAAGAAAAAGCTCTTTCAAGAGAAGACTCACAATAAAATAACAACAAACTACTCTCAATCATACATCAACAACAATGTATAATTAATGGAGATAAACAATTCCAATGAAAAAGAAGAAAATAAGCTTCAAGGTGGCGCTCGGCGGCATCATCAGTGCGGTTTGTCTGCTTGCGATGTTCTTTTCGGGCTTCCTGCCGATGCTTGACTACGCTATCCCGACATTTGCGGGTTTTTTAATGGTCGTTATGATCGTTGAGGTAGACCGCAACTGGGCTATCGCCACATATGTTGCTGTGAGCCTTTTATGTCCGCTTGTCACGCCGAACTATCAGGCTTCGGTACTGTTCATAATCTTCATGGGCTACTACCCTATCCTCAAATACGGGCTGGATCAGAAGAAAAACAAGGTGATGTGCTGGCTGATAAAGTTTGCGGTATTCAACACTGCGATGTCGCTGTTCTTTGTGATATTCACGTTTATATTCACCTCACAGGACATGCTTGAGGGTTTAGGCTCGTTCGGAAAGTGGGCTGTGGTCATTCTATGGCTGGCGGCGAACTTCTTCTTCCTGCTTTACGAATACGCACTGACTCAGCTCATCGAGCTTTATGTCAAGTGGTTCAGGAAAAAGATACTCAGAAAAAAATAAGGCTGTCTGTTTCAAAAACAGGCGGTCTTTTCTTTTGTGATGTTGTACAAATGCGCTGGAGCGTTTTAGTGCAACAATATGATTTATATTTTAATTTGGACATATTTCTGTATTTGTTGCACGTTTCAATGCAACAAAACCTCATTAATTGCTTGTAAGTGAAAGGCATAGCAAAGGAGGTAATGAGATATGCCGGAGAGTTTTGTATTTTATGAGAGCTATCTGAAAGGTATCGAGCTTCAGGACGAACAGGTGCAGAACAAGCTGTTTCTTGCGATTTGCAGGTATGCGCTGCGTGGAGAACAGCCGCAGGATCTGAGCAGGAGCGAGCTTGGGATATTTGAGCTGATGCGTCCGACCATCGACTCAAACACTCAGCGCAGAGAAAACGGTCTTAAAGGCGGCAGACCGAAAAAAGAAGAAAGCACAAAAGATGAGCAGCAGGAAAAACCTGTGGTTTCACAAAAGGAAAAAAAACAAAAACCAATGGTTTCTTCGGAAAGCGAAAAAGAAAAACCTAATGAAAATGAAAATGAAAGTGAAAAAGAAAATGAAAAAGAAAATGAAAAAGAAAATGAAAAAGAAAATGGATATGGATATGAAAGAGAAAATGAAAAGGATAATGAAGACTACTCGGAAGTGGAGCTGAGCAGTGAAGAAAAGGACGAGCTTGTCAAAATGTCCGACAGTCTTTCCGTACAATCATATATAAAGAAATTGTCTTCATGGCAGCAGGAAAACCACAGGCGTTCTTCAAAGGCTTATACTGTGATAAAGAACTGGATAATGGAGGATACTATCAAACAGGCAAAACGGTATGGTAACTTCCCTACACAAAATGACGATTACGATCAGGAAAGAGTTGATAAGCTGACAGCTATCGCAGATAGTTTTCTTGAACACAACAAGCATATGATTAACAATTTGTAAAGAGTAGAAAAAAGCAAAAAAGTGCTTGACAAACGGGAGCGTATGTGCTATAATAAATATCGTCAATTAAGGCAAACGCCTGAATAAGACGATATGCGGGTGTAGTTCAGTGGTAGAACCCCAGCCTTCCAAGCTGGTCATGTGAGTTCGATTCTCATCACCCGCTTTAAGCAAAAGCTTGCACTTCCGGTTACTCCGCAGTGCATTTTTTATGCTAATGTATGCGTCATTAGCTCAGCTGGATAGAGCAACCGCCTTCTAAGCGGTAGGTCACTGGTTCGAATCCAGTATGGCGTGTTTACCTGACTTGTTCAGGTATTATTTTTATGGTGGGTATAGCGTAGCTGGCCTAACGCGTCAGATTGTGGCTCTGAAGACCGAGAGTTCAAATCTCTCTACTCACCCTTT
>CAMZIK010000162.1 GCA_947307175.1 uncultured Clostridia bacterium
TCAAGGTAGCAGCCACGCACAAATCGGGAGAGGTACTCTCCGAGCAGCTTGTGTCCGCAGACGAGATGATGTCAATGAAATGGCTGCTGCAAAGGTGGGGAAAGAACGGCTCGGCTGTGCCAAAGCAGAGCATTCTCGCAAGGATATCCCACGCAATTATGCACCCTAAAGCAGAGCCTGACCAGGAGACTATCTACGCACAGACAGGCTGGAAGAAGATTGGCGGCAGGTACGAATTCCTGATGCCGAATGAAATCAGTCCGTTCACGGTAGAGCTTCAGGGCAAGCTGAGCAGGTACTGTTTCACTGAAAAGTGTTCACCCGATGACCTTGTTTTTCTTTCTGCAATGCTTGAAAACTGCATTGCACCCGAGCGGGTAATGCTGCCGATGCTGGCTGTTACATTCCTCTCTCCTCTCAATCATTTTCTCAAAGAGGCAGGCTGTGAGCCTAAGTTTGTTACCGCACTTATCGGAAAGACAGGCAGTCGTAAGTCAACACTTGCAGCTCTGTTCCTTTCTTTCTTCGGAAGGTTCACGGCGAGTGATCTGCCGATGTCATTTCACGATACCGCCAACAGCATCCTTGCCAACAGCTACTATCTTAAAGATGTACTGACCTGCATAGATGACTTTCACCCGTCAGGTATTTTTCAGGAGAAGGAGATGAAAACCATTGCGCAGAACATCTCACGGTACTATGGCGATCGAACAGGTCGAGGACGGCTCAACTCACAGATAGAGATACAGGCTTCCAAGCCACCCACAGGCAACGCACTCATCACTGCAGAGTTTGCACCTGACATATCCGTATCTGGTGCAGCGAGATACTTTAACATAGAGCTTGGCGAAAACGAGGTGGATCTGAAAGAGCTTACCGAGTACCAGCAGTATGCCGAGCAAGGCATTCTGACCGGAATGATGCAGACTTACACCGACTGGCTCGGTAAGATCTATCTCTCTGACGAGAAAGATTTTGAGAGAATGCTCTCGGCGCTTTTCCGTCAGAGCCGCAAGGAATACACCGCAAAGCTTTCAGAGCGAAAGATAAAATGCCACAGCAGAGTCCCCGATATGCTGTCACATTTAAAGATAGGTCTGACGATGCTTCTGATATTCCTGCAGCAACACGAACTCATCGGTAACGCTGACCGAAAGCAGACAATGACAAAGTTTGACGAGATACTTTTGAAAACTGTTGAGAGCAACGCTGAGCTGATACTTGAGCAGGACCCTGTGACAAGGTTCTGTGACAAGCTGATAAGTCTTCTGGAAAGCGGCAGATGCTATGTTGATGACCGTTCAGCTTCAAGCGGTGCGGCAGGCAAAGGCTACATCGGAATGGAGGACTCGGAGAACTATTATCTGCTTGCAGACGCCGTACACTGCGAGGTAAAAAGGTTGTGCAGTGACCAGGGGGAGCAATTCTCAATCAGCAAATTTCAGCTGATAAAGCACCTTGCAGCCGACGGTCTGCTCACAAGATTCGGACAGCGAAACACGACTACGGTTCGTACATCCACAGGCAAAGCGGTCAATGTGATCGTAATGCCGAAGGCTGCAATCGGTCAGCGGCTGTCGCGCGATTTGTGCCCGCCCACTCCTGAGGTGGAGAGTTTACCCGAGCCGATACCCGAAAACGCCCCACAGGGCAACGTGGCGCAAATGTGAGCAAATGGGAGAGCAAAGAACTCTCGCCGCAGAAGCTTACTATCTGTATAGTAACTCAATACCCTGCAGAAAAGACAAAAGCCCAAGTCTGAACGCTTTGCGGCACAGAGGTGCTATGCAAAACTGTTCCAAGTATCAGTATCAAACGGCAGTCCGAAAACCGCACAACTTTGCGACCAGCCAGCATCGCAGGCGGCAGTCCGCCACCGCCCGCTTCACTGGCTCGGGGCGGACCCCGGACCCCCTCATAGCGAAAAGAAAGGAGTGATGAAATTGAGAACAAGAGATGTAACTATCACAGTCCGCTGTACCGAGGACGAGCGGAGAAAGATCAGAGAGCGAGCCGCAAGCAGAGGGCTGAAGCTGTCCGATTTCGTTCTGCGGTCGGCGCTTGGAAAGAAGATCGTTGTGCTTGACGGCTTTTGGGAGCTGAGCAAACAGCTCAAAGCTGTGGGCAACAATCTCAATCAGCTGACCAGGCTTTGCAACGAGGGCAGAGTGAAATCCGCCGAGCTGAAAGAGTGCAGCCGCACGCTGTTTGACATTTACGGTCGGCTGGGCGAGATGCTAAAGGAGGTGAAGTGATGCCGATAATCCATTTTGCAAACAGCAAGAATCAGACAACGGGCGGCTTGAAAAAGCTGCTCGGGTATGTCAGCAGAGAAAAGAAAACCAAGCTGGAGGACAGGCGGTTGGTGTCGGGTGTGAACTGTTCGACCGAGAATGCTTACAACGAAATGATGCTCACCAAGCAGATGCACAAAAAGACAGGCGGCAGATTGTACTATCATCTTGTGCAGAGCTTCCAAAAAGGCTATGAGATTTCTCCTGAGCTTGCTCACAAGATAGCTTTGGAGTTGACCGGGAAAGCACTCAAGGATTACGAATGTGTGGTAGCGACTCACATAGACAGGGAGCATATCCATTCACACATTGTGTTCAACTCGGTGAGCTTTGAGGACGGACGAAAGTACCACTCGGACAACAACAGTCTCCACGCTTTGATGAAACTGTCCGATGAGATTTGCAAGCAGTACGGTGTGGCTGTTCTGGACAAGCCAAAGTTCGGCAAGGAAAATCAGAATGATGTTCTCGGCGATAAGGAGTACCGCAGTGCTGTGCGTGGCGAGAGCTTCAAGTTCGCTTTGATGAACGCAATCACAGACTGTATGAAACAAGCAAAGTCCAAAAAGCAGTTTGTCAAACTAATGAATCGCAAAGGTTACGATGTGCGGTGGGAACAGCAGCGAAAGTACATCACCTACACCACGCCCAAAGGAAAGAAATGCAGGTGCAATAAACTGCACGACAGGAGATTTACAAAGGAGATGATGGATTATGAATTCAAAATACGATATGCAATCTTTAATGGAACTGAACAAGGACAATATGCAGCAGGCGGCGGAGACACAGCCGATGGTGGTCGTTCAGGAGCAGAACTGGACGGCGGTGCTGAAGATATTGAGTTCGATATGTCAGTCGCAGGACGAGGTCAGAGAAGAGTTAAAAGAGCTGCCGACAAGCAAACAGATGACGAGGTACGAGCAGAACCAGTCGATACTGCTGGGCAGATACCAGCAGGAGAGCGAACAGAATCGTCAGCAGATACGGCAGGAGATGAAAGAGATGAGCAGCGAACTGCTGAAACAGGTTGGGAGCATGAGCGCAGAGTACTCCTCAAAGCTGAAAGAGCAAGAGAGCTGGCGGCAGAAAGTAAGCTCAAGGCTGTTCAAGGTGCTGATAGCATCACAAGCGCTGCAATTGATACTGTGGGCGATATTGCTGCTCTGGCTACGCTGATAGAGGACAGCGATGAGGACGAGGACAAGCACTACTCCGCAGTTGACCGCAAGCGGCTCAAAGAGGAGTGGGAAAAGAAAGAGTCGCTGGGAATGCATATGGGGTAACGAAACGTGACTCGATACCAAAACGGTACCGAGTTCCCGAAACGGGCTTTCGGTATCAGTGGAGCCCCAAAACAGGACTACATCTCTCACCGTGACGTGACAGAACATCCCGTCATCATGGGGTGGCAAACCACCACCTCGTCCAAGGGAGTGGACAAAACGGACACCCCATTGACGGTGAACGAAACGTTCATCGTGGGTATACCCTGAAACAAGGTACACTACCAGCCATGAAACAGGGCTGGTGCAAAAGGGTATCACGAAACATGATACCATGCAGAAAGGAGGCGCTAAACCACCGCCCCCTTAAAAAACGAACAACAATGAATTATGAAAGGACAATGCAAATGAAAAACACTGTAATGACAAACACAGACAGACCTGTAATGCTGACAATAAAAGAAGCGTCGGAATACGTCATCGGGCTGTCGGAATATCAGATAAGAAAGCTGTGCAAGTCGGGCAAGCTGCCCTGCATAACTGCCGGCAAGCGGTATCTCATCAACAGAGATGTGCTGCTGAAATTTCTCGGGATAGAAGTGAGATACGAATGATAACTTTCTGTGTTGTGAAAGCAAAAGTTTTCACAACCGCTGGATATTCAAAAGCAGCTGTGGTATGTTTGGTTGATAAGAAAAAGAAAAGGAGGAATGCTGATGGCAAGTATTCGCAAACGGGGAAACTCGTATCTGATAACCGTGTCCTGCGGTTATGATGCGCTCGGAAAACAGGTGCGGCAGCAGATGACCTGGACTCCGCCCGAGGAACTCAACAGCCGTGAAATAAAAAGAGAGCTTGACAAGCAGGCTGTGCTGTTTGAGCAGGAGGTAAGGTGCGGCAGGGTATCGACCGCAATAAAGTTCAGGGACTTTGCCGAGCAATGGTTTGAGGAGTACGCTGTGGTCAGGCTCAAGCGGCGGACATACGAAAGGTACAAGGGAATGATCGGCAGAGTCTACGATGCAATAGGTCATCTCAAGGTTTCGCAGATGACCACACGGCACATTCAGCAGTTCATCACTTCCCTTTCAAAGGAAGGTGCGAACAAGACAACGGGCGGTGCGCTGTCGCCCAAGACGGTCAAGAACTATCTGTCCATGATCTCAACGATAATGACATACGCCCAGCGCAATCAGATAATCATGATGAACCCATGCAAAAACGTTGTGATACCAAGGCTGGAGCGAAAGGAGATCGAGTGCTACACGCTTGAGCAGGCGCAGAAGATGCTGGAGCTGTTCGAGCAGGAGCCGCAGGAGGATCTGAAGTTCACCGTGTTTTTCACCCTTGCGATGTACAGCGGAATGCGCCGGGGTGAACTGCTCGGGCTTGAATGGCAGGACTTTGACTTTGACACGGGGCGTGTGGAGATCGTCCGTACTTCCCTGTTCAGCAAGGAGATCGGCAACTACACGGGAACGCCCAAGACCGAGTCCAGCCGCCGTGTTCTTATTCTGCCGATGGAGGTTATCGAGTCGGTAAAAAAGCTGATGCAGTATCAGCAAAACGAGGCACAGCGCATCGGCTCAAAGTGGGAGGAACACAACCGCCTGTTCACACAATGGAACGGCAAGCCCATGGACGGCACTGCACCGTACAAGTATCTGAAAAGGTTCTGCACAAAGTACGGATTCCCTTTCCATAACATACATTCATTCAGACATCTGAACGCAACTCTGCTGATAGCAAGCGGTGTCGATCCGAGAACGGTCTCCGCCTGCCTTGGTCACTCCCAGACAAGCACCACGCTGAACATTTACACTCACGTCTTTCAGGAACAGCGCATGAAGGCGATGGGCGCCGTTGCGGAAATGATAGGCTTCAAACGAAAGGCAGTATAGGATAACAACACAAACGCCCGGGAGTTTAATGCTCTCGGGCGGTGTTTATTATTAAAACCGTGCGACGATATCAGATATTGTCACAAGCTCTGCAAATTGACTTTCAGGCTGTGTTGTGGTAAAATGAACGTGGTGATGATTATGAAAGAAAATGAGATCATATTATATGAGACCGCCGATCACGAGGTCAAGCTGAATGTCAACACTGACGGCGACACGGTGTGGCTCAACCGTGCTCAACTTGCTGAACTGTTCAACAAAGATGTCAGCGTTATAGGCAGGCACATAAACAATGTCTTCACAGAAAACGAGGTCGACAAGGAAAGCAATGTGCAAAAAATGCACATTCCAAATTCTGACAGGCTAACAGAGTTTTACTCGCTCGATGTTATCATATCTGTCGGCTACCGTGTAAAATCGCAGCGTGGCGTTGAATTTCGCAAATGGGCGAACAGCGTTCTTCGGGATTACATAATCAAGGGCTATGCAGTTAATAATAAGCGTATAGAACAGATAGGTGAGGTCATACGCATTATGAAACGAGCAGAGAGTCAGCTTGATGCAAAGCAGGTGCTGTCGGTCATTGAGAAATACAATTGTGCACTGGATATGCTTGACGAATACGACCACCAGACGATGCGCAAACCAAAGGGCAGCAAGGCAAGCTATGTGCTGACGTATGATGAATGCCGAAAGGTAATCGACGAGATGAAGTTCTCGGCTGAAAGCGAGCTGTTCGGCAACGAAAAGGACGACTCGTTCAAGGGCAGCATTGCGAATATCTATCAGGAGTTCGGCGGTGTGGAGATTTACCCATCGCTTGAAGAAAAGGCGGCAAATCTTCTGTACTTCGTCACCAAGAACCATAGCTTTTCTGACGGAAACAAGCGTATCGCCGCAGCGATGTTTTTGTACTTTCTTGATATGAACGGCGCACTTTTCCACGATGACGCAAAGACCGAAAAGGCAATTGCCGACCAGACGCTCGCCGCACTGACGATAATGATAGCGGAGTCAAACCCCGACGAAAAGGAAATGATGATAAAGGTCATTATGAACTGTATGGTGTGAAAACAATCAAATACGAATAACAGCCTCCGTGGGTAATAACCTTGCGGAGGCTGTTTTATAAGCTACAAATCCAGGCTGTACCCTGCGCCGATGCCGACGGCAGGGGACTGCTGTTTTTTACTTTGTTCCTGTGAGCTCCTTGCCGTTCACATACAGCTTGAAGCCGTTTGAGATAACGTTTGAGGCGTCGCCGTCAAAGCTGGTCACATAGCTGTCGGCGGTGAGCGTCCACTTGCTCGTGCTGTCCAGCTTTACGCTTACCTTACCGACCTCAGTCGAAACGGTGTCGCCGCTTGCGTTGGTGATCTTTCCGCTGACATAGCCGCTGAATT
>CAMZIK010000163.1 GCA_947307175.1 uncultured Clostridia bacterium
TACAGAGCGGAAATTGGTAACTTTATATTTTAATAATTTCATTTGTACCCTCCCTTAATTATATATAATTCTTTTATTCTTAATAAGAATAGTTATAGATAACAAGCAGCTACAGTATATCTACGGCTCTTGATTTGAGATCTGATGTGAACAGTTTATCTCCTAGGCTATTCATCATCTTCCATATTCATTTCAAGCCGATAATAAATATCAATATCTCTGATTATCTGATCTATATGTTTATCATCAAGTTCAACTATCCAGTTCTGCAATTCGTTTATAGTAATGATCTCTTCAATTGCCTTGCGATAGTTTTCCTCAATTACCACCATACCATTAGCGCGTTCATCAATGTATGTTTCAAGCTGCTTTAAAACAGATTCTTTAGTTTGGTTTGTTTTGATTACAAATGTAATAGGGAAATGAAGAACCTTATCAATATCCAGAAGATATTTATCATAATTATTTACTTCTGTAACCTGGAAGAATCTTCCGACTGGACGCATAACAAAATCAATTCCACCATCATTAGCGTTAGTTCTTCCTGTTTTGTATAATTCTAAGTATTCTTCCCTAATTGATTCTTTTGAATAGCCAAAATAAACTTTTGTGTTTTTATAATGGTTCTTCAATATTGCATAGCTAATGATTTCAAATATTCTTGCTTCGGCATCATCTGAGAGTAATGCTTTGATAGTTTCTCTTTTCCTCTTGTAGTCGGTTTCGCTCTGAAGGTCTTGCAGGATGCCTATTAGTTGATGATCTTTTTGAATAAGAAGCTCAACATATTTTTCGATTATCTTACAACATATTTTGCTAATATCAATTCCTTCGATGTATAAATAATCTATGTGAATCAAGTATTTTCCATTATTTATAATAATCAGATCGTTTTTGATGTCGGTGAATTTGTTTTTAAACTCACCATTAACTCTTGAATTCAAAGCATGATTTTGCAGCTTACTTCCACCATACAGGGTACGATAAAAGTTAAATAACAGCATATAGTCAAACCCGAGAAATCTACGGTATTCATCAGGCTTATTATAGTAACTATCTGACTAAAAATACAAGATAGAGTATATCGCATATATATTTGCAAGACTTCGACGGGTTTTGCTGTTCCCATGAACAGCTTTCATTTTTTTATCCAGATATTGAATAAGCAAGCTGTTGTCATAAATCTTTTGATAGTTATCCGGATACTCTGAGACTAATATTTCCTTGATAAACTGTTCCGTAATATTCATACTCATTTCCTTACATATTTTGATTTTGCATTTGTTTTTCTAAGTTTCTCTTTGATCAATTGTTTACCATTGTATTCATCAGCAATTCCGGTACGTCTGATACCTATTTCGTAATATTCTTCGTTCATATCGATGCCAACTGCTATCCTGCCTAATTTTACGGCAACAGCAGATGTAGTGAACGAACCTGAAAAAGGATCAAAAATGATATCACCTTCATTAGAAGATGCTCTTATTATTCTTTCTAATAATGCTTCGGGTTTCTGAGTAGGGTGATTCTCATACTCGTCCATTTTGAACCGTACTCTACTAAAATCCCATACATTTCCCGGTACTTTCTGAGTGTTGTATGGCTGAGGAGGATCTTTTCTGTAATCAATTAGTTTCCTGACAGAACCTGTTTTAGCTTCTACCAAAATATCGCTATAATTAAACGTGTATTTTGATCGAGCAGATTTATTGATCATAAGTATGGGTTCGTAAAGAGAACCATAGATTTTTTTGGACTGTACTCCAGAACTATCATACGACCATATTATCCTGCATAAAACATTGTATTTTTCGGAAGCGTAAACGTCAAGATATGGCATATGCTGTGTAGCTGTCATAAAATACATAGTTCCATCATCTGACAATATACGCATACATTCATCGATCCAATGCTTGCACCATTCAATATACGATGCTACGCTGTCCCAAGAATCTTTATTGTTTCCGAAGTCTTTACCTATGTTATATGGTGCATCCGCAAAGATAAGATTAACACAACCAGAATTCATTTTTTTCATTACTTCAAGGCTGTCTCCAAGAATAGCCATAGAATTATTACTGCTTATGTTTTCAAATCCGAGTTTATCGTTGAATATCGAAGAAAAATCAAACAATTGATGATGTGTACTTTCGATGTTTATTCTTTTTTGTTGATTATCTATCTCATCAAAAAAAGACATCTGGGCTAATTCCGCCATTATTATTCCTCCAATTAATTTTATACTTAAAATAATTATACCACATTTTATAGTAAAAAGCAATAGACATTTCCCTATTTTTCGACATCTGCAACTTTGACGCCAGTGGATTCAAAGTTCACCCTTTCTTCCCAAATCTCTCAACCAGCGCATCAGCCATAGCCTTGATCTCAGCCTTATACATAGCCCCAAGATCAATAAGCTCCTTAGTCGGCAGTCCATTGCGTATCAGGCGTTTTTTGAGCTTATCCATATCGTCCATACGCTCCTGCTTCGCCTGCATAAACTCGTCGAACTCGGCAGGGTGATACTTCTCAATGCCTGCTTCTACGAGTTTCTTCTTATATCCACGGACATAGGCATCATAATCACGCTTCACAGAGGAGTAAGCCTTGGTGTTTTCCTTGTATATGGCTACCTTCTGCTGTTTCTGAGCTTCGATGCACTCGGCGGCGTGACAGCAGACCTCGCTCTCCGTTCCGAGGAACAGTTTGTGGCAGAATCCGCACTCACAGACCGTCCACTTGTTTTTGTGAACGAGCTGCCCTATCTCCGCAAGGACAATCAGCAGGCAGTTATCGCTTTCACGGAACACATTGAATGTATAATCATCGGTTGCAATTATCGTTCGTCCAGGCTGAACCATGAAATGCTCCATAGTTGCCTTATGGCTGAAATACGCATCACTGCACATCAGAGCAAGCTGCGTATCCATATACTCCATGAGCTTTCTTGCAACTTCGTCCTGTATCTTTCTCCTGTTGAGCTTGGCGATAACAACGTCATTCGGTTTCAGCAGGACGTACCTTTCCTTATCATAATACTCAATAACAGAGCCGACATATCCCCTGAAAAAAATATTCTCCCCATACTCGGCTATGAACCTTGCTATCATATCATCAGTGCTGACATCAATGCTCCTGTCGATACGCAGTGCACTGTTGAGCCTGTCCCTGAACGCATCGTAAGGCTCGGTATGCTCGCAGAAAACCTTATGCTGATTCATCAGCTCATCAAAGGTGTACGTCCTTGTATTCAGGACTGCCCCGTGAATGTTTTCATCGGTATCATCAACAGACTGTGCGATATTTATCGTGCGGTCTGTTTCGTTTATACGGTAAATTGTGGTAGTTCCCATACGCTCTCCTCGCTTTCGGTATCTTTTTCCATTATAGCATATCACACGCAATATGTCAATTATAATGCGTATTCTAGCGTGATAAATAGCGTGTTTGAAATTTCTTTGCGTATTCTTTTGCGTAAATACGCGAAGCACGCACAAGCCCTCCGAAAGAAATGTTACAATGTTCATGTCAGCAGGCGACGGTCAGCTGACAGCAGAGAAAACCGGAATAATTTACAGGATATACAATGATTATCCGTTGTAAATACAGTTTTTTCTGCACATATATAGAAGCGCTTCTGATTTCATAAGAAAGGACGATGATAGATCGTTGAACAATGAAAACCAGTGGGCAACACCCACACCCCTCCGTCCCGACGGGACAAACCTCCTGCCGTTCCCTGTGAACGCACTGCCACCTATTATAGGTGATATGGCGGACGCAATAGCTACTACCACCTCAACGGACGTTGCAATGGCAGGCACATCTATACTCTCGGCGGTGAGCTACTGCTTTTCGGGAGTGTATCGTATGTCTGCCAAGCGTGACCACACCGAACCTCTGGTGCTTGACACGCTGACCATAGCAGAGCCGAGCTTCAAGAAGTCTCCTGTTATGTCGCTCATAAAACGTCCGTACATTCAGTTCGCCCATGACTGGAACGAGAACAACAAGCAGGACATCTTCACTTCTCAGGCAGAACGCAAGCTGTTGCAGAGTAAGCTGGAAGCTCTTGAAAAGAAGAAAGATGTGACTGCCGAGGATATTGCCAAGCTTCAGACGGAGCTGAGCAATATCCCTGCAAGCAACTTCCGCAGGATAGTCGTGGACGATGTGACTCCAGAATCCCTTGTGAACCTGCTTGAAGAAAACGGCACACTTCTTATGATATCCGATGAAGCAGGTATGCTCGGTAATTTCAGCGGACGTTACAGCAACAACGTACCGAACCTTGACCTCCTGCTGAAATCGTGGAACGGGGAAACGTATATCAGCGACAGAGCTACCAGGGCAAGTATAGTTCTGAAAAAGCCGTACATGAGCATCTGCCTTGCGTGTCAGCCATACGTCTTTGACGGTATGATAAACAATCCCGTTTTCAGGGGCAGCGGTCTGATAGCGAGGTTCATGTATTGTTTTCCTGTCAGCAACATCGGTTCATGCAAGTATGATACGCAGGCTGTGCCTGAGCAGGTCGCTGAAAACTACAAGAACCTTGTGTACAAGCTCCTCGGAGCTAAGTTCACCTACCATGACGAGAAAGAGCTTTATCTGCATTTCGATGCAAAGGCATACGGGGAGTTCGTTGATTACTACAACAACTTTATCGAGCCGCACCTCGTCACGGATATGGCTTTCTGCAAGGACTGGGGCGGTAAGTATCACGGTGAACTGCTCCGACTGTGCGGTATCATTCACTGCATCAAGTGTGCATTGAACGGTGTCGAGCCTGTGGAAAACCGTGTGACATTGGACACATTCTGCAATGCCATTGAGATAGGCGAGTATTTCCGTGAACAGGCTATCTACGCTTACAGTCTCGGTGACGTTGACCTCGGCACGATTAAGGCTGAGAGGGTACTCAACAAGATACGCTCCAAGCACATAACCAACATCAGGCAGAATGACCTTTACAAGCTCTGCCGTTGTACGCTGTTCAAGAACGCTGCCGACTTCGCTGAGACTATGGATATGCTGGAGGAATACAACTACCTCCGCCGTGAGAAAGTGAAGGGAGCAAATGGGAACAACAAAAGCGGGATCATGGTTTTTATCAATCCCAACATATGAACGATCGACATTATCAGCATTTTCGGATTTGATAGTGTTGAAAATGCTGATAGTACACAAAAATACAACTCAGAGAAAAGAGAAAGATGAGGTATTTATTATGCTTACAAGAGAACAGAAAGAGACAATGCTGAACCAGATACTGGAGCTTATGACTGCTATCGCCTACGATGAACCTGTGGAGAATGCTCCTGCGCCTACCGAGAAAAAGCCTGAAAAGGTGAAGATGCTCACCGTCAAGGAATGCACCGAGCTTATTGACGGACTTTCCGAGCACACAGTCCGTATGCTTGTGGCTCAGAACAAGATCAAGTATATCCGCACAGGCGAGGGAGTCCGCGGCAAGATTCTTGTCAACAAGGCTGACCTGCTGAACTATTTCCAGAACTGAGGAGGTGAGAGATATGGTGAGCATCAACGAGAACGAGCTTAACAGCGGTGACGATGAGCTTTTCGACAAGATGATCTCAGTCCTGCGTCAGCGTGGCTTATATGCCGCTGATAACAAGGACTTCGATCCCTGTCATTATCTGACCGAACAGGAGCAGACTGTCTTCAAGGAAGCTATCGACTTCTACAACGAAATACCATTCTGAGAGTGACGGTATTCGAGCAAGTAAAATCTGCTGTTGATATGAGAACAGTTGCGGAGGGATACGGTCTTGAAATCAATCGTGGCGGTATAGCACTTTGTCCCTTTCACAATGAGCGCACTCCCTCTGCGAAGATCTATCCCGATGCCATGCACTGCTTCGGCTGCGGAACACACGTTGATGTTATCGGATTCACGCAGAAAATGTTCGGGCTGGACAAGCCCATTGATGCAGTCAAAAAGCTGAATGAAGACTTCGGGTTTCATATCGAGATCGGTAAAGCTCCGACAGCAAAAGAAGTGTCGGAATATCAGAAGCGAGTTCAGGAAAAACGAGCCTATGAAGAATGGGAAAAGTCTGCTTGGCGAACACTCAACGATTATCTGTGGCTGATGCGTGATTGGAGACAGCTTGCTCCTGCATCACCTGATGAAAAATGTGATGAAAGATTCGTGTATTCTTTGCATCACTTGGACTACGCAGAGTACCTCTGTCAGGAGTTCATTGACTTCAATAAAGCAGGTCGGCTGTCCATGAAAAATATCGTGTCTGAGATAGCAGATTTTTCAGAAAAAATGAGGGCTGATTTTTGAAAAAATTATCGTTTCCGATATGATGATTTTTCAAAATTGTAATGCGGATTTCCGAAGCTCTCACGGGTACGATTCAGAATAACCGTACCCACAATTTCGGCTGCTCCGCCAGCCGATAAGAGCCTCGCAGAGCCCCGGCATTTTTGATAGTCGTGTAGGCGGCTGTCAAAAGTGCTTTGGGGTTACTGGCGGCGCACCGCAAGTAAAATCCGGTGCTTCGCACCGTTTGGTTTGCCGATATGCTTATCGTTGCAAGCCAATCTGTCCGTCAGGACTTTGCGTCAGCAATTCCCTCATCAGAGGGTCAAGAACTACACTAAAAGGAGAGATAAAAATGAATATAAAATCTATCTCGATGTGCGAGGGTAAAGGCAGCCTTTCACATAACAACCGAGAGTTCACTGCCAGGAACATAGACAGCTCCAGAACACCGAACAACATCGTGTTTGTTCAGCAGGCACTGAGTGACGCTTATCATCAGCTTTTCGATGAAGCAGTCGA
>CAMZIK010000164.1 GCA_947307175.1 uncultured Clostridia bacterium
GGTAACGCCAGCCGCCTCAAGCCGCCTGCGTAAAGGCGGCTTGAACATCAAATGTTAAGCTCTTGTTTTGGGGGCTTTCCGATCATGCCCCAAACCGTTCGCAAGCGAACGCTTTACCCCTTCGGACACACACCTGTATAATAATATAAATTCTTCTTTTCAAACAAAAAAGCCTTGATGTTTTTGGCATCAAAGCTTTTATTTTTATCCCTATTTCGCAAGATCGAACACCTGAATCAGCAGCACCCAGCTGAGCGTATAGTAGGTAACTACTGCGACAAGGTCGTTAATTGTCGTAATGAGCGGACCCGAAGCTACCGCAGGGTCGACCTTGATCTTTTTAAAGAACATCGGTATCAGCGTGCCCACAGCGCTTGAAATAAGCATCGCCACGAGCATCGAAACGCCTATGCAGCTGGACACCAGATACGAAAATCCGATAGTCTGATGCTTGAACAGCCAGATATACAAGCCCACGAATACAAACGACATCGAGCCGAGCAAAAGCCCGTTGCAGAAGCCGACCCGCATCTCCTTGCCGACAAGGTGGACCTTTTGTTTGGCGGTCAGATTCTCGTCCATAAGCACTCGGATAGTCACAGCCAGCGACTGTGTTCCCACGTTACCAGCCATGTCAAGTATAAGCGACTGGAACGCCATGATTATCGTCAGCTGTGCGATGACCTTCTCGTAAACTCCCACAACGCCCGAAACGAGCATACCAAGACCCAGAAGTATCAGCAGCCACGGAATTCTTTTCTTGATCGACTGCGGCAAAGGCTCGTTGAGATCTTCCTCCGCAGTAAGACCTGCCAGCTTAGCGTAGTCATCGCCCATCTCGTCATCAACAGCTTCGATGATGTTCTGCGATGTGATAACGCCCAGCAGCCTGTTTGAATTGTCAAGCACAGGTATCGAGTTCTCCGAATAGTCCTTCAGTCTCTCGATACAGTCCTCAACGTTCTCGTTGCCGTAAACATACGGGAACGACGTAACTATCAGATCGTCGAGCTTTGTGTCCTTTCTTGCGATGATAAGCTCTTTAAGGTCGATAGCCCCGTAGAACAGATCGTTCTCGTCAACAACGAAAATAGTTGAAATGTTGTCGTTGTCCGCAGCCTGCCTTACAAGTTCCTGCATAGCCTGCGGAACGGTAATGTTCTCTCTGATGCAGATATAGTTAGCCGTCATACGGCTGCCGATCTCGTCCTCATCGAACGAGGATATGAGCCTGATCTCCTTCTGAACATCAGGTGCGGTCATATCTACCAGCAGCTCACGCTTTTCCTTTGACATCATTCTCAGAATGTTCGCTGCCGTGTCGGTCTCAAGCTGTGAAATGATGTCTGCCGCCTTCTTTATGGTTATCTCGTTCATAAAGGTGCTGGCATCGTCTTCTTCGGTATGCTCGAAGATCTCAGCTATCATCTCAGCATCAAGGATCCTCCACAGCTTTACTCTCTCTTCCTGAGTAAGGCTCGGCAAAGCCTCAGCAATGTCGTTCTCGTGGTAATCCTCAAGCCTGTTTTTCATAGCCTTCGGCGAAATGCCGCTTCGGATTATCGAAATAATATCCCCTTCGTAGTCGGGCATCTCGTTAGGCTCGTCGTCTTTTTCTTTATCTTTTTCCTTTTTTTCTTCCTCTTCGGTCTTTGTCATATCTTCATTCTTTTCTTTTTCCAAAGCCATTTTATCCCTCCGTTCAAGATTTTTGCTGCATTTATCGGAGTAACGGTCATTGGCAATAAGACAAAAAAATCCCGTCAGCACAGGCTTGACAGGAAAAAATGCATATCAATACAAGGTTATCACACTAAGTGAACAACAGCTCCACCCTTGTGCAACGACCCCGCATTATGCAGTTTTTGCCGCCATCGCCCGCAACTATCACTGTTGGTCACTAAGATCACCTCGCTAATACACTTGTTTTGCAACATATAGAATAATCTACTACATTATTATAACACCATTCTATTCCCGTGTCAACAATTTTGTTCAGCCTGAAAATACTTTTTCGCAAGCAGAAATAAAGCGCCCAGGCAGATTTAAAACAGCTTGTTAAATTTAATAAAACTATTGAAAATTAAATAAATTTATTGTATAATGTTAGTAGTTGTATTGATATGCTTTTTTATCAATTTATCTTTTTTTCAAAGAAGGTGACCGGATGCAGCAGGACGAACTCAGAGCCAATGACCTGAAAGATCACGAGATCGTGACATTTTCAAGGCTTGCCCTCTCGCTCGCAAACGACTACGAAAGTATTTATTATATAAACGCAAATGATGACAGCTATGTTGAGTACGGTACTACCGGCGAGGAAAAAAGCCTGACCGTTCTTTCTCTCGGCGACGACTTCTTCAAGGACGTTACCTATAACGTTCCTAAGCTCGTTTATGAAGCCGACAGAAAAGATTTTCTCAAAGTCTTCACCAGAGAGAATATGCTTGCCCACCTTGAAGACGGCAAGTCATTCATGCACGATTACAGACTTGTTATTGCCGATAAAGTCTTGTATTATCAGCTCAAAGCCATCAGAGGCTCAGGCGCAGACAGCGACTTTTTCATCGTCGGCGTAAAAAATGTTGACGCACAGGTGAGGCGTGAGATGATAGCCGCCGCTGAAAGCAGGATATACGGCGAGATCTCAATGGCGCTTTCCAGCAGATACGAGGTCATATACTATATCGACACCGAGACAAACAGATTCACTCAGTACAGCTCCAGCGATGAGTATGCAAAACTCGGCGTAAGCCTTAAAGGAGAAGATTTCTTCGCTACTGCGATGCCCGATATAGACCAGTATATCGTTGATGACGACAAAAACAGGATAAAACAGGCGGTCACAAAGCAGAACCTGCTCGAATCTCTTAAACAAACAGGCGCCGTATCATATACATACAGACAGATGCTTGACGGCAGACCTCAGTATGTAACTATGACCGCCGTTCGCCCGAAAAACGATACAAACAGGATAATCATCGGCGTAATGAACGTCGATACACAGATAAGACGTGAACAGGCAGCGCTCGAAGAGAGCGAAACTTACAGCCAGATAATAAATGCCCTTGCAAAACAGTATGAGGTCATCTATTATGTAAACCTCGACACCGATCACTTTCAGGAGTTCAGTGCCAGCGATAAATATTCAAAGCTCAAAATAGGCGAAGTCGGCGAGGATTTCTTCGGCGAAACGCAGAAAAACATGAAGCGTGACATCTATCCCGAAGACTATCCCATCATGGCAAAAGCTATGGAAAAACAGCAGTTCATCTCCGACCTCAGCGAAACAGGCTCAACATCTATCACCTACCGCCTTATGCTCGACGGCAGACCTCAGTATGTTACTCTTTTCGCTATCCGTCCCAGTGACGATATGCACCATGTTATCATCGCCGTGTCAAATATAGATTCTGCCAAGCAAAGAGAGATCGAATTCAGAGCAGCGCTCGGAACTGCTATCGACATGGCTAACAAGGACGCACTCACAAAAGTCAAGAATAAACACGCCTACACTCAGGCTGCCCGTGAACTTGACGAGAAATCAGCCAATGAAGATATTCAATATGCCGTTATCGTTATGGATATAAACGGTCTTAAACATATCAACGATACAAAGGGTCATAATGCAGGAGATGAATACATCAAGGAATGCTGCCATATGATATGCACCGTCTTCAAGCACAGCCCTGTTTTCCGTATCGGCGGAGACGAGTTTGCGGTGCTTCTTACAGGAGAAGACTACGAAAACCGTGAAATGCTGCTTGACAGCTTTAAGGTCGATGTAATGGAGAACCGCATAAAAGGACGTGCAAATCTTGCCTGCGGTATGGCTACCTATGACAAAGGACTTGACCAAAACATTGAAGCAGTCTTTGAAAGAGCCGACAAGGCAATGTATGAAAACAAAAAAATATTCAAAGGCATGCTCTGACAGCAGACCTGCGGCATGACGGTTTTTCAGTCATTAAAAGATAACTCATCGGGGAGGATAGACAAATGAATGTAATACTTCGCTACACAGACGAAAACTATGCAGAAAAAGAAAAAGTATTCGATCTGGGCGGCGGAACGGAGATCAACACTTTCCTTGCAAAGCTTGACAACGTTTCGTATTTTCACAATACAACCAATACGATCTGGCGGATCCACGGCGTGAAAGACAGCAAGGACTGCATCATCGGGTATTTCGTTACCGACAGGAACAAGCACCATAAACATTCCAGCTCTCTTGGCAACCTCCAGCTTATGCAGCTCAGCGGGGAGCTGTACGCTACAAGCGAAAAATTCGAGAGCCTTAATGTCGATTCCCTCGATTTCCTCAAAATGTTCAACGAACTCAAAGAGCGTGATCTGCGGCAGTTCAAGCCCCAGAAAGAGATAAGAAAGTTTGACCGTGTAGTCTCAAATCAGGTGCGCTTCGGCTACGGTTACAGAGTGCAGAACGGTAAAAAACAGTATTATGCATGGCACGGCCTGCCGAACAGAAAAGATGACTATATCACCACTGCCGAAATAACCGAGGCGGAGTTCCATATGATAGAGTCCGAATACCCGTGCAGCATCGACGCCAATAAAGAACAGGCCGCCGTCTTCAGAAAAAAATATGTCCACGCCCATAAAGTCCTGCTCGAAGGCTGGAATACAATGCTTTAATAATAATTTTCAGAGGCAAGAGGTTTGAGAGACAAAGCTCTTGCTTCTTTTTTTGAGACTAAAAGCCCACGATCCTCTTTGTATTCAATTTTCAAGATACAATGGCACACCCGATCGCCGCAAGAGATACCAAGTCTTGCTTCTGAAAAGCGAAGCGTTCTAATCTCTAAAAGTGAAAAGAGGCAAGAAGCTTGGTTTGCCAAACTTCTTACCTCTTACTTCTTAATTCTCACCTCTGATAAGCATCTCATAGGTCACGCCGTATTTCTCGGCGATGTCTCTTGCATAGGACATACCTTCGGGCGAAGCGACCTCGACCCTGAAGGAGCGCTTTCCGCCGTCGCTTTTCACAACCAGAGAGCAAGCTTTAGCGCCCTCAACGTTTCGGTTCATTTCGTCCGCATCAGCGGCAAGTTTATGCATATGCGTATTGTATATCGTTCTGACCTGCTTTCTGAGTATCGCTCTGACGGAATCCTTTGCGATATAGTAGCCCTCCTCGAAAGAGGTCGTCGAGAACGATTCGTTGAGCAGCAGCAAGCTGTCACCTGTACAGTCGGCATACATCTGCTTGAATCTGACGCACTCCTCGCCGAGTCTTCCCAGGTCGATAGTCTTGTCCTCGTCAGCAGGAAAATGCGTATAGATAAGGTCAACGGGCTTATACTCAAAGCTTTTCGCAGGAACGTAGATGCCGCCCTGAGCGAGCGCAAAGAGAAGTCCCACCGCCTGAGTTACGGTAGTTTTTCCTCCCCTGTTCGCACCTGTGAGGATATAAACAGTATGCTCTGAGTCAAAGTCAAGGTCATTCGGAACTATCTCAGCTGCGTTTTCAACAGACAGCGCAAGCCTGAGATTGTAAAAGCCCTCTGCTTTCATGGACTTTCCGCCGTCTGCCTTCGCATTTGCCTGACAGAAGGTAAAGCCTGCCGAGATGTTTTTCTCGATAAACTCCGCAAACCTGATATAGTATGTAAATTCGGGGATAAGCCTTGAAATATTTATAACTGCAACATCGACATACTTTGAAAGTGTATCGCTGAGCCTTTTTATAAGGGTATCGAGCATTTTGTTCATGACTTTTTCAAGGTGGAAAGGCGAACTGCTCATCGAGTCGTCATCAGGCATATTTACGATAGTATTTCGCACCTTTGCATCGACAAATGCACCCGCACTCTGCATCGCAAGAAAGCCCATTCCCTTCTGGAAGATAGCCATAGGCTTTCCGCTTGAAGAACTGTCCACCTCATGATAGCGCATATCTCCGTTCCAGTCATTGCCTTCTTTTATGCCGCTTTTTGAGGCGATAGCATCAGCAAAGCTTCCGACTATGCCTGATTTCTTGAAAGACTTGTTATTGACAGAGATAAGACCCATGCTGGTAGCTTCAAATCTGTCATTCACATTTATTCCGATCGTCACGCTTCTGATCTCAGAGGCTTTGAGTTTAAGTTCGCTTATATCCTTTCGCATCTGAGCAAAGCAGGAATCCTCATAGATGCCGTTTATATGCTCTCTGAATGTGATAAGACCCTGCGAGGTGATGTTTGGATCACTCAGGCAATCCCTCATGGACTCAACGCACTTGATATAATTGTCCAGCTCATCAAGTCTATGAAGCAGATACCAGATACCCAGTTTTTCTTCGGTCTTCTTTGCAAGCGAGCCGAAGCTTTTCATGAATTCAAGCTTTTCAAACAGCTCGGTTATCTGCTTTCTCATCTCTGGAAGACGAAGAATATCCGCAAAGACCTCCTGTCTGAATCTTGCAACATCTGCATTTGAGGTCATGGCAGAGATGACGTCCGTGATAAATTTCTGTTCCTTCGGGTCGGTCGTAAGATTTTTGCACACGGCATCAAGTCCGAGATCGTGGAAAGTGCTTTTTGACATCTGCTTATACTCTGCCGACTCGCAGTCGGGAAAGAGTATGCTTATACCTTTGCTGTTCATTTTAGTTTTGTCCCCCTTTTTATTTTTATATGATTTTTATACCCTTTTGCAAAATAAACCTAAGCTAAATCAGAGTTTAGCGGAGCGAAGCTCCGCTTGATTGGGGGCTTTCCGATCGCCCCCAAACCCC
>CAMZIK010000165.1 GCA_947307175.1 uncultured Clostridia bacterium
CGGGCTTTTCGGAATATGCAGGCGACGCTATGAATATGCACGCAAGCGGATATATAATGAAGCCTGTCTCCAAGGCCAAGGTCGAAAAGGAGCTTGCCGATCTTCGCTTTCCTATCGTGCCGAAAAGCGATGCTCTTTTGCGTGTGCAGTGCTTTGGCAATTTTGATGTGTTCACGCCGGACGGTGAGCACGTAAAGTTTGTGCGAAGCAAGGCAAAGGAGATGTTTGCCTATCTGGTGCATAAGCAGGGGGCATCGTGTACCTCGCGGGAGATATTTGCCGCACTTTTCGAGGACGAGCCGTATGACGAAAAAAATCAGAACCTTATGCAGACCTACATATATGCTCTCAAAAAAAGCCTGAAGAACGTCGGCGCAGAGGCAGCGCTTATACACACATACAATGCCTTTGCAGTAAACCCGGAGGTGCTTGACTGTGACTATTACCGCTTCAAGCAGCTGGATGCCGGTGCGGTGAATTCTTATCAGAACGAGTATATGAGCCAGTATTACTGGGCGGATTTCCTGTTCGACGAGGACCTTTACTGATAATAAGACGGCGTGCAGCCCCGGAAAACAAAAACGCATATTCTCCTGTCTGAGCACGGGGAGATATGCGTTTGCTGATTTTACCGAGCTGTCTCTGCTTGTTTGCATAAGGGGTCCTTCTTGACAGGAGCAGAGTCAGATGATATAATTTAGCTGTGAAACGCAGTGCAGGTCTTAGGGGGGAACGGGATCATGAGTGAAAAAAAGCTGAAGCTGAATCCAAAAAAGGTAAAAAAAACGCTGCTGTTTCAGATCGGAGCAGTGCTGCTGCCGCTGTTTGTTTTGCTTATCGCAGGTATCTCGTGGGTGGTCTATCACTCTGTCACCAACTCCTACCTTGATGCTCAGAATGCACATATGGAATATCTGCTCAACCGAATATACGATAAGTACTTTTTGCTGGAGGAGCCGAGAGAGGGCGACTACACTCTGACCTTCTGCTTTGACTTCTGGGAGAGATATCCCGAGGAGTCGTTAGAACAGCTTAGTGATGAGGAACAGGCAACGCTCTATGATTATTATACGAATCACCTTGACGATGACTACCCTTACAAATCATGGTATGACAGACTGCCTCATAACATCGCAAAGGTCCTTGCAAATGAGACCCTTAAAGAAAAGGTAATGTTTACCTCGAACTATGTTGACGAAAGCAATCTGGACTGCGTTTTTGTTATGGATATGACCGAGGATCACCGCGGAATGGTTATCTATCAGTCCGGCAAGATAGATACGCACAAGGAATTGGGGGATCATTATGACATCTCAGATCACCCTGTTTTAGATAATATCCTGCAAAGCAACTCAGATCAGATCGTGTTTGAACGCTCGTCAAATATTCCGAACAAAGGCAGATACTACATCGGATACAAGCCCATATTCTGCAACGGCAAGATGCGCGGCGTGATCGGACTGGTGTACGACTGGGACGAGATACACTCCTCGGCACTTACCTCGATAAACTCAGCGCTTATACTCAGTATCGGCGGAATACTGCTGGTAATGGTGATAATACTTATGGTACTGTACCGCAGATCTGTCAGGCCCACGGTTAAGATACAAAAAGCGATAATCGACTATACCGTGAACAAGAAAAGTTCCGAGATAGTTTCAAAAATGTACGACATAAAAGAGAACAACGAGCTGCAGTTCCTTGCCGATTCCATTTCTGATATGGCGCTGGAGATAGACAACTACACCAAGAAGAACATCCGTATCGCAGCTGCGCACGAGCGTGCTGAAAAGGAGCTTTACGAAGCTAAGGTGCAGATAATGGTGTCGCAGATAAGGCCGCACTTTATGTACAATGCGTTAAGCTCTATAGCAATGCTCTGCACCCTTGACCCGGAAAAGGCGCAGGAGGCTATTGTCGAGTTTTCGGATTACATCCGGTGCAATATGGACTCGCTGAAGCAGACTGCTCCGGTCCCGTTTGAAAAAGAGATAGAGCATCTGAAAAAGTATCTGTATATCGAAAAGCTCCGGTTCGGGAAAAAGCTGAATATCGTTTATGATATCCGTACAATGGATTTCGAGATACCGCTGCTGAGCATACAGCCTATTGTCGAGAATGCAGTCAAGCACGGAGTAGGGCAGAAGAAAAAGGGCGGAACGATCACGATATCTTCGGAAGAGACCGGGGATGCGTTCATAGTTACCGTTGCGGATGACGGTGTAGGCTTTGATGCCGATGCCCCGAGGAAAGAGGACGGGCGCTCGCATATCGGCATAGAGAACACAAGAAAGCGCCTTAAAGACCTTTGCAATGCCGATGTGGTGATAACAAGCGTCATCGGTGAAGGGACAACGGCAAGGGTCATTATCCCGAAGGACAAGGGCAGCGATGCTGATACAGGGATTGCTTAATTGTTTATATGGTTATCCCTTTGACACACCATTTTCAAACACCTTATTTAGGAGATTACGGCAATTAGACCAACGCTGTGCTATGGTCACGCCGACATAAGAAACACCGCCTGCCGTGTGCAGACGGTGTTTCTTATGTCAAGGACCGGTAACTAAGCAAGCTCCCTGAAATGGCTCTCCGAATTATCTGCACACAGCACAATATGGATCTCCTCTGCGGGGACGAGACTTGCAATTCTCCGCTATGCAGAATGTAAGCGTTAAAGCAAGTCATTTCAGTTCGCTCCTTCGCTGATGCTGTCATCATTATAGTACAGCGGGCGGAAGATGTCAAGCATACTGCTGATTTTTTCAGCTATGGCATCTGTTTGCAGATAAGGTGCTGCACCCGCTGCTTTTCCGAACGGATGTGCGGTTTTGCCTATATCAAAAAAGTTTTTTGCCAGCCCCATCATTTGCAATGATTTTGCAAGGATGGGTGTTGTATTATATGATCAAGCTAAACAGAGCTTACAAAGAAAGAATCGAAAGGAGTCTTGATAAATATGTTGGGAACAATGATCGATCTGTTATTTTTCGGTTTTGATACGGCCGTATACAAGTTTATATGGTGGTTTCAAAACGGCTTTACGATTGCAATAGCAAACTTCTGTCAATACACGGGCGACAGCCTGGGATACACGATCTACGGCGTTGTTTCCCTGCTCCTCTGCTTTCCGAAAAAGACAAGAAAATACGGAGTAGCAATGATAGTTGCATTCATTGTTGGCCTTGTATCTATGGAGGCGGTCAAATTTGCCGTCGGAAGAGACAGACCTTACGTTACCTTACAGAACACTCCGTTCTGGGATACCTATAATGCTCACTGGACCAAAGCGGGCGGATTCCTTGAAAATGATCCGGCTTTCCCCTCCGGTCATACATCAGTTAATTTTCTTATCTTCACCGCACTGGCAGCCGTACTTCTCAAGGAAAAGAAAAAATGGGCATGGGCATTGTTCATTATTCCCGTTATCGTAGGCTGCTCAAGGATCATACGCTGCGTTCATTATCCCAGCGATGTGGTTGCAGGCATGGTGATCGGTATAGCTTCAGGGCTTGTCGGATATATGGTCACACGGCATTTTTTCTACAGAAGCAAAGAAAACAAAATCGGAACAGTTGCACAATTACAATCTTAAACAGGAGGTAAATCAAATGAACAAAATGAAAAAATTAGCAGCAGCACTGGCGTGCGTAATGACAATGACAGTAATAGCACCTTACTCGGCATACGCGATGGACGTATCCGGAACGGAAAGTACAATGATAACGGCTAAAGGCATAAGCTCGGATAAGCTCGATGAGAACACCGATAAAACGATCAGCGGTATCACTGAGCTTGTCAAGTCGGACGATAAGCTGAAAGGGCTTATCAAAAGTGCGGAAGGCGCAGCCGCTCTGATCGCGGAGAATTTCCCGGAAGTAAAGTTTGTCACCGTTCCCTTCATCCAGATGATGAAAGCCTTTTACACCGGTGATGAACCGGAGGTCACCCTGGACAGTCTTGCAAAGAAGATGCGAAGCATTTCCTGTGATATGAAGGATATGAAGAAGGACCTCATCGAAGCCATGACCTCGGCAAACGATATGGCTGAATTTGTTAAGGCATATAATAACTTTGAACGTGTCTGCCGTGAGATACACATCCAGTTCGATCAGATATCCTGCTGGAACAATCTGCCCCAGGAGGAAAAGGATATCAAAATGGCAAATCTGATCGGCACCCGTGAGAAATGGGTAAACGAGGACAACGCGGTTTCCGCCCTTTCCATCCTCGGTGATTATCTGACCGGAGAAAAGAAGCTCAGCTCCGGAAACAATACGATCTACACGACCATGGTAAACCACTATTCCAAATCCGTCTGCTTCGGAAAAGAAGCCATCGAGAAGACAGATAGCTTTATCGGAGATGCAGCTGCGATCTATCTGCAAGGCAGCATTGAGATGATAGATTGTCTGCTCGCAGAAAGAGCCCAGCTGCTTCGTCAGGGTACCAAGTCCGCCGAGTGCGATGCTGATTACTGCGTGGATAAGATCAAGAGCATCCTTCAGCAGGTCGAAGACGTTAAAACCTGTATCAATAAATACAGGAAAAACACCAATCCGCTTATGTTCTACGATCACTCGGGAAATACCCAGAAGAATATCCCGATGCTTGAAACCCTCGGAAGGACGGATTTCACCGCTGCAAAAGAGCTCAAGAACATCCTTCCCGGCGACAGGATACTCAGCACCGAGCAGATGCAGTATATTATCAATTATGTGAAGACCTATCACCCGGAAAAAACTCTCAGAGAATTTCTGCAATATGTGGGTTTCAAGTTCACAGGCAATGATTATGAAAAAGCCTTTATGATGGTGAATATGGGCGGGCCGAAAAGTATGCAGATGAGCTCAGGCTGTGCTCGCAACTATTACTACAAGGGCGTTGATCTGAAGGATAAGAACTATAATGAATCTGAAAACCTGTATCTTTATGTATCCATAGGCTGGACAACAGTGAGCAGGAACGAAGCACAGTATCCTATGTACTATATGATACGCTGATAGGGGAGAGCTTTTATTCCCCAGAGCAGTTATCAATGGCAATGACCAAGGTACAGCAAAACATAGCAGCTATAGAATCGCAGATAGAGAAAACTGAAGAAGAGCTCAATAACAAGAAAAATGCAATGATGAAGATAAAACCTATGTATGAACAGTTCAAGGGTTGGGCAGAAGAATTTGACCTTGTCCCAACAGAGCAGAAAAAGATGATAATCTCCCAGCTGATAAGCAGAATCGAGATTGGCAAGGGGTATAGCATAAATATACAGCTAAACATGGATTACGAGCAGTTCTGTGAGGGGCGGATGGGAACATATTTAAAATAATGCTTGAATTAAATGGGCTTTTCATATATAATATGTATAAGGATATTAATAAACAACAAAAGGGATCTTTCGATTGAAAATAGACTTTTACTGTTTCATAATGGTTAACTTGTCTACACTGGTAGAGCATGCGGCTGTTAACCGCAGGGTCGTTGGTTCGAGTCCAACTGGGGGAGCCAAAAAAACCAGTAAGTTTTTTCGCTTACTGGTTTTCCTTTTGCATTATTGATTTTTGTTGTATATCATTTATCTAGCCAACCTTCGCAGAATTGTTTGTAATCCATGTTTAGCTGGATATTTATCATATATATTATATCATAATCCACTATAAATGCAATAGATAAACTGTTAAAGTTGCGACATTTTTCAGATTTTTGAATTCATCTTATTTCACCTTTCCAAGCAGTTTACTTCCCATACTCAGCGTATGGCTTACGGTCATCATATTGACTCTTACCGATGTGTCAAGTCCAAACATCTGTGCAACCTTTGGCACTTCCGTTGCAGATAAGCACAGACCCATTGCCATGAGCGGGTGCTCGGTATATGTCAGCAAACCAAGGTACAATATCGTGGTCTGCAAAAATGCAGTCATGCAGGTAGCTATGACCTGCTTGCACCACCCGATAAATCCGTCCGTGTAGCCTCTTGGCACAGAGAACATGTACAGTGAGCCAATCGCTATCTGACACAGTAGTGCACCGCCTCGCTTGATGTTTGCAAAGATGACCTTTACTGTCGAGTATCCCAATAGGACTATAAAGAACAGCGAGAACAGCGATACTTCCTTTATTAACTTGCCTAGCACTTCCATTGCAGTTCCTGCAACTGTTTGTGTGGTACTCTTTAGGAACACTCCAATCAGGTCAACTGCGAATGAACCTTGCAGGTTTACACATAGTGAGTATAGCTGCTGCGGTATGACTGCAAACAGGCTTACTGCCATAAAGCCCTTTATGATGTCGATTGATGTCCTCTTGATGTTCGCACTTCCGTTTTCGTAAGCTACTGCACAGTCGAAAACTGCAACTATCAGACCACAGGCAAACAGCATCCAACCAAGACTGTAAAACAGCTTGACAAAGGCTTGTACCCATGACAGTTCGAATACATCTGTCGCCGATGCGTTTATCGCCTGAAATAGCTTTGCTACCGCCTTGTAGATAGTTTCAAACAGCCATGAGAACATTGAATCCCATATCGCTGAACCGACACCACCTATAACAGCTCCTATCGTGTGGTCCCAGACCCATCCAATACCGCTGCAGACCCAGTCAAATACATCACCCAACCAACTAAACATTCTTATCCACCTCCAAT
>CAMZIK010000166.1 GCA_947307175.1 uncultured Clostridia bacterium
TTAAGCTCTTGTTTTGGGGGCTTTCCGATCGCCCCCAAACCCCTTCGGTCGCACATCTTTATACATAGTAATAAACTAATTTCTGATTTATATTTTCAGTAACAAAAAGAGGCAAGACAAAATCTTACCTCCTATCTCTTATTCACTGAGCGCAAAATCTATCTTTCCGCTGTTGACGTTGGCGTTGGTCACCATTACCCTGATACTGTCTCCCACAGTGTATACCTTGCCCGTCGAATAGTTCTTCAGGCACATCATTCCGTCACTCTCATATGCGCCCGCTTCAAGCTCGTCAACGTGCAAAAGTCCTTCGCAGGTGTTTTCCAGCCCGACGAACACGCCGAAATCGGTAACGCCCGTGATTATGCCGTCAAAATCATCTCCGATATGCGACAGCATATACTCCGCCTTGTAGCAGTCCTCGCAGCTTCTTTCGACCTCCATAGCCGTTAGCTCTGTCTTTGTTGCCTGATCCGCTGCTGCATAGGAGAACTTAGAATACTTCTGAGCGCTGTCGGCAGCCTTTGTTCCGCTGAGGAACTCCGACATTATGCGGTGTATCGCAAGGTCGGGATAGCGTCTTATCGGCGAGGTGAAATGCGCATAGTCCTCAAGCACAAGCCCGAAATGCCCGACAGGCTCGGTGGAATACTTAGCCTTTGACATGGAGCGCAGTATGATGTTGTTGACTATCGGCTTGACGGGCGAATCTTTTACCTTTTCAAGTATCGCAGCCATATCCTGCGGCGTAGCTCTGTCGCCGATATTATACTGTATATTCAGCTTGACGAGCGCTTCTTTCAGACCCTCTGTCTTTTCCTCGCTCGGCTCTTCGTGTATGCGGTAAACAAACGGCAGCTTGTTGTCAAAGCCAAAGCGTGCGGCGCACTCGTTTGCTACAAGCATAAAGTCCTCGATAAGCTCCTCGCTGCGCCCTCTTGTTCTCGGAACGACATCGACGCACTTATCCGTCTCGTCTATTATCAGCTTGCTTTCAAGCGTTTCAAGCTCGGGGCAGCCCCTCTGCTCACGGTTGCGTTTGAGTATATCTCCAAGCTCAAAAAGAAGCGGCAGCTGGTCTCTGACCTCGGCGTATTTCTCGCTGTTGGATCTTGAATTATAACCGTCAAGCATCTCGTTTATCTCGCTGTAAACGCCTTTGACACGGGAACGTATCACGCTTTTTACGAACTTGTACGATGTGATATGACCCTGCTTGTCAAGCTGTGCAAGGCAGGAAAAAGCAAGCCTGTCCTCATTCGGATTGAGCGAACAGATACCGTTTGAAAGCTCCTTAGGCAGCATCGGGATAACTCTGTCAGCGTAGTAAACGCTGGTGCCTCGCTTGAACGCCTCGTTGTCAAGCTCGCTCTTTGGCAGCACATAATGCGAAACATCTGCGATATGAACTCCAAGCTCATATCCCGACTTTGTCTTTTCAACGCTTATCGCATCGTCTATATCCTTTGTGTCTGCGCCGTCTATCGTAAATATTGGTTTATCACGCAGGTCGAGCCTGTTCGGTATTTCAGCCTGTATGCGTGAATAGTCGCTGACGTTTCTTGCTTCCATGATGACCTGCGGCGGAAAGACGGGAGTAAGCCCGTTGACCTCTACCACGCACAGCGCACAGGAAGCCGCCCTCATCGAGCTGCCATAGCTTGCGGTGATAACGCAGGTATGCTCGCTGTGGCGCTTGCCTCGTTTTATAACCTCTGCTATCACCTTATCACCCTCGTGCAGTTCAAGCCTGCTCGGATTTTCAAATCTGAGCGCCGATTTGCAAAGGTTATCGGGAACTATTTTAAGCTCACCGAACTCGTCAACGATCTCGCCCATGAAACGTGAGTAGTTTTCTTCGAGTATCTCGGTTATCTCGCCTTCCATAGATTCGCCCTTGCCCTTGAAGGTTCGCACCGAGACAACATCTCCCGGCAGAGCGCCCATAAGGAACTTGCCTGCGATAAAAAATTCCTCGCCAGTTTCTACATCCTGCACAAAACCGAATGTACGGTTTATGCGAACGACTTTGCATCTGCGGTCTTTCTTTTTTTCGCCGAGTGAAAAGCCGTACTTTGTCTCGGTTATCTCGCCTCTGCGCTTCATCGCCGCAACGGTGTCGTTGAACTTATCTATATCAAAATGTTTTCTCTTGCAGTCACGCAAAAGCTCTTTATAGCGCACGGGCTTTTTGCCTGCACGTTTGAGCTTGCTGACTATCAGCTTCGTATAATCTATTTTCATTTTTTCTCCTTTTAATAAAAGTTTCTGTTTCCCTGTATCTTTTCGACCTCATTAAAGAAGTCTTTTAAGCGGCACAGAATATCAGATATATTTACCGTATCTATCTCAACGTCATCAAAGCTGATGCCGCTTTTGTATCCGTCGCCTTTGTTTCTGATATTTCCGCTGACATAGCAGCGTGCTTTCTCATCGAATCTGAATACCAGCCTTGTCCTTGATGCGTCATAGCTCTCCAGAACAGCTGTGCTGTCCCTGCAGGAGTTTATATCATATGCAGTATCAAGGTCATATTCAAAATAGCTCAGGTTACCTATCGTAAGGTCACATTCCAGACTGCAATGCATACCGCAGCATTCGTAAAACAACTCAAAATCACCCGTCACGCCCGTGTTTCCCGCCGAGCGTCCCTGCGTGAAACTTTTGAATTTCAGGATAATACGCTCTCCGCCGTTGCCGACAGCATCTATCAGCGTATATGGCAGTTCTATCGATATATCTGCTTTAGTATCCATCTTCATCACCCCATACATATGCAAAGAGGAGCATTACCTGAACGTTACCTCTTCTTTTTTCGCAGGGCGCACCGTGACGCCGCTTAACCTGACAACATAGCCTGTGGCTCTCATACCGTCGCAGTCCTCTTCAAGATCATTTGTCTTTTCCGCAGGCATCAGCTTTCCGCCGACAGGAACAAGATAACGGGGATTGTCCTTGCTCGGCTCATAGTTCTGATAGAGAATATCTATCTTTTCAACTCTGCCCTCTAAAACAAACAGTTCTTCCCACGCAGAGCTGTGCGCCTCATAGCAGTAGTCTACCCTGCCGACATCGACGGGCGAGTTCAGCTGCGTCTCTTTTAAAACGAGCCACTTTACATTATCACCGACAGCAAACGGCATTCCGCAGCATTCCATCTGCCAGCCTTCATAAAAAACTACACAGATTTCGTTCATATCATCACCTGTTTTTCAGTCTTTCTTTCAGCCACGCTTTAACCTGTTCGTTCCTGCCGTTTTTGATAACGTAGTCTGTTACATCGGTCATATCAAGCACGTTTTCTGCAATGCTTTCATCGAGCGTATCAAACAGCTGCGTGAAGCTTACCTGCGACTGTTTTCTTATCTTTTTGAGCATTGATGTATCCTGCATTTTTCTTTCAACTTCCGATTTCGGATAACCCTGTCCGAAAGGCTCTGAAAACAGTTTATCCAGCGTATCTCTGAGATTGCGCTCACCTGCGTAGGTGTACTCCTCGCCAAGCGGAAGTGAAACAGCGTTGCCGTTGTTTATCTGTGCAAAAAGATAAGCGTCCATGGGAGTCGGGATATATCCGCACAACACTGTGGGCATATTATTGCAGGCAAGCATCATTCCCTGTCCTGATGAACAGCCCGTCACAACAAAGTCTGCCGAGCCGCTGGCAAGAAGCAGACCTACCGCCGCTGAGACTTGTATATACGAACTTTTGCTGTCATTTTCGGTGCGCCCGAAATTGATAACGGTATGACCCTTTGCTGCTGACTTTACAGCTTCAAATATAAGCTTATTCTTTCCGCTCTGAGAGCTTGCCTGTATTACTGCGATCACCACCGCTTTTATACCCCTGTAATATTAGTTTTTCACACAAGATCATCTAAATACGCTTTCGCCGCCTCATCGACAAGCTCCTGCTTTTCACTTTCGGTCGGATGCTCTGCGATGCGCACTATCTCGCTGGTTATCCTGTCGTCATTCGGGCAGCCGTTCCACAGCGGGAGCAGATACTTTATAATATTGTACTTCCATATCTCGTCTGTCTGCTCAGCTTTCAATAGTGCAGGCAGGTGCGGCTCTGTAATTTTCCGATGAGCAGCGAGCAGGTCGCACACAAGCTGCGCAACAGGCCAGTTCATATCCTGTATCCATTCCAGCAGCTGCGGTATCAGCGGCTCAAGCAAATTTTCCTCAAGCCGTGACAGCCTTTCCACCGCCTCGCTGTCGAACTTATCTTTCGGCATCTTTACAACCTCTTCTGACGTTTTGAACTCATATGCGGTGTATGTATCGTGCAGTGCAAAGCCAAGCTTTTTCGCTATGCTCACAGATGCCATGTTCCTTGCGTCCCAGTTCGGTTTCAAACCTCTGTCAAGACATTCAAGTATAAACTTTGCCGCCGTAACTTTGGCAAGACCGCGCATACGGTACTCCTCGTCAGTGGAAACCTCAACTTCAACGCCCTCGCTGTAATAGCAGTATGTACTCGTGCCGCTGACTATCCTGCCCATGTGCTTTATCACAAATCCGAAACCGTGCTGCTCAAATTCGTTATAGTCCGAAAAATTGGACACAAACGAATATGCCCAGTTCGACTCCCTGCATTTTTCAAACTCCTTTTTCCCGATCGGGAAAAGATCACAGCCGTATAGCCTTAACGGTCTCAGCCCTTTGAGTATCTCTTTCAGGCGCTGCCTGTCAAAGCCTTCTTCAGGCGCACGCATATGGTAGCGTTCCACCTTTATGAGCGCATTTGCACATTGGGCGTTGAGCAGATCGAACCACTCATCACAGGACGGCACAAAAACAGCATGTGGCTTATCCTTTGCAAACGCCATTATCTGCTCCGCAAAGGCAGGCTCTCCCGCAAGATAGTGAAAGTCGCCCGAAACTATCACCGCAGTTTTTGGGTCAGACTCGTCATCGCACCAAAGCTCTCCGTAGACTCCCTCAAAACAGCTGAATATCATAGAATCGTCAAAGCAGTCAAACAGCGCCCTGATCTTATCATTTATCATTTCCGTTTTTTTCATTTTTCTCACCGTTTTCTTAAAGTAAAAGGCTGCTGCAAAACCTGCAACAGCCTCGTGTCTTACTTGTTAGAGATAGAAACTACAATGTTTACTGTAAGGGTAACAACAAAAAGCAGTATCGAACATACTCTTGCGATCCTTGAAAGCTTGGCATCCTTTGTACTCTTGCCGTTCTTTCCGTAAAACGACTCATTATAACCGCCGCCTATCGCAGATGTAAGTCCCTGATCTTTAGATTCCATTGAAAGCACTATCAAAACGAGGATCAGACTAACAAAGATAAGTACAGATCCTGCCACGATCTCCATTACAGACATCGACATATTAAAATCCCTCCGAAATTATAAATATCTATGATAGTATAACATATCTTTTTTCAAATTGCAAGTGTTTTTAAAAACTTTTTCAGATTTTTTTGCTCCTGATGAAATTTTTTGCTCCAAACCTATTGACAAGAGAGCAAATGTGTGATAAAATAATTAAGTCACAAATGAGGAAACGATGATCTGACCTCTGAATGGACAGGTGTCCGAGTGGTTTAAGGAGCTGGTCTTGAAAACCAGTGATACGGCAACGTACCGTGGGTTCGAATCCCACCCTGTCCGCCACATTTCTTTTTACGGAGCAATGCTCCGAAATACTGTTTGCGGATTTACCCAAGTGGTGAAGGGGCTCCCCTGCTAAGGGAGTAGGTCTGGAAACGGGCGCGAGAGTTCAAATCTCTCAATCCGCGTAAATAAAGGCTTTTGAGCTTATTGCTCAGAAGCCTTTTTCTTTGTTTTATCGTCCGATATTGCCTTGAATTTCATTCTACTCCCCCATTTACTCCCCCACATTTCTAACTCGATTATGCACAAAAAATCGCCCTCCCGATCATTACGACCGAGAGGGCAAAAACAGAGATATATATTGACTATGGCTTTAGCTTGATTATCGTGCAGAATTTAAAAAAAGATGCACGTTATCTGCTTTGCAACCGACATTAATGTCGGTCACATAAGCGCTTGTATCCATATTAAATTAAATTAGCTTTAATTAACTTGCACAAAGCCAGCGCTAATTAAAGAAAACAGGCTTTTGCTTTAATTATACGGGCTTTGCTAACTTGCCTGCAACTTGCTGATTACAGCTCGATGCCCTCAAGCTCCGCACGAAGCTCCAGCAGATGCAGGTATTCGCCCATTGCACGCTGCTGTCTCCTCAAAAGCTCATTAGCATAATAACACCTGCGTGTCTGTGTTGTTGTATCAAGTTCAAGAGCAACTTCCTGCTTATTGTTTTCCGCTTTGATTTTCTCCCAGCGTTCTTTGAGCTGGCGGTACTCTTCAACAAGTCTTTCTTTCCAATCGTCCATAAAATCAAATCCTTTCATTTTAAATCTGCTTGCAGTCTTTGAGGCTTATCCAGTCGTCCTTCGTGCCTGCGATACGCCCATACTGCACGCCGCAGACGGTCTTTCTGCCGCCGATCT
>CAMZIK010000167.1 GCA_947307175.1 uncultured Clostridia bacterium
GGCAACGTCGATAGTCTTGTCAAACTCGGTCGGCTCGGTGGCTGATTTGCCGCTTTCAACGACCTGAGTTTCGCCGATCTGCTCGCCGTCATAACCGAAGAACTTGACCTCATAGCTCCTGTAATACGTCGGTTTTACGATCAGATCTGCTGAGATGTTGGTGTAGCTGTTATCCCATGCTCTGAACGAATAGTGCACGCCGCTGCTCACATAAGACGCTGTGACGTTTGAAGGTGCGGTCGCAGGCATGTCCTCTTCGATAGTCTGCGTGGAAAGGAGAGTGCCGTCATAGTCATAGAATTTGACTGAATACTTTGCCTTTGCCTTATAAACAGGCTTGATGATCAGATCGCCTGTTACGCTGTCAAACTGTTTATCCCAGCCTGCAAACTCCATAGTGCTGCCTGTTGCACTGTCAACGTAGCTCTTGGTGTAACTTGTCGGCTCGATCGCTGCCGTGCCGTCTGTGACTGTCTGAGTTGACAGCAGAGTCCCGTCAAAGTCATAGAATTTAACGCTGTACTCGTTTTTCGGCTCGGGATCGGGCTCCGGCTCGGGATCTGGAGCAGGATCTTTCTTGCTCGATGTGGTCGTTGTGGTCGTCGAATTTGCGGACGATGTCGTCACAGGGACGGTGGTCACGACAGGATCTGCCTGAGTAGTCGTGCTCGTCTGATCGGGGTCGCCCTGAGGATCAGTCGTTTCCTCGTTGTTTGAAGTGGTCTGCTCATGCTTGGTGGTCTGTTCGTACGGTGATGTTTCACCGCTTGTATCAGTTCCGTCCCTGCGGTTCATTGCCTCGATGATCTTTCGCAGAACCTCGGGATCGAGCTTTATCTCGTCTTCCTTATCGGTCGTAAAGACCTCTTTGAGAATGTCATAAGGTATCGAATAGTAGTCGATGTCCATTGTCGGATCATCGCCGTCTTTCACCCTTTTGAGCTTGCCATTTGCGCCGTCGTACACAAAGAAGCTCGTTCCGTCGATGGCGGCGTCTTTGCCTGTCTTTTCGTTTTTGACAGTTTTGATAACGATACATTTTCCCTCACCGACAATTGCGGTCTGACCGGTTTCGTTGCCGTTTTCATCGACAAGCGTCACCTTGACCTTGCCGTGAAAGACATACAGCCTTGTGATGTAATCGCCGTTTTCATCTTTTTCTATCGAAACACGGAAACTCGTTCCGTGGACAGCCATAGTGGCTTTAGGTGCACTGACCTCATAGCTCGAGTCTGACGAAAGCGGCTCGGTTATCTCGTTGAGCACAGACCCGCTTTTGAGCACTATTTTGGTCTTATTGTCCTTTGAATTGCCCGATGCCTCAAGTTCTATCTTCGTTTCAGGCTCGAGCAGCAGATATTTGGTGTCATCAAGGTTCACGTGCATCGTGCTTTCCTTGAATGTGCAGACGGTATCGCCGCTTTCAAGGTTCATACCGATATACGGGTCGATGTCGCCGACTTTTGATCTTGTCACGACAGACGTTCCCGTTTTATCGAACACTTTGATGACACGGTAGGCTTCGTCATGGTGCATCAGCAGGATGCCCGTGACAGCTGCGGCTGCCGCAACGACACCGGCGGCTATGCCGATAAACAGCTTGCTGTGCAGCAAAGCTCCAAGTTTCATAATTCCCGACCTCCGTGCGCCTTTTTTCAAGGCTTGTGTCTGTTTTCCGCAGCTGCGGAGAACAGGTTTATCTATATGTATATACAAAATCTTCTAAAACGCTGAAAATGCGCAATAATTCAACCTAATCATACCACTTTTATAAAGCGTTGTCAATAATATTTCTTTAAAAGATAGTGACAAATCGGTGTGAATATGCTATACTTATCTGTAAATGAAAAAGCTCCTGCGGGGGAGCGTGATATGAGTTTACGGGGTGTTTGGAAAATGAAGACGAAAAAGCCTATCAAAAAGACGAGCCTGCTGGTGCAGACAGCCGAAACGCTGCTTGTTATGCTGGCGGCATTTGCGCTGTGTTATTTCAATGTTTTCAGCAAGTTTGAAAAGCTGCTGACAGACAGGGTATATCAGAGTCCGAGAGGCATAAACAACAAGATAAAGATAATCTCTATCGACAACCGCACGCTGCGTGAACTCGGCACTATTGGAACGTGGTCGAGAAAGGTCTATGCGGATGTGATAAACTCGCTTGGCGATTATCCCGATGTTATCGTAATGGACCTGATGATAACGGGCAGCATGGACGAAGCGGGTGACAAGGCGCTCAGTGAAGCCTGTGCGGCGCACAAAAACGTCATTGCAGGCTCATATATCAATTACAACAGCGTGCTGCGCAAGGGCAACGACGGAAATATGTTCGTTGACTATTACAACATCGAAACGGTCGACCAGCCGATAATGAAAGAAAACTGCGAAACAGGCTTTGTCAACGCTCAGCCTGACAGCGACGGAGTTCTGCGCTCATCGCTGCTGACGACAATGTATCAGGGCAGAAAGCTCGACAGCATTTCCTACAAGGCTTACAGGATGTACTGCGAAAAGAATGGCACAACGCCTTATGAGCCGACGCTTGAGAACGGGCGAATGAACATCACCTATGCGGGCAAGCCAGGAAACTACGAGAACATTTCACTTTCGAGCGTGCTTTCGGGCGAGGTGGACCCCCGTGTGTTCAGCGGCTGCATAGTGATGATCGGTGCGTATGCAACGGGTCTTTATGACCAGTATGCCGTGCCGAACAGCTCGGAGCTTATGTTCGGATGCGAGATACACGCAAATATCATACAATCGCTTATCGACAATCGCTCTCCCGTGTGTGCGAACAGGTGGCTGACATCGCTTGCGTGCGCTGCTGCGGCAGGACTTGCGTTCCTGCTGTTTCGGAAGATCAAGCCCGGCTGGACTATCGCACTGACGGTGGTCGTGATAACGGGATTTATCGTTATGGCGATACTGATAAACAATGCGGGATACATACTGCCGTTCGTTTATTTCCCGATAGTCATGGCGGCTATCTGCGTGCTTTGCATCGTTCACAGCTATATTTCCGCATCGGCAGAGCGAAAGAAGATATCGGACACGTTCAAAAAATATGTTGCACCTCAGGTCGTTGAGGAGATAACAAAGACGGGCGGATACAATATCACGCTCGGCGGTGAGAGCAGGGAAGTTGCGGTGCTGTTCGTTGACATAAGAGGCTTTACGCCGATGTCGGAGAATCTGCAGCCTGAACAGGTCGTCGATATCCTCAACAGCTATCTTGAGCTGACAACGAATTCTATTTTCAACAACGGCGGTACGCTCGACAAGTTCATCGGTGATGCGACCATGGCAGTGTTCAACGCACCGTTTGACCTTGACGACTATGTTTTCAGAGCAGTCAAGACAGCGCTTGACATCGTTGCCGGCGGCGATGCTATCGAGAGTAAGTTCCTCGAAAAATACGGACGCTCGGTCGGTTTCGGCGTGGGTGTCAACTGCGGAAGAGCCGTTGTCGGCAACATAGGCTGTTCGTTCAGAATGGACTATACAGCGATAGGTGACACGGTCAACACGGCGGCAAGGCTTGAAGCCAATGCAAAGCGGGGACAGGTGCTTATCAGCCAGGACGTTTACGAGCAGGTCAAGGACAGGGTCAATGTTGAGCCTATCGGAACTATACCGCTCAAGGGCAAATCGAAAGAGGTCTTTGTTTACTCCCTCACAGGTCTGAAAGAGGACGGAGAGAAAGAGGAAAAGACGGAAGAATAAAACAAGGCAGCGGCTGAAAGATCTCAGCTGCTGCCTTTTATTGTATGCTTTAGCATACAATCAACCCCCAGTTTTACCGGGGGAATTAAAAAGCTTTAGCATAGTTGTTTTCCGAAGGAAAACACTTTTTTATTCTAATCAAAATTTGTAATAGCAGGGACTACCCGTTTACGGGTTGCAGTGCGGTTAATGCGATAATAATAATTCAGTACCCACTTTAGTGGGTGAGCCTGTAATTGCCCCTTTTAGGGGCTGTGCAAACCACCGGTTTCACCGGTGGTTTTGATTTTTTCGATTTTCTTGTGTTTTTTCTCAAAATATCATATAAATAAGATAATGGGATTCTATAGCACAAAAATCAATACCAAAAAGCGAGCTCGCGCGCAGAGCTCAAAACGAAACGCACAAAGTTTGAAATGAATGACTAATCATCAAAGTCAGGAAAAATCGATAATAAAAGATGAGTTTACGGTCAATAATGATAACTGGAGGCGATGCTTATGAGTATTGAATATAAAGCTTATGGCAAGACAAAGCTTGCTGTAGTCTGGCTTACAAATCAGGATCAGAAAGAAGGTTTAAGCGACGAAGCAATAAACCTGCTTATTTCTCAGCAGTTTAAGGTGGTTATATGCAGATCCGGAAAAGAAGAACTTAGTAAAGGCACTGAACAGTTGATCAAGCAGAACTGCAAGGCTTAATAACTAAGAATCAAAAACTCAAAATAGTGTCTCGAACTATTAGTAACAGATGCAGTCTGTTATATAATAGTACAAGACCAGACATTTGAAAGGTGAATTTCAATTCATCGCAAATGCTTAAATATGATTAAGCAAAACAAAGTTATCAAAATCATTTAAGTGCGGGACAGGATATTGCAGCAGCATTGTTGTCTGCTGCAGTATTCGCTGAATCAACATGGCAATGGGAAAAGTTGCTTATTGATTAAGTATAATATAGTATGATATAATATTATACAGAAGAATTTGAAAAACCAGATGTTACGAAAGGAGCAGTTTATGAGATTTAATATTGCCGGATATTGCAGAATATCCGTTGATGAGGAGCTGGACAGAGACAACACCTCTATCGAGAATCAGAAATCAATAATAAAAGACTATGTTTCCAGAAAGTTCCCCGACAGTACGCTTGATCTGTATGAAGACCGTGATCGCTCAGGTTATACATTTGAGCAGCGTGAAGGGTATCAGCAGCTGCGTGCTAAGATGATGAGCCGTGATTATGACATACTTGTTGTTAAGGACTTTTCACGATTCTCCCGCCGCAACAGCAAGGGACTTGTGGAACTTGAAGACCTCAGAGATGCTGGTATGCGGATCATTTCTATTAACGATAGTATCGATTATCCTACCTATGATGATTGGACTGCTATCCAATTCAGGTTTCTTATCAATGAGATGCCTGTAACCGATGCTTCCAAGAAAGTCAAGTCGGTTATCAAGCGCAGACAGGAAGAAGGCAAGTGGATCTGTTCGGTACCTTATGGTTATGTTATGACCAATACCAAGATGATGAAATTCGAGGTGGATGAGGTTCAGGCGCAGATTGTTCGCAGGATATTTGAGCTCTACAACAAGGGCTGGGGCTACAAAAAGATAGCAAACTATCTTACCGCCCAGCATGTACCTACACCGAGAATGGATGAGATCGCACGCAAAGAAGCGAAAGGCGAGGAGTGCAAGCTAGTTGCCAAAAAGGAGTGGAGCATACAGACCATCGCCGAGATCCTCTGTAACGACTTCTATATAGGAACTCTCCGCCAGAAGAAGTACCGCAGAAAGAAGATCAACGGAAGTGATGAAAAACTCCTCGAGACAGAGAACATTGTATTTGAGAATAATCATCAGCCTGTAGTTGATCCACATTTGTTTACTGATGTACAGGAAACGATCAGGAACAGACATAAGAGCGGATATAACGGTGTTAAAAAATACGCCAATCCTTATTCGGGATATCTGTATTGCGGTGACTGCGGAGCTCCGATGTTTTCGATGAGCAGAGCAAATCTTGCACCTGCATATCGATGCGGAAGTTATCACAGGCTGGGCAAGCACGTGTGCTCATCTCATCATACCAGAGTGGACATGCTTGACGAGATACTCAAAGAGTATCTTGGACTTGTCAAGGAGAATTCAGAAGACATGATAAAGCAGCTTCAGGATTCGATTAAATCTGAAACAGAAAACGCTGATTCAGGAAAAAGGATAGTCAGAAACCTTGAAGACCAGATAGATAAAGTGAAGTCAGAGATCAATATGCTTATACGTCAGAAGGCGAGGGATATAATAAAGCATCCCGAGCGTGCAGACACCATTGAGGAAGTGTATGATGAGCAGATTGACGATCTCACAACACGCATCGAAGGCTTGAAGAATCAGCTGAAACTTGCTGAAGATAAGCAGGGAGAGTTGAAAAGGCTCAACCAGTCCTCAAAAACAGTTTTCGATGTGCTTGACAGCATCGTCAACAAACAACATCTTGATAAACAAGACATCGGTCTTATCGTTGACAAGATAATGGTTTTCAATGATAAGATAGAAATACAGCTGAAGTCGGACATAGACAGTCTTCTGAGCATAACAAGCAGTCGGGACGTTGAATCCCGGGATGAACACACAAATTTTCATAAGGACACTGAGCAGCCAAATACGTCACTCATCGCCAGCAGGAAAAACTCCAAAGGTGAT
>CAMZIK010000168.1 GCA_947307175.1 uncultured Clostridia bacterium
ACGAGACTTGCGTTGCAGTCAACAACAAGTTCAAGTCGCTGCTCAAAACAGATGGGATATGCGTGGCAAAAGCGCTCGATTTCCCTGATGCGCTCGCAGGAGGAGTTTACGCTGCAAAGACAAGGCAGGCTCTGTTCCTTGCGGACGGAAAGAAGCTTCTTGATTGCCAGAAAGCATATCTCAAAACTAAGAATGCAGGCAAGATCACGATATTCGGCGGAACGGGTGCAGTTCCCGATGACCTCGTAAAGCTTATCGCAAACGCAAGAGGATAAAACTGAAATGACCCAAAAGGCGTGCAGAAATGTGCGCCTTTTTTGTGTGCTGGAAATGTGATTACTATTGACTTTGGTGTGGCAGAGTAGTATAATTTACTTGAATAATCTGCTAAGGCAGGGAATGGGGGAATACTATGAAAAAGAAGCTTTTATCGGGGCTGCTGGCGGTTGCTCTGCTGTTTGGCTCAGCTGCGGCGCTGCCTGAGAGTGTTGTCACTGAAAGCATAAGTGTGACAGCGAGTGCGGAGACGAGCAAGGCTACATCGGGTTGGGCAGGCGAAAATGTTAAGTGGACACTTAAAAACGGAGTTGTTACCTTTAGTGGTAAAGGTGATATGTTTGAAACATTTTGCAACGTTTTATTTTATGAGAGAGATGATATTAAGTCTGTTGTTATTGAGCCAGGTGTAACAAGTATTGGAGGAAATGCGTTCTATTATTGTGATAATATCACAAGCGTGAGCATTCCAAACACTGTTAGAACTATATGTCATAATGCGTTCTATTGTTGTCTGGGCATTAAAAGTATTATCATTCCTAAAAGTGTAGAAACTATTGGATTTTGTGCTTTTGGAGGATGTCGCAATCTAAAAAAAGTAACTATTCCTAAAAGTGTTAAAAAGATTGAGGGTCAAGCGTTTAGACTAACGCAATGGCTTTTTGATCAGGCGGCGAAATCAAAAAACAGTCTTGTTATTATTAACGGTATTCTGATTGAAGGTTCTTATTGTGAAAAAGAAAAGCTGGTTATCCCAAGTAATGTAGTAAGTATTGGAGAATATGCGTTTGAAGGATGTGGAGGCATTAAAACTTTGATCATTCCCGATAATGTAAAAAGCATTGGTCATCACGCATTTTATAGTTGTGATAATCTTAAAAGCGTATCGATCCCGAAAAGTATTATTTCTTTTGATTACTGTTCGTTTTATAAATGTTCAAATCTTACAACCGTGACAATTCAAGAAGGAGCTAAAATAATAGGTGATTCTGCATTTGAAGAATGTAATAATTTAAAGAATATAACTATACCTAAAAGTGTTACAAGTATTGGTGGTTATGCATTCTCAAAAACAAAATGGCTTGATGATCAGAGAGCAAAGAATCCATTAGTAATTATAAACGGTATTGTTATAGACGGTCAAAAATGTACAGGAAGCTTGATTATACCCGATACAGTTAAAAAAATCAACGAAGGGTCTTTTCGTGATTCAAAAGTGACAAGTGTAACGATACCTAATGGTATCAAAAGCATACCTGACATGGCGTTTTACAATTCAGCGAATCTTAAGAAGATTTCTATACCAAATAGCGTTACCAGTATTGGACGCAGTGCCTTTGATGAATGTATAAACCTTAAAAATATATCAATACCAAAGAGTGTTACTAAAATTGGGGATGATGCATTCGGTTTTTATTTTGATTCCAAATCAGATTCACAGAAAAAAGTAAAAGGATTTTCACTAACGTGCTATGAAGGCACAGCTTGCGAGAAATACGCAAAAGAAAACGGACTCAAATATACTTTGATTAGAACCCCCGAACCGAAAGCAACACGTTTCGCAGGCGCCAACAGATACGACACCGCAGCGCTGATCTCGCAGGGTGAATACAAGAACGGAACGAATACAGTCATCGTTGCAACGGGACTTGATTTCCACGATGCACTGGTTGCTGTGCCGCTTGCAAATGCTTATGGCGCTCCGCTGCTTCTCACAACAGACAAGCAGGTGACGAAGCAGACAGAGGCGGAACTCAAACGCCTCAAAGCTAAGAAAGTTATCATTGTTACCACCAACGGCGCTGTTGGAACAAAAGTCAAAGCTGCACTTGCTAAGTACAACCCAACAATGATAAGCGGAAAAACATGCTTTGAGACTGCATCGAAAGTCGCAACAGCTCTGCAAAAGAAAGCAGGAAAAGCTCCTGATACGATCTTCTTTGCAACTGACAGTGCGTTTGCTGATGCCCTCTCCGCAAGTCCAGTAGCAGCAATCAAAAATGCGCCGATCATTTATCTGAAGAACAAAGGAAGCATTGATTCAACTACGGCAGCTTACCTGAAAACAATTAAGGGCAAGGTAAAGAATGCTTACGTTATAGGCGGTGATGGAGTTATCTCTGATGCGATGATGAAGAACGTCGCAACAGCTCTCGGACTTAAATCCGGAAAGACAGTTGTAAGAGTTGCTGGTAAGAACAGATATGAGACTTGCGTTGAGGTAAACAACAAGTTCAAGAGTGTGCTGACAGGCACGGGAGTTTGTGTTGCAAAGGGACTCGATTTCCCTGATGCACTCGCAGGCGGCGTATACGCTGCAAAGACAAGACAGGCGCTGTTCCTTGCTGATGGCAAGAAGCTGCAGGACGTTCAGAGCAGTTATCTGAAATCTAAGAACGCTGCAAAGCTTACTGTTTTCGGCGGAACGGGAGCTGTTCCCGATGACCTCGTAAAACTCATCGCAGAGGCAAGCGTTTAAACCAAATACACAATCAAAGGCGTGCAGAAATGTGCGCCTTTTTTGTGGGGTGAGGCGGTTTGTGGAGGGTGGAGATCGGGCTGAGAAAGGGTTTGGAGGAGGTGGGGAGAGTGGGAGAGAGCGTGCAGAGATGTGCGCCTTTTTATTTGCTGGGAGTGTTTGCGGTGTGAGGAATTTGGGGCGGAAAAGGGTTCGGCGGTGTTGGGAAGAGTGGGGACGAGGCGACAGGAATGTGCGCCTTTTTTGTTGTGCTGGGAGCGGTTTGTGGAGGGTGGAAATTGGGGTGGAAAAGGGTTCGGCGGAGGTGGGGAGAGTAGGACGAGGCGTGCAGAAATGTGCGCCTTTTTTTGTGGGTTGAGGCGGTTTGTGGAGGGTGGAGATCGGGCTGAGAAAGGGTTTGGTGGAGGTGGGGAAAATGGGAGAGGGTCTGCAGAGCTGTGCGCCTTTTTGTGTGCCAATTTATGAACGGAGAAATTGTGCAGGGTGCTGAATGATATGGTTATCATTGACTTTACAATGACACAGTAGTATACTGTATCTGATGAATAATATTCGCAGGAAACGGAGGCAGACTATGAAAAAAAGAATAATAATCAGTGTTATGTGCATTATAACAGCCCTGAACTGTATGACTGCTTGTTCAAACAACTCCAGCTTTTCGGACAGTAGAGAGAGTAATTCTTCGGTTTCAGAGCCGACAGCAAAAACAACATCTCAGACTACGGCTTCATCTGCTGAAGCCATAACAAAGACATCAGAATCTTCCCAAAGCGAGAGCGAAACGACCGTAACCTCATCAACTTCACAAAGCGAAAGTGAAACTACTGTTACCTCATCTTCTTCACAAAGCAAAAGTGAAACGACCTCTTCCACTTCACAGAGCACGACCGTGTCATCTGTCAGCAGATCAGAGACATCCAGGAGCAAAACGGTAACAACAAAAAAAGAAACAAGCTCTTCGGGCGTTCCGACAAAGCCAGTTGGAACTGGCTATTTAGACTATACATTTCAGGATGTTGACAACGATGGAAAAAAGGAACTGATAGAGGTCTATAATACTGATGGATACGGAAAATACAGGATATATGACAGCCCGACAAAATATCACGATCAGAAGATCTGGATCGGCGGAGGAATGGGAAATGACTGTATAATCCTTGACCGCAACAAAGGAAAAGTTATCATCTGTCAACTGCAAGGCGGAAATGTCGGAGTATCTCTTGTGGATATGCAGAGAAATGAAATACTTGGTTTGATGCAGCGGTATGAAAACGGCATGAAGGTCGATAAATTTGACTATAAGGTAAACGGAAAAAGTGCAACAAACGCTCAGGCAAACAGTTACGCAAATAAAATAGAAGTTCTGTATTCCTATTCAAAGCTGACGACAAAGTCTCTCAGGTCTTGGTTTGGGGTAAAAAAACAGCAGCCGAGCGGTAATATCCTTGCATCAGGAAATTGCGGAGCAAACGGAAGCAATGTAAAGTGGACATTTGAAAAAACGGTCAGATAACTATATCAGGCAGCGGTAAGATGAAGGATCCGTTTTATTTCCCGCTATACGAAAATTCTATAAAAACAGTTGTTATTATGAATGGTGTCACAAACATCAGCAGTAATTCGTTTAAGTATTGCTCAATGCTTAAAAGCATAACTATACCCAATAGTGTTATAAGCATCAGTAATTCTGCATTTGAGGGTTGTGAATCTCTTACAATAAAATGCAAGTCAGGGTCATATGCAGAAAAATATGCTAAGCTCAATGGCATCAGATATCAGCTTATCAGTTAGCAGCTGATCGATATTGAGAGTATACTTCATACTAAAAGCTAACAGCACTTAATGGCCTTGTTTTTAATATCATAAAGGCAAGTGTTTAAACCAAATATACAACCAAAGGCGTGCAGGAATGTGCGCCTTTTTTGTGTGCTGAAAATGTGATTCCTATTGACTTTGGCGGTGTGGGGTAGTATACTGTATTTGTATTATTCTGCTAAGGCAGGGAACGGAGGAAAACTATGAAGAAGAGACTTTTATCGGGGCTGCTGGCGGTTGCTCTGCTGCTTGGCTCGGCGGCGGCGCTGCCAGATGGCGTGTTTGAGACAAGCACAAGCATAACGGCGAGTGCGACGCAGGCAGGTGACTACGAATACAAAGTCCTTAAAGACGGTACGGCTGAAATAACTAAGTACAACGGCAAAGGCGGTGCGGTAACTATCCCTTCAACTATCGGTGGAAAGAAAGTTACAAGCATTGGAGAAATAGCGTTTGCATACTGCGCAAGCATTACAAGTGTAACTATCCCCAAAAGCGTTAAAAGCATCGGATATAGAGCGTTTTCCTACTCTAATCTTACGAGTGTAATAATACCAAAAGGCGTTACGAACATTGAAAGTGATACGTTTTATAGATGCACAAATCTTAAAAGCGTAACTATACCGAGCAGTGTTAAAAAAATCGGCAGTTATGCGTTTTATGAGTGCTTAAGCCTTAAAAGTATAACTATCCCGAGCAGTGTTAAAAATATAGGCGGTGCTGCGTTTATGAACTGTACAAGTTTTAAAAGCATAACTATACCTAACAGTGTTACAAAAATCGGTGATTGTGCGTTTGAGGGTTGTGAAAATCTTGCAGAAATAACGATTCCGGAAAGTGTTGTAAAAATAGGTGATGCTGCATTTTGTTCCTGCAAAAACCTCAAAAAAATAGTTTTACCGAGCAAGATCAAAAGCATTGAAGATAGTACATTTTGTGGTTGCAGAAAACTTACAAGTGTGATTATCCCAAACAGCGAAACCAGTATTGAAGATGATGCGTTTAACAATTGTTCAAGCATTACAATCATAACTATCCACAGCCAGCAGCGTTACGAGCATCGGCCAAAGAGCATTTTGGGACTGCACAAGCCTTAAAAGCGTAACTATCCCAAGCAGCGTAAAAAGCATAAATGATATGGCATTTGGCTATTATAAATATAATGGTTATTTTAAAAATAAAGTCAGCGGTTTCACTATCTACGGAGTGAAAGGCACAGCCGCTCAGAAATACGCAAAAAACAATGGCTTCAAGTTTGTTGCACACCGAATGACTGAACCCAAAGTATCACGTTTTGCCGGCGCAAACAGGTACGAAACCGCAGCGCTCATTTCCAAGGGAATGTACAAGAACGGAACGGGTACGGTAATTATTGCGACAGGTATGGATTATCACGATGCTTTGGTTGCAGTGCCGCTTGCAAATGCTTATAATGCGCCTTTGCTTCTCACGACTGACAAGCAGGTGACAAAGCAGACAGAAGCAGAGCTTGCAAGGCTGAAAGCTAAGAAAGTAATCATAGTTAGCACAAACGGTGCAGTCGGCAGCAAGGTCAAGGCAGCACTTGCTAAGTACGATCCGACAATGATTTCGGGCAAGACTTGTTTCGAGACTGCTGCGAAGGTAGCCAAGGCTCTTCAGACCAAGACAAAGAAAGCTCCTGATACGATCTTCTTTGCAACTGATTCAGCATTTGCTGATGCTCTCTCCGCAAGTCCAGTAGCAGCAATCAAAAATGCACCGATCATTTACT